>NZ_JADAIN010000010.1:0-308396 GCF_015676285.1 Acinetobacter sp. Res13-Abat-PEC15-P4-01 | reverse complement strand
AAAATTTAGTTTTATGTAAATGTATTAAACCAGATATCTTAATCAACATGAAACATAAAGTTAAACAAATTACTCAAGATAGATTATTGCTATCTACTAGTGAGGCTGCTCGTTTATTAGGGTATGCAGAACAAACATTACGTAAATGGGCATTGTATGAAAACGGACCAATAAGTCCTATTAGGCATGGTCGCAGTCTTCGATGGAGTAAAGCAGAAGTCTATAAATTTGCTTGTGTCAAAGAAGAAGTCTAGAAAAATTGAGATAGTTTTTCATGCTATTGGCGTTCACTCTATTTAGAGGTAAAAAGCACGCAATAACAAGAAATACTATCTCATCCATAAAATTTATATACCTATTTTTTAAGAAATATCATCAGTTTAAATTGGATTTAGATTTAGGCTCTAGGCTTAGTCATGCTCAAAAAAAGTCTTAATGAAATTTTTATAGGGTAGGATTTGGAGTTAATAATGTCCAAAAAATATTCAAAATCAAAGCAAAAAGTCAAACATCGTAGTACGAGTCACTCGAAGATTGTGGTTGAAAAAACTCAATTGGACATACTTAAGACTGTACTTAATCAAACTGGCTCTAGTGTAACCCTGCAAAAGAAGGTCCAAGGCCAAATACTTACTTCAATTGCTAAACGAATCAGTGACGATCTTGAATGTTTTAAAACAGCATGTGCTTATTTACCGGATTCGATCAAGCAAGATCAGAAGGTTTGGGTTGAGGCTCAAACAAGTTATGTTTTTTGGTTCGAGCTTTTTCATTATTTAAAAAGTGCTTCAATTAAGAAGGAATCAAGAAATTATTTGTTTAACAGGATTTTTGAATATTTAAACCAAAAAGATAAGACGGAAATAAGGTTTTATATTAATAAGGAGGTGTTTAAAAAACGTGGATATTCTAATCATGAAAAATTATATAAAAGTGATTTTGTGAAATTTTTTAAATTGCCTAAGAATTTTAATGAGTATTAAGAGTTATTTTGGAGTTAATTAAAATGAGTGAAATTTTGAATAAGGAAGATCTTGAAAATCATTGTAATGATTTTGAGAAAAAAATTTCTGGATATGGTGAAAGACTTGCGGTTTTAAATTTTGAATATGTTCAAGATTTTCATTTGAATTTTATAGATAAAGATAGTTTTGAAATTCTAATAGATCGCTGTGAAATGTTGTATTTTAATATTTGCAAATATCAGCAAAGAACTAAATATAAGCATATATTGGGGTTTTTGAGTATCTCGATACTATGCAATAATTCTAGAAAATTAAATAATGGTACTAGAATTGAGATAAATAATAAAACTTTTGAAATTTTAAATTATGTAATGTTTTTGTCTGGATTGCTTTTGAAGCTTGATGACTCAGAATTAAAAGTCCAAAGAATAAACTATACATTGTACTTATTACTTAGAGTGGTGGGTAAAAACTTTGATAAATGTGTAGATGATGTATTAACCAATCTTGTTTTCTATTTTAGAGCAATTATAGATGTTGATCCATTAAAGCTTTCGAAAAAAGAATTTAGTAATTATGCTAAACATCACAAAGACCGAACAATTGCTACTTGTCTAGTTTTCAATGCACAGAAAAATAATCAGATTGAAAAATCATTAAATCGCTATTTAGATGAATATAGGGTGGCTGTTGAAAATCTCTACTATGATGAAAAAGTACAGGTGAATAGAAAAAAAGCTCAACCCTCACTTGAGGAAACAGAGGTTTCTATTTTAAGTTTCATTGCCCCACCTTTGATCACAGAAGGCTTCTCGGATTATTCGGATGCTCGTGCAAAGGATGATGATGAAAATGAAGATATAAAAAAACGTGAATATGATTTTAGTCAAGATGAGAGTACACGCAGAGTATCCTCTTTTGTTGATCATCAAGTATTGCGTCGATACCTCGATCATGTAAGCGAAAGAATAATCGTTTGGTTAAGTTATTAGCTTTAGGTGGGCAACTAGATCTAAGTGCTACTATTGATATAGATATTGCTGATGAATGGCTGAAATGTGCTTGGAAAGTTTTGACTCAAGATATAGCTATTTTAGAAAGTGATAATGGTCAATTTTTTATTAGACCACAAAAGTTCAAATTTTCATTGAATGAACAAGTATTTATTTGTCCCGTCACGCATAGATTAATTGATACTACCTTCAAAGGTATTACTCCGTATCTACCGACGGGTATTCCAAAAAGTAAAGAGGCTTTCATTTGTCAAAAGATTAAAATGCCGAATTTGAAGGTGTTTAGTTCCAATAAAGACCATCATGACAACATTCAATACATCCGTGACTTAATTGCTAATGATGAGACAATTAAGGAGCTGCGCTCTTTAAATTTGTGGAATGATCTTTGTGATCGAATTGTTGAAGGTGGTATGTACTATCGAGTTGCAGAACATTCAGCACAGCAAGCAAGTGAGCGATTACAAGACTACGAAAAGCGATTTAAAACAGGCGAAGTTAATGTAATGAACTGTTCAACCACTATGGAAATGGGGGTTGATATCGGTGGTATTTCAGCAGTGGTGATGAATAACGTACCACCACATCCTGCAAACTATCTGCAACGTGCGGGTCGTGCGGGTCGTAGTAAAGAATCTAGAGCACTTTCTTACACAATCTGTAAGTCAAATCCACATGATCAACAAGTATTTCATAACCCTAAATGGGCTTTTGAGACCAGTATTCCGGCACCTTATGTCGCTTTAAACTCTAAGAGATTGATCCAAAGGCATGTCAATTCCATGTATCTCTCTTTCTTTTTAAAAAATGAGATTGGAAATACAGATGCTGAGAAAACTAAATTAAATTTGAAGTGGTTTTATTTAGCAAATGGTGACGAAGATATTTCTGTTTGCAATCGATTTATTAATTGGTTAAAAGCCAATATTTATACATATTCTTATGCGCTAGAAAAATTAATCAAAGGTACCGATTTATCTTTTGATTCCGTTGAAAGTATTTTAGGGAACACTATCCAAAAAATCACTGAAATGCGTGATCAATGGTTAAGAGAATACCTGCGACTAGAAACACAGATGAGTGAGGCAGTGAAAGGTAGTGCTTACGCTTATAGATTAAGTATTGAAATGCGTAGACTCAGTGATGAATATTTATTAAGAGAACTTGCTGCTAAATGCTTTCTACCAGGGTATGGCTTCCCAACTGATATTGCATCATTTGAAACGACCAATGTCATTGACTACATACGTCAAAAGCAAGATAGAGATGCTGAAAAGCAACGAAAGTCTAGAGAAGATAATGTGTCTTTATTACGTGATATGCCAAGTCGAAATTTAGCTGTCGCTATTCGAGAATATGCGCCGGGTTCAGAAATTGTATTGGATGGAAGGGTTTTTAAATCCAAAGGGATATCATTAGCTTGGCATAATATTCATAGTTCTGATGCACAAGAAGCACAGAAATTTGATTTGGCATGGCGCTGTGTACATTGCGGTCAAAATGGATTTAATACAGATAGTGCAGTCGATATTAATAATGTTTACTGTGATAATCCAAGTTGCGGTGAAAAAATTCGCATAAATGAGCAACGTAAAGTTCTGCAGCCAACTGGTTTCGTTCATGATTTTTATGAAGAACCTAGTAACGATGTAACAACACAAACTTTCATACCTGTCCAAACCCCTTGGATCGCTGGAAAGGGGGCAAGATTAAGCTTGCCGAATAGTGCCTTAGGATTTATGGTTGCCGATACATCGGGGCATGTATTTAATTATAGTTCAGGTTTATATGGGCATGGTTATGCTGTGTGCCTTGAATGTGGTCGAGCAGAATCCCAAAAGGAAAAGGAAAAATTTCCATTGTCTCTTTCACCAGAGCAGAAACATTATCCATTAAAACCATCTAAACATGATCGAGAAAATGGGCAAAGAAAGTTCTGTGAAGGCAGTGAGCGTTTAATCAAAGATTTACATCTAGGTAGCTATATGACTACAGATATCTTTGAATTGGTGTTACATCACCCTGAACGTAATGAATATCTTACAGATAGTAAAGAAAATGAAAGTATAGCATTTACTTTGGCTGTGGCTTTCAGAAAAGCATTAGCGAAAAAGTTAGGTATATCAGCTAATGAATTGGGATATGGTAAGCGTCCAATATTATTAGATGGTAATCATCAGATTACAGCTATTCAGGTGTATGACGTCATTAGTGGTGGAGCAGGATTTGCGAGTTCAGCTCCTCGTCACATTGAGTCGTTATTATCTAGTATGGTCGATGAGCTTGAATGTCCGAAATATTGTGAGTCTG
This sequence comes from Acinetobacter sp. Res13-Abat-PEC15-P4-01, assembly GCF_015676285.1. Classification (NCBI taxonomy): domain Bacteria; kingdom Pseudomonadati; phylum Pseudomonadota; class Gammaproteobacteria; order Moraxellales; family Moraxellaceae; genus Acinetobacter; species Acinetobacter sp. Res13-Abat-PEC15-P4-01. Next base: position 304,108 of record NZ_JADAIN010000010.1, on the reverse strand, counting down.
TATGTGCTCATTGTCTTTTGGATTCACAGTCACGACATCATTACAGTTTGTTAAATCGTCATGATGCTAAAAAGTGGTTAGGTGCAAACTATAAAAACTTTATTTCTACTGAAGAATTGTCATTCTTCTCTGGTGCACAATATTGGCCATATAGCTTGAAAGAATGCATTGAACACCATGTATCATTAGGTGCTAAGAAACTAATTTTGAATTGGGGTGGAGAATCTGATAGTTGGGAGTTGTTATCTCCTAGTGTTAAAAAAACAATTGCTAGATGGGCAGAGGATACAAGTTTAGAAATCGATATTTCTCTACCACAAACTATCATAGATTCTAAAGCATATTTGGCTGAGCTGAAATTTTTACAAACACACTTTAATGTACAATTTGTCGAAGGTGACAATATTCATCAATCTATTGTGGCACAACTATATTTGACAGATCGTATTGTTACAGTTGTTAGTCCTGATATGAATAGTCGTATACCAAATGAAGAGTGGTTGAATACAAATGCCATAGTTGGAGTTAGTGAAACTTATAAGTTACTGAGTGAGAAAGTCATAACATTACCAACTTTAGTGGAAAAAAATCAAAGCTCGATTGTGGGATTAGATCTTCTTGATCAATTGAATGTTGATTTATGTAGCTTTGGTCGTAAGTTCTGGAATTTGGTTGCTGAAAGTACTAGTGGGTTCGGAGAAATTTGCCGGAATGAAACTATAAAAAGTATTGAGTATTCAGATCGTTATATCAAGTCAGCTAGCAATATGTTGTTAATTGTTAGTTGGTTAAAGGGGCTTGAGGATCAAGTTGGAAATATTGGTCAGTTGAAGATTAAGACAGTTATTTCTGATGATGAGACAAAAGATTTACCAACGATCCTTCATCATGATTACCATAGTGTGAAACAATTTGAGAAGGTTTTTGAAAAACTATTAACTGATAATTTAGATATATCCCAAAAAGAAATAGATTTAATGACCTATGATAATGGTAAGGCTCTGTATCACAAGCGAAATTTAACTATAACTTTTGAGTCGGGGACTATATTTGATATTCAGCTCGATCAGGGGCTTGGCTATTGGAGATTATTTGAGAGTCATAAATTGTCACAACGAAATGTCTATTTTAATGCCCAAAAGGACTTCATAAGTGTTGCGAATGGACTTACAGATTTACAGAAGTTTTTAGTTGTTAAAAATGGTGAGCAGAATCCAACGAACATTTATGTCAAAAAGAGAGAGGGTGATTTAGTTGTAGCTGTTTCAATATAATAATGTGTGAAAAGTTTACGATTAAAAATACAAGTGATGTTTTATTACTTTAGATTGGCTATTTAAATTGAATAGCATTTCCATAGATGTGAAATAAATAATTTCAATTAACTGTGTCGTATATACAGAAAATGAGAGGGAAAATGAGACCAATTGGCTTAGACCGTAAATCTAAAGATTACTTAGATACTTTAAACATCGACCCTCATTATTTTGAAGAGCGTTTCATACCTATCGAAAAATTAATAAAAGCGAATCTTGCATTTAAGACGAAACTTGAAAACTTTAAACAATTTATTGATTGTTTAAGCGCAGATCGATGCTTTGCCTTATGGATTGGGGAAACAGAAGATTTAATCATACAATCTGAAGCGTGTTTGCAAAAATTTGCACATGATGAAATCATAGAACAACAATTTGTGGAAGAACATGTTGCTTTGGCAGATCGAATATTCGAGTTAGCCAAAGCACGGGTTTATGAAGGACATTGGGAATATGGCGTATCTCTGGAGGTCGATCAACAGTTTGATGATCTAACGGAGTTATGTCGTCGCATTTGGACAAAAGAAAGTAAGGCATGGATAACATTGGCAAAGGTATGGAAAAGTTGTAACCCAATAGGGATGTGATTTACAGGCTCTAATTAGCGATCAAAAAATTAGCCATTCCATTATCCTGATGACTGCCACTGCTTAATTATGTGTAATTAATTTACCCTTTAATTAGCTTATAGATCATCGTTCACAAATAACGATGATCTATAAGCAGAAAATAAGGCTTAAAAGTAAGCGTCCGCTGAATCCCATGCCTATTTTTTAATTTTGGTCGGATTTCCAGCGGTGTGGCAGTAATTCTTCTATTTGGGTGGTAATCCCCCCTAAAAATAAAAGGATCTAAAAGTAGAATTTTCTCTTAAGATACGAGCAGGAGATTCTGCATGAAAACATCTAAATTTACTGACAGTCAGATCATGTCCATCTTGAAACAGGCAGAATCTGGCACACCTGTAGCGACCCTTTGCCGTGAACACGGCATGAGTAATGCTACCTTTTATAAATGGCGTGCCAAATATGGTGGTATGGATACATCATTAATGGCTCGACTGAAAGAGCTAGAAGCCGAAAATACCAGACTTAAAAAGATGTATGCGGAAGAGCGATTAAAGGCCGAAATCATCCAGGAAGCGATGGCAATGAGTAGCACTGCTACGCAAGGGTAAAGCCATCTTGCCGGCGTAAGATGGCACAACAGGCAGTTGCCCAGCATGCCATTAGTATTCGTTTGGCTTGTAAAGCATTTGGCATTAGTGAAACCTGCTACCGCTATCAAGCCAAACTCAGCGATGACAATGCACTCATTGCTGAACAGCTCATTGAACTCACTGAGGAAAATTCCGACTGGGGCTTTGGTTTGTGCTTCTCGTATTTACGGCATGTTGAGAGTTGCTGCTGGAATCACAAGCGGGTTTACCGCATTTACTGTGAGTTGGCACTGAATCTGCGTATTAAACCGAGAAGAAGACTAAAACGGCATGCGCCTGAACCATTGAAAGAACCAATCCGAGAAAATCAGGTTTGGTCATTAGATTTTATGCATGATCAGCTTTCCGATGGTTGCAAGTTTCGATTATTGAATGTGATTGATGATTACCGCCGCGAAGGCCTAGCCATTGAAGCAGGGTTCTCATTGCCCACAATCAGGGTTATTCGTACGTTGAATCAATTGCTGGAGTGGAGAGAAAAACCGTTAGTGATCCGATGCGATAATGGTCCCGAATTTATCAGTCACGAATTTGTGCGCTGGGCTACTGAGCATGGTATTCGTATTGAATATATTCAACCGGGTAAGCCACAGCAGAATGCGTATATTGAACGCTATAATCGGACCATACGTTATAGTTGGCTGAGCAAGCATTTATTTGATACTTTGGATGAAGTACAAGATTATGCAACAAACTGGTTGTGGCATTACAACCATGAAAGACCACATCAAGCTAACAAAGGAAAGCCACCTCTAATGGCTGCTTAACCTCTACTTTTAACTTCGGTTATTTATGGGAGGATTACCAGTAGTAATCTTTAGTTTCATATTGATTGATCTCTGAGAAAATTATAGTGGGTACCGAAGAATGAATCACACAAATTAAAAAATTTACATCAACTTGAACATTCACGTCATCGTTCGGTGAATAACTTCATGGTGAATATCATGGCTGCTGTAGTGGCATATTGCTTGAACCCCAATAAGCCAACTTTCCAAAATATGCTAAAAGGCTAAGTGGATTTCATCGAACTCAGGTTAGAGAACATAATTGAGCTTATCAAATTTTGGGGGCAGAAAAACCCAGCCAAGTTTTGACTAGGTCATAGTTTGTCGCAGTGTTTAATCAATTAAATCAATATTTTTTTAGGATTTAACCACAGGGTAAAAGGGTTTACCCCAAGTTTTGTCATTGGGATGATTCAGCATGACCTGTAGCATTTCAGGGATAATTGTAAACAGAATGGTGCAGGCATCTTTAAGTTGACTACGATTGACAGTACTGTTGAATGTCGCACCACCGTGAATAATCTGGTTACGCAAAGTATAGAGGTGATTAAAAACAGCGACCAAAATTTCAGGCGTATCTTTTTGGCTGAGCGCATTTAGGGCTTTTTGTTTATTACGTTCAAAACTTTCTAGCCATTCAGTTTCTGTAATTAATCCATTGTGATAATCCCAAAATTGCTGAAACGTAAATTTATTGTTCAGAATAATACGGATACTGCCTGAAAAGGTATTCCACACCGAATCATAAATATGGTGCTGTTGATCTAAATGGCAAATTCGATAAATAAATTGTACGAATAGTCCTTTATCTACACTACGAATACCTGCGCCTAAATCCTTGGCATAAGCTGCATTAAAGGCAATCCATAAAAAGATAAATTGAGAATCAAAATCCTGCGCCTGTTGTGCTTGTTCAGCTTGTTGTAACCAACTGAGGGAACGATGAATGCGTAAACGGAAATCTTCATTAAACTGTTCTTTGCTCTGTTTAAATTGGTGCTGGATTTCCTGTAATAGCATGATTTTTATTCCCATTTTAAAGTTTGTTTTAGTCTAACGTAGTTTACTCCAACTGGCAAAATGATGGATGGAATTACAGAGCTGCTCTAAGCCACCACCAGCATATCCAACCTGAATACCATGATAACGTGTTCCATCTTTTTTGGATTTTTCGACTATCGTTCGGATATGGGAAGAAGCTGACCATTGTCCATCACTGACAATCATGACATCTGCTTTTTTCCATTGTTCTTGATCAAGTCTTTGAATGGCATGTTCTACAGTTTCAATGTCAGTTCCACCGCTAAATGAACAACCTAAAAACTCCAATAAGCTTTGAATGCCTGATTGGTTAAGTTTGAGTTCATATTCAATCTTGTCACCACGTCCACTAAATGCAAATAAGTAGCAAGGTCTTTTTTCAGCATGGGCAGTTTTGGCTGCTTGTAGGGTGAGGGCTTTTGCGACCAGTTCAGGTTCGCCGCTCATTGAGCCAGAAGTATCCAATACCACTAAAATAGGTCCTCGATCAAAACGTGGGCGAGGTTTTTGGACTTCAACTTGTTCATTGATTTCTGCCCAAGTTTTACTAATCTCTGTGCCTTGCACCCGATAACTAAGCAGGGCTTGTTCATAGCGACGTGCATGCCATAGCATCTTTAATTGTGGATGTCCAAGGAATAAAGCCTCCTGTGGCAGCATGCGGGCAATATTGCCACTGCGTTCAATTCCAGACATTTCTTCAGGAATATAATGAACAACTTTTTCCTGTATCTCTTCAACAACACGAGAAATACTTTCAAAAAAACTTTCGAGTACTTCATCATTAGCAATACTTTCTTGCAAACGACCTAATGAATCCACAATCTTTTTAAATTCACTGATACGTTTGAGCAATTCCTGTAAGCGTTCGATATGTCGCCAGTTTTGATGTTTTAAAATGCCTTTGGTGAGATTAACATCTCGACCCAACATATTGCTTAAATCACCAAATACATCATCCAGTTTTTTCCAAGCCTGAACTTTGTCATTCCATGCTTCATTGATTACAAGCTCACCTGAAAAATTAAAATGATCTTTAAAATCAGTATCATCAATTGGTTGATTTATACGTTTCAGGTTTTTAAATTTTTCTCGTTGTTGCGTTTGCCATTCTGCAAGTTGTTGCTGATATTCATATTGAACTAGATGCCATGTTTGCATGACATCCTGTAAAAGCTGTACTGTTAATTCATGCTGATCTTTCATAAAACGGGCAACATCTGCCTGCTTGAGCTGTTTTTCAACGTTCTCTGAAATATAAGAGGGTAGCCAATCGGGTTTTGGCGGCAGTTCTCCAGCCATGAGGTATTTATACCACTGCTGCATGGTACGGCTACGCTGTTCCAGTGTACCTACGGTAGAGCAAATCACATGCTCCAATAGTTCCTGTGGACAGTCATCCAAAAATGCATATTGGTCTTCTAGATAATCAGCAGCAATGGTTTCAGCCATCATCACAATCCTTAAACTTATAAATGATCTTGATATGTCAATTTCAAAACTTGCAAGCGATTTTCCAAATCTTGAATCTGTGTAAGACTTGCTTGTAAAGTTTCAGTTGCAGGCTCAATAAAATCGGTATCAATCCATAAATGTCCACCATTCTGACTTTGTAAATCTTTTAAGTTTTTGGTGAGTTGTAATTTCATTAAGGCAATGTGCTTGAGATGATTTTCAACTTCTTCGGATTTCTGCTTAAACCATTGTGGATTATGATTTTTGTTGATTATTGTGGATTGATTTTTTTGTACTGTAACTTTTGAATTTAGGTTATCAAGAAATTCCATTGCTTTATCAATATAGAAATGAGCAGGGTATTTTGTTTGTTGGCTATCGTAAGCATAAATTAGTGCACTCAGTAGATTTCCATACAGCGTTTTTGGATGTTTTACATCTACTCTAGCTATAAATGTATCAATATAGCGTAGAGTTTGTTGATCAGTAGATGTCGTTAAATAATGTTTAGCTAAATCTTTTGCTAACCGTCGTGCTTCATCACTAAAATTTTGTGATGAAGATGAAAAGGCAGAAGAATCAATATTTTGATTAGTAACGTGTGACCAAAAGCCCATTATATTTCTCCTATAAAATTAATTATTTCATTCGTGCCTTGATTAGCTCACCAATTGTTCTTGGACCATTATTGGCTGATGTTTGAGTTGAACTTGATTTTGTTTTTAAATTATCAGTAGAAGCCAATACCGCAATAGCTCCGTTTGAGAGAACCATATCACCTTCATCTTTAATAATGGCATAGATCATTCCATCACATGGAGCAACAACTTCTAAAATAACCTTGTCTGTTTCAATATCACAAATAACCTGATCTCTACTTACTCTTTCTTCGATTTTTACATGCCAAGTGGCAATTGTTCCATCGGCTACACTTTCTGGAAAGACAGGAGCATTGATTTCGATAAGATCACTTGTTGGTGTTTGTGGGCGATTAGGCTGCTGATCAGAAGCCTTATGAACATTATTGTTTGGTTTAGGCAGTTTCCTGACCTCTTTCTCCAAAACTTCAACGACTTTGACCAGATTATCAACATTAATCACCGCCTTGCCGCAATACTGCTCATACATTTCTGCAACCAATTCAACCTGTTCTGGTTTTTCCCAAATACAATGTTGAACCAACCAGCAATCCCAAATTGAAACCGTACTTTGACCATTGGTAAAGGCAGAAACTTTTAGCATGTGAACAATCTTACGCCAACGACGATCAGAGACCTGAATCTGATTTTCATGGCACCATTTTCTTAACTCAACCAGAAAATTGACCACTTCGGCAGATAGCTCAATGTGATTGGCATTGTTTTGAATAAACTGTACTTCTTCAAGACTAAGCTGTTCGATATTTAAATCTTGATCATTATTTTTTAAAGTCAGGAGTTGTTTAAAACCTTGCCGACTGACAGGCGCAACATATTGACGAAACAAGAAGCGGTCAAATAAAGCACTCAATTCTTCACTTTCAGGAAGTTCATTACTTGCACCTACCACAGAAAGTAGAGGCGCTTTTTCCCGAATAATCCCATTATCAAATTCACGTTCATTTAATAAAGTGAGCAGAGCATTGAGAATGGCACTATTGGCTTTAAAAATTTCATCTAAAAAGGCAATCGATGCTTGCGGTAAATAGCCTTGTGTTAAACGAGTATACTGATCTTGCTCTAAGGCTTTAATGGAAAGAGGACCAAACAATTCTTCAGGTACAGAAAAGCGGGTCAGTAAACGCTCAAAATAGGGTGTTTGCTTAAACATGAGATGGATGCGACGAGCCACCATACTTTTGCCTGTGCCAGGCGGGCCAATCAATAAAATGTGTTCACCTGATAATGTTGCAAGAAAGGCAAGTTTAATGGTTTGCTCACGCTCAATTAAGCCTTGCATCAACTGTTGTTGAATACGCTGAATTTTTTCAAATAATTGCTTTTGGTTCATGGTGTTATACGCAATATAAATTATACATAGAGTGTAAGTTTAGGTTTGATAAAAAGATAGTGATTAAAACTATGACCAAGTCATAGTTTGACGTAATGAAATCATCAACTTATGAGCCAAAGAATATACCGAGTCCGACTAGAACAATCAGACCCAATGCCAAACGATTGAGCAGGGTAATAAAATTCCAGCCCTTTTTAATGGTTGCCCGATGCTGATAAACACGTTGAAGATTATAAAAGACAAACAGTACATCAATAATCAAGGCAACTGGTAAACCAATCATCGTGACAATACCCAGCCCATTAATCACAATAAGCAGAATGACTTTTTTTAATGTTACTTTGGTTAAAAACCAGATGTTTAAAGAACAGACGTTTAATCATTTCCATATCGAATTCCCCCAAATCTGTATAAAGGAAAAGGTGTACAAAAATCTGTACACCTATATGGTTTTAAGCCAGGATTTTTTTAAGCTGTTGATATTCTTCTAAGGTTTTTTGTTTTTCAGCAAAATCTTGACGAACTTGTTGCAACTCTTGTTCAAGTCCTGCAATTAGGGTTTGCAGTAAAGAATCACGAGTTTGTTCTAAGCTGTGCTGTAAATCCTGAGAAGATGTTTTAAAGCGTTGCGATAACATTTCAAAAATTTTCTGCAATGATTGATTAAGCTGTTGTTTAAGTTGCTGAATATCACTACTTGAACGAACCTGACCGCTAAAATTACGGCTAATCAGCTCACTTGGATTGCCGATATCTAAATCCAGTTCAGGTAAATCTAGCTGATTGATGACACGATCTAGCGTATTTTTAAATTGTTTAGGATCAAAATCCTGACTGGATGTATTCAGTTCATCCACCAGTGCCTTGCGTAACTCCAGTTTTAATTGGCTTGGGCGAACTAAGTCGTTAAAGTGATATTGAATATCAACTGTGCAATCACGGGCATATTGACTGACTTGCTCTACTGCATCGGAAGCATTCAGATATTCATAGGTTGTGGTGTAGCTACGATAACGTGTTTCAGTGCTTCCCCAACTAAATGGGTTATACCATTTTGAGGTACTGACTTCATACGAGCGTTCTTCTGTCTCTGTCCCTGTATGTGTGGTGATTTGACTATATTGTTGAATCCCTTTTTGCAAGTCATGGGTAATATCTTGAGTCGTGCTTTGCAGTTTATTAATTTGTTGATTAATCAGATTTTCCAGCTTCCCTGAAATGCGCTGAATCTGTTGTTCACATTTCTTTTGCTGCTGTTCCAGTTGCTGAATATCTTGCGTGTTCAAGGTATGGATACGTTGATCAATCATTGCAGTCAACGCTTGTGCTTTATCTGTTAAATTTTCCTGAGCTTTGGGCAAAAGTTCTTGTTTCTTCTGTTCTAAAAGTTGGACTTTATTCTGGCGAGCCTGTTCATATTCTTGGCTAAGCGTTTTAAAGTTACCAATTCTTTCCCAGTCTGCTTGAGTAAATTGGTAATCACCCCATTTTTCCCCTAAACTTTGTAATTCCTTATAAGTATGCTGCATGGCCTTATCCCATTGAGATTGTTCCCAATGTGAAAAACCATAGGCAAAGGTACTGGATAGAATAGGTTTGGTCAGTGAGCGTAATAATTCGGCAACTTGTGGGCGACCTGCCTGTTCACGTTGTTCAGCAAGTTTTCCAAGTTCAGTTTCCGCACGACGATTGACACGTTTTTGAACATTGGTTTCACATTCTGCTAACGAATCACGGTTAAAACCATCATCAATAATCACAGAGTCATATTGTGCAGCCACTAAAACCATTTTCTGTACGCCACCTTGAGGAAGTTGGCTTGAGAGTAATTCAATATCAGACTGGTCTAAAAACTGACTGGCACGAGAAAGAAAAAACACAACATCACAGCGTTTCATTTCTTCTTTGGTCTTTTCAGTACGGCTGAGTACAGGATCGTTCATTCCTGGCGTATCAATAATGTCAAAGCCTTTCAGTTCTTCATTGGGTAAATAGAGGCGTGTCATTTTGACCAAAGGCGTATATTGACCACTGTTGCCTGCATAGCTGTCTAGAACCTGCATCAGCTCATCTAAAGAATTGGCTTCAATCAGTTGTTTTTGTTGCTGCAATACCTGAGTAACATCCAGACCACTTTGCTTCACCATCGTGGTCAGTTCTTTTGCCACTTTAATTTGGTCATAATTGCCTTGTTGTTGTGCCAGTTGCTCAAGGTCTTGCCATTCCTCTACTGTGTAGTATTCAACTTCCAGTACAGGTTTTTCACCGTAGGAAATGCGTGTTAGGTTTGCTGTTTTAGGTGTGGCTGCTGTAGGCAGAACGGGTTTGCCATTAAAAAGGAGAGCATTTAAAAAGCTACTTTTACCTGCCTTGATCTGCCCCATAATCGCAATATTCAGTGTTTGCTCTTCCTGATTAAAACGCTCGACCTGTTCTAATAACGGTTTTTTTAGGCTTAGAATATCCTGAATTTCATTAAAACGTCCCTGCCAAGATTGTAATTGCTCAGAAAGTTGGTTCAATTTTTCTAGGTGTTGCTGAATGGTCATAAGACACTCTTTTTTATGATGAAATAAACTATTTCATGGAGTCTACCTGAATTCCTATAAAAAAATAGAGTCATTTCATCGCTCTAAGTCATAGTTTGACGTAGTAATTTTCATAGATTGTTTTATATTGAATTTCAATTGTATATGATCAACACATAATAAAATTTCAGGACAAGAGAATGTCATACCAAGAAGACTTTGATATCGCACAGCGTTATGATTTATTGTGCCGTGCCAGTCAGTCACATGTTGAACAGGAGGGGAAACGTTTACAATTGGCAGCCGATCTGGATGTATTAGACAAAATCATTAATCATGATTTGCCTGAACTGGCTCGTTCAGGTAGCCCTGATCATTTTGCGGATATTTTAAAAAGTCTCAATCTGGAATTAGAACATTTTAGGGAGTTTTGTGAATTTCCAGACTTGGCTCAAAAAGTTGTGGTAGGTGTTGGTGGCGCATTCAGTGCGGGAAAATCCAGTTTAATTAATACGCTTTTAGGGAAAAAGCGTTTAGTGGTAGAGATTGATCCAACAACTTCTTTACCGACTTATTTGTTGTATGGTGAACAGGAACAGATTACGGCACTTAATTTATTTCGCCGTCGTGTAATTTTATCTCGGGATGAATTTGCCAGTCTGACCCACGAAGAAAAAATAAAATATGGTAGTCAGATTGCAGGGCTATTGCGTTCAGCTTTTGTCAGTGATCCAGATTTTGCTTGGAAAAATATCGCCTTGCTTGATACTCCAGGATATAGCAAACCTGATAGTGAACAGTGGAGTGAGCGAACAGATGAATCTGTGGCACGTTCACAACTTAATTTGTCTAATTTCATTATTTGGGTGGTTTCTGCGACACAAGGGACGATTTCCGAAGATGATTTAAAGTTTTTGACAACTTTAAATGCCGATATTCCAAAGTTGATTGTGGTCAGCCGTGCTGATGCGAAAACACCTGAAGATATTGCTAAAATTGTGGCTTTGGTGAAGCAGACGACAGCAGAACGAGGAGTTAATGTGCTGGATGTAGTTCCTGTATCTGCACGGAAGAAAAATGATTATCCAGTTCAGCCTGTAGTGAGTTTTTTGGAGAAATGGAATGAACAGAAAAAATGTTTAAGCTTTGCTCAAAATTTTAAACGGCAGTTTGTGGGGTATAGTCAATTTGTACAGAATAAACAACAACAAGCTAAAACTAAATTGGAACAAATAAATAAGTTATTATTTTTATCTGATCATACGGAACAAACAAAAATTACTGAAAAACTACAATATATTGAAAAAGATAGTAACAAGGAATGGAGTGATTTAGCTAAAAAACTTGAAGAGCTACAAAGTCAGTTTTTTAAGAAAATGAATCAGCTTGCAAATTCAATAACGGGATATAAGGAACAGTTGATTGATATTGAAACACTATTGCAAGATCCAAATTGTTCAGCTGAAATATTACAGAGTTATGCTGAAAGTTTAGATAATGATATATTAGATATAATATATAAGCATCAAAATTGTCCTCAAATAGTACTTGAAAGGGCTTTATCTAAACCTGTGGGAAGCTTGTCTACAGAAAAAATTATAAACATATTTTCACATGGTGAAATATATTTTAATGAAAAAAATCTATTAAATCATTATAATATGCTCTCTTCTAGTGAGAAGTTAATATTGGTTGGTAAAAATATAGGTAAATTGGTAAAAAAATATCTTTCTAAAGAGGAAGATAAAATTATTTTATATGAGTTGTTAAAGAATAAAGAACTAGATGATGAAGATTTATTAAATATAGCATATTATTCTCTAAATAGTTTTTATTTGGCAAAAACACTACTAGGTGTTAAAAATCTTTGTATGGAAGCCCAAGTTATTCTGACAAAAAATGACAATGTAAGTATTAGGGCTAGTTTGGCAAAATTAACAAAAATAGAAGAGGTTCAAACTATATTAAGTAGCGATGAAAGTGAGAGAGTTAGAAATCAATTATTATTGAATGATAATTTACATGATCAAGTGAAAAATAGATTATTATCTGTAAGTTCAAATTTTAGAGTTGATCAAGAAAGTAAACATTTTTCTATAGTTCAGGAAGGAGATGATTGGGATAAACAAAATCTTGCTGAAAATTGGTGGATATCTAAGAAGATACAGTTAGCTTTAATTGATAGTTATGATGAAAGCATTAGAGGTTCTTTAGCCTCAAATCCGACTATAGATGAGGAAATACAGCTAAAATTAGTTGAATTAATAGGAGATAGTTGGATTGATTCCATTAAATATAGTTTAACAGATAATAGAAATTTGACGGGCTTAGCATTATATAAATTAATGGAAAAAGATAGTCTGTTATATGCTGATGATAGATTGTTTGATGGGAGAATAAAGTTCTCATCTGAACTACAGCAAAAGTTCTTTGATAAAGGTTTTATGACTCGATGTAGCTTGGGTAAGTATCCAAATTTAGATGAAGATATACAAATTAAATTTATAAATAGTTGGGATATTGATAATATAGTAGATAATAGTAATTTAACTAAAAAAGTACAAAATTTATTGATAGATAATGGAGAGTATTTAGATAGAATTTCATTAAATGAAAAATTATTTGATGAGATTTATTCTAGATTGGCTCATGTTGATTGTAATAAGGTTAGAGTAAGTTTAATAAGAAATAAAAGTGTGAAGATGGAAGTTAAAGAGTATTTGTCTACTCTAAGTAATTTCTTGAGCTTCTCATTTGATATTATAATAAATAATAAAAATATTGATCATTTTGGTCAAAGTGTTATATTAAATGAAGAAGATTTTTATGTTAAGAAAATAATGGTTGAAAATTCTATTTTAAATGAAAATATTCAAAATTTTATAGTTGAAGAAAATAATGAAACACTTGTTAGATGTATGTTGGAAAACCCATCATTAATTGAAATTTTACAGTTAAAATTTGTAAATCACCCCAACTCTTGGTTAAGAAGAAGTTTAGCTAAAAATACTAATCTAATAGAAAGAGCGCAACTTACTTTAGCAAGAGATGAAGAAGCCTCAGTAAGAGAAAGTTTAGCTAGTAATACGTCAATTACAAATAATGTTCAGTTAATCCTTGTAAATGATAGTGATGAATCTGTAGTTAAGACATTGGCTGAGAATAAAGGACTTTCGATTGATGCTCAGATAAAAATAATAGAAATTGGAAGTAAAGATATAATATATTATTTGGCTAGGAATGAGAATTTGCATATCAATGTTCAAGAAATTTTATCCAATTTTGACTGTTCTGATTATGATTCTAGAATCATACTAAATAACTTAGCATCTAATAGATGTTTACACCCTAATTTGCAAGAAAAATTAGTATTAAATGATGATTTGCACTCTAATCTGGCATCAAATGTAAATGTAATAGAAAAAGTTCAAAATATATTACTAAGTAAGTCTGATAACTATATTAATGAAATTCTTTATGAAAATATAAATTGCTCTATTTTGAGTAGAAGAGCTATTTTAGAGTCTTGAATTGATTTAAAGCCTTATCTTTTTATAAGATAAGGCTCTTTTAGTGATACTAATTAAGCTTTAATGCAATATATTTAAAAGTATATTTTATCTATTAAACTGAGATATAAGATTGATTTTGGTACTACTGATCCAAATACTCCTTAACCGCCTTAGCCAAAGCCATCATTGGTTTTTTAAGATTATCTTGAGGAACATAAAGACGTTCATCACCATTCACATAGAGCTTAGACTCATCCCGATCAAAACGAATGCTACGGATTTGATTGAGCCGAGTCACAAAACGCTTTCCAAGCATGTCTTTGCAATAAAGTTCACTATGGGTGAGGAATAAACCATTTTCAGCATTTTTAAAAATGGTGGTAGTATCCATTAACACCAGTGGATCATCATTATACTTACCGTACTCACCATCACCCTCAAAAGCATAAGCTTTGATGGCTTTATCAACCTTTTTACGCACACCGTAAATATCATCAATCAAATAGCTGCCTGCACCTGGGCGACTAATTTCATCTTCATAACTTTCTAAAATACTTTCCAATGAACGACGAGTAGGTTGTACAGCTTGAGCTTGGTTTCTAATTTGTTCAGCTCGTGCCAATAAATCCTGTGCTTTCTGCATTTCAAGGGCTTGGCATTGACGTTCCTGTTCATCAGCAATTGCTTGGGCTTCTCGTTCAAGTTCAGCCTGATATTGGGCAAGTGCTTCCTGACGTTGCTGTTCAATCGCAAACTGTTGTGCTAAATAATGTTGCCATTGTGTTTCAATATCGACACTTGCCAGTTGCGTTAATTGATAAATTTGTTCAAATAAATTTTTCTGGAAACTATCCAAATCCACCTGATGATGCAGTTCAGAAAGATGGGTTTTAATTTCTGCAAAATATTCAACAAAATTATCCAGTACCGATAAAATCTGTGGCTGAGCATTCCAGTCTTCTAAATATTGATTTAAAAGAGAACGATCAAAGCCTTGGGACTGTCGAGCAGAATAGGTGAGTACTGCTTCCGATTGAATGCCGTGTTGAGTGAGTGTTTGAGCCGTCACAGATTGAATCAGTTCTAAATCAATTTCAGTCTTTTTATCAGCACGGCTAATAATAATCAGTTTGGGAATATCGGCTTTTAGTGTTTTTAGAAATTGTAGGTCACTTTCAGAAATGACACCTTGATCCGCAGAAATCAGCCAAATAATCCGTTGTGCATCATTGAGTTGAACTTTGGCGATGTGGGCATCACAATTTCCTTGCTCAGAGCTTTCAGTATTACTATAGCCTGGCGTATCGAGGAAAGATAAATTTTGCCAAGGAAAATGAGCTTGCTCTACAATAATTAAATCGATACTGTCGATTAAAGCCCTATCATCCTGCTCAGCATGATGGGTTAAATTTTTAAATTGCTCGGTTGAGAGCGTTTGAGCTTCTCCTGACTTTAGAATTGCAGTAATCCGATTGTCTGTACCTTGTACCAGATAAGTTGGAATAGAAGTGGTTGGATCAATTTCCACACTCAGTAATTTTTGTCCCAATAGCCCATTAAGAAAGCTAGATTTGCCTGCACTAAATGCGCCACCAATACCAATAATAAAACGATTGTTGAGCTGAGGTGAGACACAGAGTTTATAGAAATGATCTAACTCATGCTCAAAATCTAGCCCCAATTGATTTGCCTGATCCAGAGGTAAATGTGTTTTAAATTGAGTAATATTCTGTTTAAAGTATTGCTTAAGCTGTTGGTATCTGTTTTGAACATCGGTAGGTATATTTGACATTTTAAAGTCCAGTCTATTGGTTTTATAATAGGTTGTCTGACAGATCTTATTTATACTGCAAAAATATAAATAAGATCTGCTCGTTAAAAATTAAGGATTCAGTGCTTGAAGAACCTGATTTAGCGTTGTGAGGTCCTGTTGATAGATAGCACGTTGTTGTTCCTGTTCAGCTTCACCTTGTTGTAGTTGTTGCGCCAATTGAGCTAAGGCAAGTTGAGCCTGTTGATATTTTTCATCAATTTGCTGCTGCACATTTTGTTCAACCTGTTGTAACTGTGCCGTTAAAATTTGACGCAAATTTAATTCTACTTGTGCCATAACTTGTGGAATGAGGGTTGCTTGCACATAAGAGCGAGCTTGCTCACGTTGTTCAGCCCGTTGCTGTTCTTTCTGGCTATCAGAAATAAATTTTCCTAAAATTGTGGTAATAATTGGAATAATCACCGCAGCATAAGGGAAGCTTCTTAGCACGATAGGAAGTAGAGTTGCTGCACCAGTCAAGATTGTTGTATTCAATCCATCATTGTCAGAAGCTTCAAAATTAAAATTTTGATTGATTTTAAGTTGTTCAGGTAATTCTGATTCAATACGATGTAAATATTTTTCCACCAACGGTTTAAAGTAACGCTCCATACCCTCGGTCATGCCAATACGCACAGAGTAGGTAATCTGTTGTTGAATGTCGCTACCTTGATGAAGCACACTATTAGCGAAACTATCAGTTTCACCTGTTAAACGACTACGGATATGTTGAGTAATCTGTGACAATACATCATTAAAACGGCTGTTAATCTGTTGATGCTCTTGCTTTAATTTTTGCTGAAAGTGCTGCATTTCCTCCTGCATTTCAGTTCGTTTTAACTTCAAACTTTCGAGATCAAGGTTGTCCTGATTATTCAAAACTTCAATATGTTGTTGCAAAGTCGCAATCGTACCTATGGATTGATTGACCACCGTTTCTTTAAAACGTTGTTCACTACGTTGTTCCAATTCCTGTAAAGCAGCGATAACCGTATCAAAATTTTTACGAGAAGCAGCGACCACATTCAGGTAATTATCGGGTGGTAGGATTGCTTTTACCTGTTGTTTGACCTGCTGTTTAATTGCTTCTATATCTTCGGCAGAACGTTTGTCACTTTTAGAAATAATGACCAGTACAGGCGCTTGATGTAGGGCTAATTCTGCAAGAAAATTTTTAATACTTTCCTTGAGTGTACCCTCCTCAGAACTCACCATAATGCAGTAGGCAAGGCTACGTCCGAGATAATGATGAATTGCCTGACTATGTGCCTCTGATTTAGAGTCCAATCCTGGCAAGTCTGCTAAACATAAATGGGGTAAAGACTGGAGTAGTGGATTATTGAGTTTGACCTCAACATGACCATTTGCCCCCAAATCGTCAAAATCTTGAGATTTTAATTGTTCAAAGGATAATTCCTTAACAAACTGATTATCTTTAAACCCTAAAATTTGATCTGTTTCTGCAAAACTGATTTCTGTTGCCAAATTACTGGCTGGATCTATTTCAACTGCCAATAGTCTTTGAGCCAGTAACGCATTAATTAATGAAGATTTTCCTGCACTAAATGCACCAATCAAAGGAATGCGGACTTTAAAGTTCTGACTATTTTTTGTCAGTTCTTGAAATTTGTTGCTATCAAGCTGGTATTTTTCATACAGGTTTTGAATTTTTGGTAAATCCTGAATGAGTGTTTGTTGCTGTTGAAACATCTTAAACCTCTGATTGTATAAGTATAACTATTTATAACGAATTGATTTTTAATCTAGTGATGATTATAGGAGATAAATCATTTAAAAAAAGACTGAACCAAAAGGACTCAGTCTTAGTTTGATGCACTGGTTTGATAAAAATATTCAATTACCTGAAATCTGTACTATTCTTTCAGTGCTTGTGCCAGTTCGGGCATTTCATACTGTTCCAGTATTGTTACCAACTCTTGAAGAACCTTGCGAGTCTCTCTTTCATCAATATTAAAAGTATCACGATAAATTTTTGACACTTTATTACCCATACCATGAATAAGTTCACCAATGATAGAGGGTTCAACCATACCGTATCCACCACCACGAGGTCGATTAAATATGTCTGAAAGACTGGTATCGTTATTGGACATTGTTGCATTCGATGTAATTAATTTTGCCTTTTGCAATAAAGGAGCCAGTTCAGCAAGTGTGTGCTCAGGCAAAAGATCGCTGAGTTCCTCATCGATTAACCGTAAAATAAGGGCTTGAGTAATGCTGAGTCCCTTGACTGTGGTCTCAATCCGTTTCCAACGCCAGCTATATGGCATACAGTCACGACGACATTCCAGAGGAAATAACTTTTCTAGTAAATTTAAGTCACGCTGTATAGTACGCTGCGTAGCATCAATTCCTTGATTTCTTAAATGAGTTTCTATATCTGCGGTACTCACATATTTGCTATCCAATAAAAATTGAATAATTTTCCATTGTCGGCTGATAACTTTCGATGATTCTTGACTCATGATGTACCCAAGTAATTTTTTGCCAAGTGTAATCGTCTTTTTTAGGAAAATTAAGAGGATAAAGTTGTGAGTAGGTCGTAGTTTGACGTACTTAATTGATTGTTTTCTTTTATAATAATCAGCATGTAAAAATAAATTATTTTTTAAAAAGGGACACAACCTGTCCCGGTAGCAGGGTAGGATGACTGATTATTAATCTTCGGAGGCTGTTTCAGCAGATGAGGATGAGTTTTTCATTACAGCATCTATACCTGTATGAGGATCAACACCAAGGGCAGTACAGTACCGAATATATTCAATGACTGATGTGTGCTGAAAAAACAGGAGGTTTTAACTTGGTAAACTATGCATACTCATCAGGAGTTTACCATGAGCAAGAAACACAAGACGTATACGGCAGAATTTAAAGCTGAAGGGCTTTGTTGCATAAAGATTTTAAAGATAGAGCTTTCCTAAGTTGTTCAAATTTAAGTGACAACTTAGGTGTGAGGTCGGCCGAGCTCCCTAAACTTATTTAAGATGGCCACACGTGCATGAATCTCGTTGACTTGGCTATCAAAATTCCGAGCACTGAGCTTATCGCCTAATAATTTGATGCAGTGCATCTTGGTTTCTACTATATGCGGGCCAATTGGTTGTGCGGTAGATTTTGTGTGTAGGCTTCTTCATTTGGAAATTATATTGCCGAAGAAGCCTTTAAGAACAGCTTTGTGCAACAAAGCCATTCAGAATTGGAAAGCTGCCATGAATCACACACTTTAGTATCATGTTTGAAGAGCATGTAACCAAGTATTTTTAAAACTGTATTTACATAGAATTATTTACACCCTCATTAATGCCATTTCGCACTTGCTGCAAAATCCAATCCTCATATTCTTGCAGTGTTTCTCGTAGCATATCCATAGGTCGTACGATATAGTGTCTTTCAACTAATGCACTTGGTTTATGACCTGATATCTGGGCTAAAGATCCTTCATTGATTTTTGCCCATATAGCTAACGTTTTATATGATCTCCTCAATCCATGGGGAGTAAGTTCAATATTTAGTTTTTTACATATTTTTTCTAAGCTATCGTAAGGATTAACAATATGGCCACATTCAGCGCCCTTACTGCTAAATATGAATTTAGAATCAGAATTTTTCTTTAGTTCTAATAATAAGCTTTCAACATATGCAGTTAGAGGGATTAGGCGACCTTCATCTTCAATTTTATCTCTGACTTTTGCTGTTTTCCAACGAAAATCGACATCTGTCCATTTTAATGAAAGCAGCTCATTCTTTCTGCAACCAGTGATTAAACTACATATCAAAAAAATCGCTATTTTTCTGCTAGTTAACTTATTTACCTCTTCAAACCATGGTTTTAGATGCTGTTTCATCAAACAATCATTCTTGGCTTTTGGGGAAGGGACTTTATCTTTAACTTTTTTTGAGTTGTATGATTTTGGAGGCACTAAGTTTTCATAATCCTCGTGTTCATCACACCAATTCAGGAAAGCTCGTGTAAGTCTGTATGCTTTAGCTGATGTTGTTGGACGGAAGTCATTGTGATCAAGCCAATCGCATAATACATCTGCAGTTAATTCAGAAAGTTTGTACTCAAACAGTTGAAAAATGGGTTGACTGGTATAAACACTATTTTTTTCAGGATCGTAACCACCTCTAGATAATTCGATGTGGTCCTGATAACTTCTTGGTCGCCAATTAGGTTGTCTTGCTTTTAAATATTCAAACCATACATCTTTAAATTTAATAGTTTTGCGTTTTTCTTGTTTTAGCAGTTCTTTATTATCAGCTAAAGCTTTCTTACGCTCGATTAATGGGTCAATCCCTTTGTGGCACATAATCGCCAATTCTTGTGCATATTTACGAGCTTCATCTAATTTCCATACATCAACGTCACCAATTTTGATACGACGGTTTTGAAGACCAATACGGCCTTGGAAAATGTAGCTTTTATTATTTTTAGGTGTAACTTTGACGCCGAATCCTGGTGTTTTCTCATCCCAAAAAAAAGTTGGTTTATTTTTGTCTGAGCAATCAATTTTATCAATAGCAGGTTTTGTTAACTTCATTCTAGTAAGCATCTGGTAAGCAAGTAGTAAGCAAAATCAATATATATTAATCAACAAAAAGAGTGAATAGTAAACTTTGTAAATTAAATAAGTGTATGATATTATTAATTTATTTGTTATATCTTTTTGATTTTTAATCTTTATGTTAACGGACTCATAATCCGTTGGTCCCCAGTTCAAGTCTGGGCGGGCCCACCATATCAAACCTCATAGATTATTGATTTATGAGGTTTTTTATTGTCTGTTGTTTTTAGACCATCGGATTTTTCGGTCTATTTTGTGGTCCATCCGTTCGATAGTCCGTTGGTCTATATCCTACATGTAAGTTTATCCCCCACTAAACGTTTTCTAGCACTTCGGCTTTCCACTCGATCTACGATGAAGATGAATCTTCTATGATCTAGAACATCGAGGCGTAAAGCGTGTGGAAAACGAAAAGGCTTGGGGGAATTTGGACTTTATGCTGTTTGACCTTTTTCCCCTATCTGAATAGGAGATTTCTAATCGTGTTGTGGGGAGTTTTGCTATGAAAGTATTTATATTGTATTCGACTCAAAATAATCTTCATGACTAGCATTATCTTTTTATCTCATTAAGCCATTTGTAAATATAAGGGTCTTTTTTTAATAGACTAGCAATCATTTCATTCCGTTTAGATTTATCTAGTTTTAACAGAATGCTCTTAAGATCAGCATATATAGATTTTTCTGGCGCACCACGTTCCCGTGCTTTGTTATACCAATCATGCCCAAGAGTATATTCATGATTTTCCATATATATAGCTCCCAATAAAGTACATGGTCGATAGTCTTGAGAATTGTTTTCATGAGCTTTTACACCACATTCTATCGCTGTATCAACTTTTCTAATATCTCTTTTAACGCCACCTAATGTAGTAAAATATGCTGATAATAGTTTTTTATTTTTGTTTGATGAGATTTCAGTATTTTCTAGAAACCTTTCAGCCTCTTTACTTGCTTTAGCTTTTCTTAATTGACTAGAGGCATTAATAGCATGCCAATGTAATTTGGTTGTCTTATATTCATTAAGATAAAAATCAGCTTCTACACGATGAAATTTTATCTTAAGTTCATCTGTAAAAAATTGTCGTCCTTCCGAATTTAACCAAATAGCATCTTGTTCAGATAATCTCTGATTATTCTCTAATAATTTCAATATATTAATTAACTTTGATCTATGCTTATCAGCTGTGTCATAGAAATAAATATCATATTTTTTTATTAGTTTTTTTTCTTTTTGCCTCTCTATATATTTAGGGTCAGATTCTAATTTTTTCCTACGTTCACGTTCAGCTTGTTCTCTAAATTTTCTTTCCTGAGCTAATTTTTCTTGTTGTTTGTTTAACTGAATTAGTTCTAATTCTCTGACTTTTTCCAAGCGTAATCTTTCTGCTTCTAAATGTTCTTGATGTTTTATTCGGTCATTAACAACTTCTTTCTTATATTGATTAAAAGAAATTTTACCTTCAACTAGACTATGTAAAGCATTAAGATTTTGGCGAACTAAATAAGCTTTTTCTGACAATGTTAAACTATCGTTTTGCTTCAGTTTTAACTTTTGAATTATTTTATGAAGCATACTGTGTGGGATCATTGAACTTTCAATGTGATCTACACCATAAAAAACAGCATCTTTTCTCAGATCATCAAGATATGTTTGATGTTTAATAGCATCCTCAACAGATACTTTGCCTCGATAATTAGAATGGTATGTTTTCTTAAAAAATCTATTTTTGGACATTTCAATTATTCAAAAAATTATTACTATTTGATTTAACAATATTTCTCTAAATAAAGAAATAGCATCAATACAAATAAGCCCTGAAACAAAAAAAAGTGGTATTTTTGTTTTAAATATGGAGGGGAAAGAAATTACTTTGTCTTATATATTGCATAAATTTTAACTTTCAATATTACTAAAAGCTTAATAACTAAATTGAGAGTAAAAATATGCCATCTCCAAAAGATACAAAAGGTCCAGTTGTAAAAACAGGTCCAACTGCTGGTGAAAATCGTACACGTAATGATAATGGTGAATGGCGTAAAAAACGCTCTGATGCAGCGAAGCCTCGCAGTAAGTAAATCAATACGTATTTAACTATTTTTCGAACACATATTATTTTCATGGTCTTTAGCCAATAAAGGAGTGACCATGAAAAAACACTATCCAAAACTCGAATCTGTATCTAAAGTCATCGAGACTCTTCCACATCCCCAATGCAAATCTATAGCCAAAGCGATTCGGGTCTGTAATGATAAAAAGACAGACTTACCAACAAAGCTTTGTGCTGTTGCTCTTGTGTTTATTTGAATGGGGAAATCGATGATTATCTTGCAACAGTGGTTGACTGAGCAACGTCAGGCTAAAAACCTCACTTTGGAACAATTGGCAGATCGGTTAAATAAACCATTTACCTATGTTCAGGATGTAGAAAGCGGAAAATATCAGTTGGATGTTGTGGAGTATTTATTCTACTGCAAAGCTTTAGAAATCAACCCTCACCATGGGCTTGAGCTGATCCAGTCAAACCTAACCTCAATCTAGGCTCTCAGTCTTGAGAATCTAAGAGCACCTGCTCAATCAAAAGAAATCCATCTTGTGGATTAACGCCTAGCTTATGGCAATACCAAACATATTCAACCACATCTAAACGACGTTCGCCTTGTTCAACTTTTTGAACAAACGAGTGTGGTTTATCCATGCGTTCTGCTAATGCGCGCATAGAAAATTTTTGGTCCTGTCGTGCTTGCTTCAACCAGTTCGTCAAAGCCTGCATTTCTTTCGTATTGATACTTGCTGTCATGCGCTCATTATCGATACAATGTGGAATGTACCCAACTCGGGTACAGTGCTTTGATTTGGACTGTGGATTGATATTAAGTTATTACTTTATAAGCATATTTAAAGGAAAAATATATGGGGTTTTCTAATCTACTTAACTCCGCCTTGACAGCGGTAGCGACCTTTTCAGGTAATCCTGATGTACAACGTGCAGCAAACTCAGCCAATGATCTAGTTGTGTCATATCAAACGCAGCAACAGCAAGCAATGGCTGAACGTATATTGAAATCTCCTGATGGGATTATTCCAGTCACAGAAAAGGGAGTCACCGTATGGCGAGCATTGCAATATAACGGGTATGGTGAGGTTGTTGGCTTTTCTGACTTTAACAGTAAAGAGGAATATCTCTTGTTAAAGCAACAAGAGCTCAAAGCACAACAATTGAAACAGCAACAACGTCAAGCTGAACAAGCGGAAGCTCAACGTAAGTATGCAACTCAACAAACCAAGAAACAAGGTGACGTATCTATCTCCGATATTGACGCCTATGGACAAACACTGGGCGGATTAGAACGTGCGGTTATGGCTTGCGCAAAATATCGTGAAAATACACCGCCTTGGAACGATTGTATTTATCGTCAAGTGAATTAATTAAATCGTGAGATCATTTATGAAAAATTTCAAACTTTTATTTTGCCTTTTAACTGGTCTTGTTATTTCTAATGCTGCATTAGCAAAGACTGAACAAGTCACCCTTAAAAAGAACATCGTTTTTAGTGGTGAAGCAATCATTATCCAAACAACCAAAGGTGAAGTTATTTTGAATGCTTATATGCTACAAGACAAAGTAGCAAAGCAAATGAAACCATTTAAAAAGGGTCAATGTCTACAGATTCAATCTAAAAACGGATTTTTCAAAGATACCAATGATGGTCAGTACATTCAAAGCATTCAACCATGCGTGAAGAAGTAAAAGCTCTTCTAAAGAATAGGATTATTTATGAAAAAAATACTGTTTGTAGCATTATTGGCTGTTACTGGATTCACTTATGCAGCACCGAATGTATGGCAATCTGACTATGCTCAAGGCTTCTCTGAATATTCAATTCAAGATGTCAAGGGCAATACGCTTTGGGTGACTTGCAACGAGGGTGCAGGAGATATGTTTGATCATTCTGTACGCTTCCAAACACCGAAGAATAGCTATGCAAACTCTGATTCCAAATATCCTTTAACTTTCTTATTGGATGGAAAAAGCAAAGTAGCTGCATCTGCTTCTACTAAGTGGCGCAATGGTGCAAATGCTTGGTATGAACTTTCACAAGGAATTTCTAAAGCCAAAAAAATTGATGTGTACCTAAACAATAAAAAGGTCACAACATTTACCCCTAATCAACAAAGCATCAAATCAGTAGCGAAACATATCGCTGCATGTGAAGCAATGTTCTAACCCACAATCTTAAATTTAGGTCCCGATGTGCTCTTGCAGTACATCGGGATTTTTTATGCTTAAAGGAAGCCATTATGCAACCAAGAATTTTTGACAAAATAAACCAGACTCTCATTAAAACATGGAGTTGTAATAAGTTATCGGACAGGGCAAAAGGTCAGCTTAAATATCAACTCTGGCAAGATAATGACGATCAAAGCTTTGGTATCGCTCTAAGTGAAAATGAATCATCAGGTGGATTTAGTACAGAATTGATCAAAGTTGAGCAGATCATTTTAACCTTACAGAAGCTTTATCAATCAGCAAAGCCATTCCATGCTGTTGCATTGAAAGAATTATTCGTAGGTAAGTCAGTCAACAATGCAAGTTTTCTAGGAGCTGCTTTAGTTGATCAAGGTGTAATCCGACTGCATCCACAAACTGCGCGATTACTTGAAGTAAATGATGAATATGAACTTTGGCCAATTTCATTTGATGATGTTGTGCAACAAAGTTCATCAGCCTTTGAATCTTCTCATGATATTAAACCTGCAAGTGGGAAACGCGGTCCTAAACCAAAGAATCAGCAATCAACTCAGATTGATGACTCTGATGCCTTAGCCAATGTGGGGGATGAAAATGCAGTACATCAAGAGTCAATCTGACTTACAGCAAGTATCAGATGAGTCAATTCGAGCAAGTATTTCACTGCACATGCAGACACTCGATAATCAGTATGATGAACCTTATCAAGCCACCCTGCATGGGTGGTTTGTTATTTGTGAAGATGACAATGATTTAACTGAGCCTTTTCCTCAGCTCAGTTTCAGCTTATCTGAAAAGCTGTCATTAGGCGAAGTTGAATTTGTTGAGAAAAAGCATGATTGGTATGAGGTGTATATCATGCTGAACGACAATGAAGGCATTTTGATCTATGTACCGACTGAGATTTTAGAGCGCCATAAAATCAATCAAATCTAAACCTCTTCACAGACCACCGCCCGCACATTTTTCTATTAATTTTTATGTGAGACGTATTTATGACAAGGCAACGACTATTCGCTTTGGGTCAAGTTGTGTCTACACCCAATGCTTTGGCTTTTGCAGAGAAACATCAAACTGATTTACTCCAATTACTTTATCGTCATCAAACGGGTGATTGGGGCGATTTAGAAGATGAAGACAAAGAATCAAATGAGGAAGCATTAATTAATGACACTCGGATATTCTCTAGCTATTCGATAGCTGAAGATAAAATTTGGATCATCACAGAAGCAGATCGTTCTTTAACGACATTGTTGATGCCAAGTGATTACTGACTTAACCGTAAAATAGCCCCCAAGACCGTTCTGGCCTTGGGGTGATTTTATATCGTTTTAAGTGAGACAACCAATGATGCTTTGTACAAATAACCTGTCGGACGTTCTACTAGTCCTTTGGACTGTAATTAGGATTATTTACAGTATAGAAGCCTATAGGTTTTAATATAGAATTCATTATTTTTAATTTGTACTGTGACATATTAACTTCATCGCGAAACCTTTTAAAATATCGATTGAAATTTTGGTTAGATTGAGATGAATACATTGGGTGTTTTGCATAAAATTGATTTCTTAAATCAGGTGAAGATTCAAAACCATGAGTATTTAAACTAATACTCAAAAATTGATTTAAATGTTCCTGCTGCTCATTCCTTTTCTTCCATGTTTTAATATCAACTCTATTAATGGTGTGGTCAATTAAAACAATATCAGGATTTTTAATGCAAAAATTATAATTACTTTTATATCGATAAGCTGTCGATCTAGCACAATTCGTTATGTGCTGTATATCTTTTATAGGTAGGTCTGGATTTTGTTTCAGAGCATCATAAATGTTTTTTGGAAAATAAAATCGTTTCATACTGAACTTCTGGTTAAAAAATAAGCATTCAATTCCTCTTATTGTACATTTTGATTAAAAAAACCGCAACCTGATTCCTTAGAACATACCGAATGAGACACTTAATTATGGTTAAAAAAGTCAATAAATAACAAATGCTTACGTAATATTTATATTGAATTTTTCTTATTGGTTGCTATTCTTATTTACGCGGGTGTGCACAGGGGCAAAATAAAAAGTCTCAGATTCGACCCAAGAAGTTAACACTGTTAATCGCAGTCGTTAATAATCTTTCTTAAGCTATATAGGTAAATGAATATGACTACTTTCAAGACGAACACAGATGATCAAGGCCAAACTGATTTGGTTGCTTCATTAGATCAGCATAAAAATGATCCGCTGTTGGATATTAATGACAACTCTATTAATGGTGACTCTGTTAATGACGAAACTATTAATGATGACTTTATCAATTATGATGATCCTGATCACATCCTTGATATTCAAGAACGGATCGAGGGTGAAAAGTTACAGGCTTATTTTAAAAATCGAGAGATTAATGAATCTCAGGTTTTTAATTTTGACGAATCATTGGTTAATATTCATGAGAAAAATGAATTAGATCAAATTAATGCGGAGTCAAATATTGTTCTTAAAAAGGACAATATTGCAGATTCGAAATTCTGTGAATTTTTATTTAATGCTCTTTGGCATCTTGTCACACAATATGCTTTGAAAAATAACATTGGCTTATTGAAAGTTGATGAAGCCAAAGTTAAATCAATCTGGTGTGGTGGCTCTTGCAACTCATCAAGTCAAAGCATTCCAGACTCTATTGATTCTTTAGATTTGACTTTGTCCAGATTGAAGCCAGCGAAAATCGTTTATCTACAAAGCACAGATTACGCGAGCAATATGTGTAACGATTCTATATTTGGGTTTGGTCTCTATTTGCTTGATGAAAATAATAACCTTATTACTAAGCTGGTCTACAAGTTTATTGATGAAAGCATCGCTCCTGATAATGCTCGTAGACTGAATACACCAACTACTTTTGAGCAGCTAGATGACAGCTCAAGACCTTTCTTCTAAGTCGTAATTTCATCGGCTTAGCTTAACTATCTAAACGCACTTATTTTCTGATTCTTTGAAACATGGTCTCACGATCAGGGATAAGTGCGCCTTTTTTCTATAAGGAGAGCTCATGAACACATCGTTTCCACTTAAATCATCAGCGAGTTTTGGGATGTCACAGTTATTCAATATCGAACAACTCACGCTACCAGAGGATAAGTCCAAAGTTGAAATCTCGGTTCCCCATGTGAAAGGACTAAAAGTTGTAATTTCGAATGTAAGTAAGACCTTTATGTTCAGAGCTGTCTTTAAGGGAAAAAAGATCAGCACGACATTAGGTAAATATCCTGAAGTGTCCTTACAGCAAGTAATTAGTATTGTCGACAGCTACCAACTTATGTTGAGTAAAGGCATTAATCCTCTAGAGGAAAAAGCACGTATTGAAAATATCCCTAAGCTTGCAGATTTCTTTTATAAGGTCTACATGCCTATGGCGAAGTTAAATAAAAAGTCTTGGAAGGATGATGTTTCAAGGTTCAAGAATCACATTGAACCCACTTTAGGCAATATCCAGTTGAATCAGATTACAGCAGCAATGCTTAGTGATTTGATGCTTGAAATCAAAACCGAAGATCGTGCCAACGCAACAGTCAATCGAACACGAGCACTTTTAAGTAGCATGTTTAATGTGGCCTTTGAACGAGAGATCATCGAGCAGTCTCCGATGAGCCGTGTCAAAAAACTGGTTGAGCAGAATCAGATTGAACGTTATCTCAGTGATGATGAGCTAAAACGTTTAATGCATGTTCTCGCCAATCACCATGCTCATGATATCGATAACCAAATCATTGTCGGTATTGTGGAAATGCTGCTATTGACTGGTGCTCGCAAAGGTGAAGTGCTGAATCTTAAATGGAGTGATTTGGATGAGAACAACCATCTTTGGAAGCTCAATGAGAATAAATCTGGTAAACCGCGCATTATTCAGCTCAATAGTGAAGCTCAGCAAGTGATTCGCAAGATGTCACGAAAGTATGTGTATGTGTTTGCCAATCCGAAAACTGGACTGCCTTTTAATGATATACGAAAAACTTTCCAGAAAATTCTAGAAGCAGCTCAGATCGAAAACTTTCGTATCCATGATCTACGCCACAACTTTGCCAGTATGGCTGTGAATAATGGTTGTGACATTTATGTGGTTCAACATCTGTTAGGGCATGCATCACCAACCACGACTCAGCGTTATGCACATTTACGCCAAGATACGCTGCGCAATGCTTCTGAAATGCTCGCTGAACGTATCAACAACGCTCGTCCAAATCTCTAAATCTTAATTTCTACTAGTGTCAGGGCATATCGCAAATCGATATGCTTTATGGAGTTCTCATGTCTAAAATTTCCTTGCAGCTCAGTGTTAACCAATTTTTAACTTCATTAGGTATTAAAATTGAGCCAAATAAATCTACTTTCTTAGTTGCACCAACGGGTGCAGGAAAGACCACGTTCACTATGGAGGAGTTAAAAGCTCAATTCAAACTGGTACTCATTCTAGTGCCTACTCAAGCTAAAGTTATGGAGTTACAGCACGAATATTCAGGAAAAACCAAAGTCGTTTCTGAGTATTTGTTTTTTTGTGCAAACGAGAACCCAGACGATAGTTTGCGTAAGTTCAAAGGTGTCATTGTTGCAACCTATGATAAATTCGACAAAATTATTAAATTAATGTCTGATTCTCAAAAGAAAGCAGCTTTATTAGTCATTGATGAAGCCCATAAATTATATTCTGCTGGCTCATTTCGGGATGATGCTTTAACACCTGTGATTTGGCATCTACAAAAACGTTCAATACCTACTAGCCTATTTCTAACTGCGACCAAAACGACAGAGCTATTTGATCAGCTTAAAATAGATATTGATCAAGAAATTTATGTGACGCATCAAAATCCTCCTGTGCGTGATATCCGAGTGACATCTCTACCCAAAGGGGACCAATACACAGCAATCGCTATAATTGAGCAGAAAGTTAAAGGTTTGCTTAAAACATCGGATTCATCGAAAGGGAAATGCGGTAAAACGATTATTGTGCGCATCAATTCAAGAGATAAGTGCGAAAATATGAAACGCTATTTTGAGCAGCGTCATAAGCTCAAGTGTATTGTGGTACACAGTAAAACCAAAAATCAAAGTGAAGTTAAAGCAGTTTTTGAAACACAAAAGATTCCGACTGGTGTAGATATCGTATTTACAACCTCTATTATGGATGAAGCTGTTAACTTGAATAATCCTGAAATTGAAATTGATTCAGTTTTTATTTTAGGTAAACAGGCTCATGTTGAAGAATTGGTTCAATTTATTGGCCGATTACGAATTGCAAATGTGCCTTGTCACATCTTATTACACACAGGTCTGTCTAAGACTAATCAAGACCCTAAAAAGCTACACTGTAAGCACCAAAAACGGTTGAATGACTTTATTACTCGTGTATTCTAGGTTTTAAACTAGACATAACGTCTTACTTGCCTCACATGAGTGGAAGCATATTTATTCAAGATTAATTTTATCGGATATAAGTAATTGGAAAAAAGATCCGAAAGAATTGTATTTTATTATTTATTTCTAATGGATTAGATTGATTAGTAGATAGTCAGGAGGATGCATATAAAAAGTTTTTTAGAAAATAAACACCCTGATATAACTAAATCCTCGAAGAAACTCGTGAATTTTAAATAGTTTGAACACTCATATGGATTAAAGTTTTCCAATTTTTAAGTGCGGTATATGTATAAAGATCATGATTTTGAATTAAAATTTAAATTTGCTCAGGCTTATCAGCTTATTTATTGTTTTAAATCAATAAACAGCTCCTGAGTAGAACTGATTACTTCCATATCTAGAAAAGGGTACTTGCGTTAAATGATACCAACAAAGATAACTGTACTTGCAAAATTAATCTGTTTTCTTCAATTATTAATGATAATGAGCTTTTGTTATGCAGGTGATTGGCAGAAGCAGATTATTTCGGATAATTTCAAAGCGGTCGATAGTTTGAGGCTTTATAGCGATTCTGGCCATGAGGCAATTAGGCTATATCAGAAAGAAGGAAGTTTTGCTAAAGCACTGGGTTATCATGAAAAAGCTGTATTTTTAACGCTTTCCGTCACATTAAATGATGATTCGGGGGGCAACAAAACAGAACAACTCATTGATTCTAGTCAGCCTATATATGTCAGTGTGGATGGCGGTATGAATCAAAAAATGCAATCAACAGACTTTGCAGATGAGGGATTAAAAGCCATGCAAATTTTGTTTGTTGCGACCAATCCTCAGGAATCCTGCGGATTGATGGAAGCGTTAATACATTCTAAAAAATTTACAATCAGTTACCAACAGTTTGATTCTCCTAAAAAAGTTAACATTAATTTTACAACTCCTGAAAAAAATGAGTTGATCTATGAACTGTTTAAGTTGGATCAGGCGAAAGACTGCCTAAAATCGAAAAGATCATCAACAGAATCTTGAGCGTATTCTTATTTCAGTTATTTGAAATTAAAGATTTTATAGATCAATTCTAAAAAATGAACTTCAACTTGAATAATTTTGAAGTTCATAAGAGATTTAAAGTGAAAAATGCGCTGTCTCAAATCATTTAAAAAACATCATTTAATCTAAAAAGACTGAATCTAAAAGACTTTTCAAAGGAAGCATTGTTTTTTCTATTATTAGGATTCAAGTCTCATGATTTATTTTTAATGAAAGGTTATTAGCTGTATTGACTGATTTTAAGCTGACAATCATTGATCATGTCTTAAACGGTAATGTCCAAATATTGCAAGGATAAACACGACTGCACCTGCACCCAAGGCAATCAAGAATCCATAATCCAAACCATAATGATCGAGCATTTGTCCAGAGCTTGCCGCACCCAATGCAACACCAATATTTAGTCCAGCCAATAACCATGTCATCGCCTCAGTTAAGCGATGTTTAGGGACAAGACGTTCTACCAATGACATTGCTACAATCATTGTCGGTGCAAAAAATATTCCAGCCACAAACACAGCACATGTCAGGATAATGATACTGTCGATCCAGACTAAGGGAAGGGTTGCTAGAGCTGTAGCAGCTCCGCCACATAATAAAAGTCGATGTAAGGGGATTGAGAGTTTTATTGCGCCGAACCACAGACCGGATAGACATGATCCCAGAGCATAAGCAGAGAGCACTAGACTCGCGGTGGCTGGTTGAGAAACTGCCTCAGCAAAGGCGACACTCACGATATCCACAGTACCCACAATAACGCCCATGCTCAGCATAAATAAAGTAAGCAAACGTATATTTGCGACTCGGATAAGCGATCTGGAATTCGACGGGTGAGTATTTAACCGATCCAATTCAGGTTCGGTTGCACGTTGCAGAACCAATACAATAACGCCAATAATCAACAATATGATCGCAACGATTAAGCTGGCTTGAGGAAATAAAATAATAGATAAGCCTACAGATAAAGGCGGTCCAATAATAAATGATATTTCATCGAGTACAGTTTCTAAGGAATAAGCCGTCTTTAGTCTGAAGTGATCCCGATAAATTTCTGTCCAGCGTGCTCTCACCATTGCAGATATGCTTGGCATAAAACCTGCCAAAAATGCTCCAATAAATAAGATCCAATCAGCAGTCTGTTTCCAAGCGCTATAAATCAGGATAACAAAACCAACGCTGCTGATGATCGTTGCGACTGGAAGTATGCGACTTTGTCCATAGTGATCCACCAGCTTTGATGTGTGGGGTGAAATCAGCGCATAAGTTAAGACAAATGTAGCTGATACTATACCTGCAAGGGCATAACTATCATACAGCTTAGAAACCATGAGGATGATTCCAATACTGCTCATCGGCAAAGCAATACGTGCAATTAAACCTGCCACTGTGAATGTAGTCGTATGGCGTTTTAAAAATAAATCTCGATATGCATCAATCATTCGGTCTTCCTAAAAATGATTTCTTGTAAAGCTACAAGGATTTTGTAAAATACATACGCTGCGTATGAATAAAGCATACAATCATACGTAGCGTATGTAAATATTCATACGAAATGTATGTAAGGAGTTTTTGATGGTCCGTCGTACCCGTGCTGAAATGGAACAAACCCGAGCTGCTTTGATTGCAATGGCACGTATAGTGTTTAGTGAAAAAGGCTATGCAGAGACGTCAATGGATGATTTGACTGCTCAAGCAGGCTTTACCCGTGGTGCGCTCTATCATCATTTCGGCGATAAGAAAGGGCTTTTAGCAGCGGTTGTGAAACAAATTGATGGCGAGATGGATCATCAGTTACAGTTGATTTCTGATCATGCTGAAAATACTTGGCTTGGTTTTAGCCAACGTTGCCACCGTTATTTAGACATGGCTCTAGAGCCAGAGTTTCAACGTATTGTTCTCCTTGATGCCCGTGCAGTTTTAGCTGGAAGCTCATTGGAGTCACAAAAAGCCTGTATTCACTCGATGCAAAAACAGATTGAAAAACTTCTTCAAGAAAATGTGATTGAAACTGTTGACCCACAAGCAATGGCTTCTTTAATTTATGGCAGTCTAACGGAAACAGCATTTTGGATTGCTGATGGCGGTGATAATGTGCAAAGATTAGTACATGCACGAGCAGCTTTAGATTTATTATTACGAGGGCTGTTGATCAAGTAAAATTATGATGTATTTAATCCTGCGGAATATTTTGGATTGTTATAATACGAGAGTTTAATTTTAAGAATTGGATAGCATGTCTATTATGTCCGCTATCTTCATTTTTAAATTTTTGATTTTTTGCGAAGCGAAAAAAAATTACTCGGGAAAATTTAACAAAGATATTTTATTTAAGTGCTTAAAAGAATTTTAAACAGGTTGCTCATATTAAGTGATTGGATTATCCGTAGAGTGAATCATTATATAGTTTTACTTTGTTATATGATTTTAGAAAGAAGGATATTTTATCCTTCTTTCTATTGTTAAAATTAGAAGTTATATTTTAATTGAAGATTCACACCATTAAAACCATCAAAAGCGCTAATGTATGTGTATGCTAACTCAGCTGCGATGTTCTTGTTAAAGTTATAACCGCCACCCGCTTGAATAATCACCCCGGAATCATTTTCACTTTCAGAGACTTTATATCCTAAAAAATGAGCATCTACATCAAGATCAACACGTGTGTATCCAACCATGCCTTTAGCATAGAAATTGTTTTCCAAAGGATATTTACCCGTTAAAGCAATCCCATAGTATTGAACATCTACATCAGTTTTAATGCCGATATCTTCAAAATCTTCATCAACTTTAATGTCATTTACTGATTTGTTCCAGAACGCTTCGGCTCCAATATATTGGTTGAATTGAACACCCGCATTGAGTCCCAAAAAGTGAATATCAACATCATTATCTAAATATGTATAACCAGCGCCTACATAAGGTTGAATTTCAGAATTGGCTGCATGACTGGTTATTGATAGAGCACCTAAAATAGATACTAAAAGTAATTTTTTCATCTTTTTTCCAAAGTTTAGTCAGTATAGTTGAAAATTTTTAATGATATATATCTGTTTAAAAATTTTGCATATAATGAGATTGTTGATATGAAATTGCAACAAATTTTAAAAAAATATTGTTTTTGATGTTTTGTTTACTTGATAAGTAGTCGAATTTTATTTTTTTAATAAGTTTTTTAAATTTGGTTTTTTTGTATTATATTTTTTTAATTGTATTATTTAATTTTACTGTTCAAGTATTTTTATGGAAAAAGAAAATCTATTTTTTATAAAGTAACGTTGGTTGATCTTGATTGTATAGAGACAGAGTAAGAGAGAAAACTCATTAAAATTACAGATTTTAGAGAATTAAACTTAATTTATTTTCGAGCGTAATGTATTTTTAATAAGTGATAATTGAAGTCATTTTCTAACGAATATAAAAATGACTTCAATTTTTATGACTTTATAAAGCAAAAATCAGAAGCGATAACCCACACCAAGATAAGTGATAAGTGGATCAATCTCGATTTTTGTTTTTGCTTGTATTAATTTGGCGTTGTTATTGGTATTCACTACACTGATTGTGGCGGTATTATCCAATTTAGCATATGAAATAGAGGCGGTAGCAAACCAATTGGTTTTAAAGTCATAGGTAAAGCCAGCAGTGACAATCGGTGCAAGCGCGTCTGTTGCATCGACTTTAACTTTCATATTGCCACTCGATGGTTTACCTTCAAGTGAAGCACCGGCATGACCATCATGAATGTTTTGGATCATATGTCCAGCATTGACCAAATCATTCTTAATTCCTGAATTGATTTTAATGTCATTGAAATAAGCGTACATAACGCCTGCGCCGACGAAAGGTCTAAACTTATTTACACCAGATTTTCCAAAATAATACTGCGCTTGAATTGCAGGTGTCCAGGCTCTTGCAGACGCAGCAGTGTTATAGCGATCTAAATCTGTAATCAAAAGATTGTTTTTTAAGTATAGATCGCCAACCAAACCCTGAAGCGGTTGAGATGTAGCGGTGAAGGGTGCATATACAGCGCCTTTGCCTTTTAAATCAACTTTAGGTGGAACACCGCCAATCAATTGAACAGCAACATTGTCTGTAACATTATAGGTAAACATCAAACCGAGGGTATCAACATCTTCAACTTCTAACCCTGCGTTAGATGTCCAATTGGCAATACCATTGATTTCAGCAATTCCTGTCAATTGATCAATCAAAGTGGGGTCGTCTGCCATGATAATGTCGAGTAAATCATCAAATAAATATCGACCTTCTGTGTTACTTGGGGCATTGAGTAATTCGATGAGTGTTGGGTCCATTGCATTAATGCGAGATTGATCAACATTATCTAAAATAGTCTGACCTGAAATTACCCCTACCGCTGCCTTGGTATTTGCACCAACTGAGGTATTGATTCTAAACGGTTGTGCTTTTCCCAGAGAGGTCATATGCAACCAGCCTGTAGAAACAGAGAAGCGTTTAAAATCTTCAGCTTGACTTACCCCTGCAAGACACATTAGTGAAGTTGTGACGATGGCTTTTTGCAGCATCATTTTTGTTTTCATTAGATTCATCCTTTTAAAAATCATCATTGTCTTCTTGACAATGAGGTATTTAAAATTACATAAAATAATCAATAAGTAGAGTAAAAACTCTAATTTATAAATGTAATTAAGACTAAAAAAGTAATGAAAAATAAAGTATGAATAATATATATAAATAAAAATCAGAAATTTATTCAAAAAAATTATATTTTTTAGTTGATTTTTTATACAAATAAAATATTGCAAAATAGTGACATAGTTTTACTTTTTGATAAATTAACATTATTTTAGTTGAGAGTTAAGGATTTAAAAATAAATTAGTATTTCTAAATTTATTTTTAAGTTATGTTATTTTTCAGGTAAACTTTATATTAAATAATTGATGCTAAAAATAACTCGGCATACAGAAAATACTAGAGCAATAATAAGAACGGATTAAATATGAAATTCTCTTCATAGGATAAAACAGAAGAATGTTTCATAAATTACTTTTAAATTGATGTTGAGTTCGCTGTTTTTAACATGGATAGACATTCGGGCTATCTTGAGAAATAAGCATATCAACAGAAGGATATAAAAGGCTTTATTCTTCAATCTTTGGTTTATGTTTTAAATGTTTTATTTAAAATTTTTACATTATCAGGGATTCACATCCGTTTAAAGGTATCAGGTTGTAATGCCTATACCTCTGCCTCTGAGCATGATAAATGTCAGACACTTTGCAAATGTGTATAAATAAATTTATTCATACTGTGGTTGGTTTAAGAAAAGTTGATTGTGCCCATATGAAAATATACAAGTGTAAAAAAATAAGCGTAATTGTGATTGTTTTTTTTTGCTTTTGCTTAGACAATCCTCGAATTAATTTTTAAGGCATACAGGTTATATGAAAAAGTTTCTGGGAGAACTTACCTTCAAGCTCTCTGGCTGGTCTTATGAAGTAGATCAAAGTGTACTTGAAAAAAAACAAGTGATTATTGGTTTTGAGCACACTTCTATGATGGATGCTGTTCTTTCACTTGCTATATTTCAAATTTATAACATCAAAATCCATACTTTGATCAAGAAAGAACTATTTAAAGGACCCATGAAACCCATTTTGGAAAAAATTGGTGGAATTCCTGTCGATCGCAAATCAAATAAAGACATTGTTGCGCAGATGGTGGAATTGTTTCAAAGTCAGGATGAATTCAATTTGGTGATTGCGCCTGAAGCGACACGGGCCGAACGTGGTGAAGCACGTAAGCCGATCCGTACGGGTTTTTGGCATATTGCAAAAGCAGCGGGTGTACCGATAGTTTTAATGTACGCAAATTCAAAAACCAAGCAAGGTGGAATTTTTGGAAAAATTTATCCAACTGATCTAGATCAAGATCTCGCACAAATTAAACGGTTATATAAAGAGCATACAGGATTGGATATTGTAATTCCTGAGCCAAAAAATTCTTAATTTGCATCAAAACTAAAAAATAAGCACTTTCTCATAAAAAAGTGCTTATGTTAGAATTGCTGCAATTTGATATGGCATAAAGCCAATCTACAGGAGCATATTTCGCATGGCGGGTCATTCCAAGTGGGCCAATATTAAGCATCGTAAAGCAAAACAAGATGCGACGCGTGGTAAAGTTTTTACTAAATATATTCGTGAATTAACCACAGCTGCCAGACTCGGCGGTCCAGATGCAGGCAGTAACCCTCGTCTACGTGCTGTTGTTGAAAAAGCACTTTCTGTCAATATGACACGTGACACCATCAACCGTGCAATCCAACGCGGTGCTGGTGGGGACGATAATGATGATTTAAAAGAAGTCACTTATGAAGGTTATGGTGTGGGTGGTGTTGCAGTTCTCGTGGAGACGATGACCGACAATCTAAACCGTACAGTGCCAGATGTTCGACATTGTTTTTCTAAAACCAATGGTAACTTAGGTACAGCAGGTTCTGTTGCATACTTGTTTACAAAGCGTGGTGAAATTACTTTTGAGGATGTTTCTTTAGAAGACAAGATCATGGACATTGCTTTAGAGGCAGGTGCTGAAGATATCGAAGTCGATGAAGATGAAATCTTGGTGATTACTACCCCTGAAACATTTGGTGATGTACAAGATGCTCTAACGGCTGCGGGCTTAAAGTCTGACAATGCAGAAGTGGTCATGAGCCCTTCAACCAAAGCATTAATTTCAGATGTAGATCAAGCTAAACTGATTGTGAAAATGATTGATATGTTTGAAGATTTAGATGATGTTCAAAACGTATATACCAACGTTGAGTTTACAGATGAAGTTCTGGCTGAATTAGAAAATTAATTCTGATTTTTACAAAAGAAGCGCACTATCTAGTGCGTTTTTTTTATGGCTCGATTTCCTTTGTTAAATATGCTGTGGGAAATAATCTATAATAAATAAAATCAATAACTTATCGTTGTTTTTTAGCTGCAATGATCAGAGGCGTAACGATTTACTTTATCTCTATAACGCATACATCCTAAGTTTTGAAGCTTGAATAAGTCTTAATTTATTAAACATAGAAGCATTTAATCTATCGTATATTTAACATTTACTTAAAAATGTTTGACTTGTATCTCATTTTTGATTAATTTTAGATGAACGGTTGATCATTCAAACTGATTCATTCTTAAGGATAAAAAGTGCTTGTAAAATATAGAGATAAATACATCAATTCAGCAAACATCAAGTTTATGGAAGTCGAAACCATCCAAGGGAATATCCATCAGGCGAAAATTTTTTTTATTGATGGAAGCAATATCGATTTAAAGTTTATTGATAAAGTGCAGTTTGATTCATTTCTACTTAAATTAACAAATAACAATTAAAGAAATTCTGGTTTGAAAGCATGACATACCCACATAAGGGGAGGAGAGATCCTTCATTTTTGTAGAATGTCAGCACAGAATCAGCAACTAAACCCGATTCAATAAACCGGTACAGTTAAATACTCGATTATATTCTTTGATCACAAAGCTTGAGTGTAGTGCAACCACATGATCAATTTTACCAATACGTTTAAGTAAAATCTCACTGTAGTTTTCCATATCTTTAGCAATGACTTCAACCAAAAAATCTGCGGTTTGTCCCGTTACTAAAAAGGCATTGATTACTTCTGGAATATTTTCCAGTTCTTCTAAAAATTTTGCAAATGTATCTGTGTCATGTTTACTGAGTGAAATCTGTAAAATCACATGGAGCTTAAAGCCTAATTTTTCGAAGTTAATATCACGTTTTAGATTGGTCATGATATCCGTTTCAATCAAATGCTTGATGCGGCGGTGTACTGAACTCACCGATAGATTTATACGTTCTGACAGTTCATTTAAGTTAATATCTTCATGGGTTAATATTTCTAATATTTGTTTGTCGTAACGGTCAAGTTCCATAGCCATACTCAGTGTGAAATTTTTTTCTAAACTAATGTAGAATGAAATTTATAAATTTTCAATATTGAAATAATACTTGAAAAATATTTGCGATAAATAAAATAAACCAGCAACTTTCTACTTTTGATCCGCAGTTGAGCAAATACTGTTGTTCAAGCAGTTATTTTGGGTTCAATTTTACAATGTTCTACGTGATAAACCTTGAAAATGTTATATTGCATATGGGTAGAGTGGAATTGATGTTAGTACATGATGGATATGGATTTAGAACTGAACGAATCTGAAATGTATCTTTATTCACGCCAGATTTTATTGGATGGCTGGGATTTAGAGGCGCAGGAAAAATTAAAGCTCGCCAATATTCTGATTGTTGGCTGTGGTGGCATTGGTTGTATGACAGCTGAGCTGTTGGCGCGCGCAGGTGTAGGTAAAATTAGTCTGATTGATGCAGATATTATAGAAATGAGTAATCTACAAAGACAGATTGCTTATGTCGAGCAAGATATCGGTTTCTATAAAGCAGAAATTTTAGCCAAGCGATTGCGACAGATTAACCCATTTATCCAAGTGGAACATCATACCATCCAACTTGATCAGCAGAACGCACAAATGCTTATCTCACAACAAGATTTAGTGCTTGATGGTTGTGATAACTTTGCTACACGTTATCTGGTCAATCAAACCTGTACACATGCTCAAGTGCCTTTGATTAGCGCATCAGCAATTGGTTTTCAAGGGCAGTTGTTTATGGCTGAAGGGAATTCAGCCTGTTATGAATGCCTATTTCCCAAAGAGCAACAGCAAAATGAAAATTTACGCTGTGCCGACACAGGCGTATTGGCAACAACGCCAAATGTTATCGCCAGTTTACAGGCTCATCATGCACTTTTATATCTAGGTCTGGGAAAGACACCACTCAAGCAAAAATTATTGCTTTGGGATGGTTTAACAATGAAACAACGAATTTTAGCCTTTGAAAAAGATCAAGATTGTACAAACTGTCAGCTTAGCCATACTGCAAATGCTGATTAATTTGTTAAACTCCAACAAACTCAATTTAATGTTGACATTATGAAAAATAATATCTTTCTCGATGGTCTGCGTTCAGTCGCCCGCGTTGGGGAAACGGCTGTAATTGCAGCGAAAGCAGGCATTAAATATGCCACAGAAAAACCCAGTAATGCCAAACTGATGCGTGAAACCTTTGAATCATTAGGTTCAACGTATATTAAATTAGGTCAATTTATTGCCAGCACACCCTCATTATTTCCTCGTGAGTATGTTGAAGAGTTCCAAGGCTGTTTGGATCAGACGCCTTATTTACCATTTAGCTATGTGAAAGGGGTGTTGGAGCAAGAGTTCGCGGGGCGTGACTTAGCAGAGATATTTGCTTCTATTGATGAAAAGCCATTGGCCTCAGCATCCATCGCCCAGGTACATGCTGCACGTTTAGTTACTGGCGAAGATGTAGTCATTAAGGTACAAAAGCCAGGCGTTGAAACCATTCTTTATACTGATTTAAATGTCTTGCATTGGGCGACCAAGGTTTTGGAAAAAGCCATTCCTAAAGTTAAATTTGCTTCTTTGGCCGATATTGTTGAAGAAATCAAAACACGTATGGTTCGTGAAGTTGATTTTATTGAAGAAGCAAAAAATTTAGATGATTTTGTCAATTATCTGAATATTTCTCGCAATACTGCTGCGACAGCACCTAAGGTATATCACCAATTTTCAACACGTCGTGTACTGACCATGCAACGTTTGTATGGTGTACCATTGACCGATTTTGATGTTGTCAAAAAAGTTGCCAAAGATCCTTCACAGGTATTAATTACAGCAATGAATACTTGGTTTGGCAGTTTAATGCTGTGTCAATCTTTCCACGCAGATTTACATGCAGGCAACCTGATGTTGCTAGAAGATGGACGAATCGGCTTTATCGACTTTGGAATCGTTGGACAGTTAAAACCGGAAGTCTGGCAAGCATGCATGGCATTTATGGATGCATTGCAAAAGACCGATTACAAGTTGATGGCTGAAAATATGCTGCAAATGGGCATGACCAGTACCCAAATTGACACTCAGGTTTTAGCAGATGATTTGGAGCGTTTATTTAGTGGTGTATTGCTCGCTGATCCTCAGCAAATCATGACTTCGAATCCATCTGATCTTAACGATATCATGATGGATATGGTTGCTGTCGGAGAGCGTCATGGTATACGTTTCCCACGCGATTTCGCTTTACTGTTCAAGCAAATGCTGTATTTTGATCGTTTTATGCGAGTGCTTGCACCCTATACGGATATTTATGCTGACCAACGTTTACAGATGGTTCAAAATATCGACCCGGCATCATTATTAAAGCATTAATATTAAGCGCCCCTTGTGAGAAGTATTTCAAAGATTTGACTCAAGTCTTGGTCAATACATTTTCGCAAGGGTTTTTCATTGAACAAGAGAATTTTTTTAATCATGGATGCAATTATTATTGAAGGTTTGAAAGTCGATACTGTCGTTGGCTGTTTTAACTGGGAACGTCAAATTATCCAGCCTTTAATGCTTGATCTGCATATTCAAACGAATTTAGAGCAAGCTTCAAATTCAGATGAACTTGAACATACTTTAAATTATGCAGAGATTTGTGATATTTCAGCCAAAGTGATTCAAGATGCTGCCCCAAAATTGATCGAACATGCTGCGAAACTGGTATTAAATGCGCTTTTCACTACCTTTCCTGCAATTGAATCGATTATGATTACCATCCGTAAGCCTGCTATTATCCCGCAAGCAAATTCTGTAGGAATTCGTCTTGAACGCCACCGAAACGATATTCGCTCTAGCGCTAGCCAGTAATAATCAACCACAACATCATTTTCAAAAATCGCTGACTCAAATTAAAAAACTGGGAGAAGCAGTTTTTTCTCCTATTTATTTAATTCCCTGTCGTGATGGAATTGGTGCGGATTATTGGAATGCTGCCTGTTTATTAAAAAGTCATTTGTCTGTCGATCAGATGATTTTTCAATTAAAACAGATGGAAGCAGAGTCTGGACGTACCCGACCATCTCATCATATTTCTTTAGATATTGATTTAATCGCTTGGGGAACCAAGTTAAATACGATGCATTTTAATCCCAAAAAACTTCCACTGGCTTTAGACGTTAAAATTCCAATGTTTGATCTTTGGCAAGATGCCCGATTCAGCTATCCACCTCATCAATTTCCAGTGATTGATCTACCCGCATAAGGTGAGTACATTTGAACATTCAATCAATGATTTTAATGAGTGCTGCATTATTATTAACAGCCTGTACAGCGCTTCATGAAAAATCACTCCAACAGCCTGAGCTTTCTTCAAGCCGTCTGCAGTCATTGCAACAGCGTGACATACATTTAAAACAGCAAGTAGAAGCTTATACTCAGGGGCAGTCTACATTCAATGTCGCATTCAATGACCTGAATCAAGATGGAATTGAGGATGCGATTGTTTTGCTTAATGGACTGGATTGGTGTGGCTCAGGTGGTTGCAGTATGCTGGTCTTTAAAGGTGGAGAAAATCAGCAGTTTGAGTTTTTAAGCAAAACAACTTTGGTAGACACACCTGTATATGTGACCAGTTATATGCACAACGGTTGGAAGCAACTATTTATATATACACCGAAGCATGGGCAAGTGATGTTAAAATTTGATGGAAAACAATATCCCTTCAATCCATCTTTGTTGCCACTACAAACTGCAAAATTGGCTCCGAATAGTGCCCAATTGATATTTGGCGAAGAGTGATATTCAATCTAGGTAAATATGGGTTTTGTTCCGCATTTAACTATTCATAACGCTTAATGTGTTGAAAAAAAGATGTTAAAAAATAAGCCCAATTCAAGGGCTTATTTTTTGGATATTGTCATTAGATATAATAACTGGTCTTGGTCATCAGTTTGGAAATGGCAGTCATGGTAATTTTAACAGGGATTGGAAGTTCAACACCGCCCGCGGTTAAAGCTGTATCACGATGATGTAATTCGTCTTCATTCATCTGTACCAAGATCTTACGCGAACGTTCATCTTGAGCAGGGAGTTGACTGATATGATGCTGCAAGTGAAGACTCACTTGGCGTTCAGTTTCAGCCACAAAACCCAAACTGTATTTGTCGCCAGC
This sequence comes from Acinetobacter sp. Res13-Abat-PEC15-P4-01, assembly GCF_015676285.1. Classification (NCBI taxonomy): domain Bacteria; kingdom Pseudomonadati; phylum Pseudomonadota; class Gammaproteobacteria; order Moraxellales; family Moraxellaceae; genus Acinetobacter; species Acinetobacter sp. Res13-Abat-PEC15-P4-01. Next base: position 261,065 of record NZ_JADAIN010000010.1, on the reverse strand, counting down.
GATCCCTGCAATTGCCCCCATACCAAATGAAAGACCGTACCATACTGGATTGAGTAAACTGGTATGACTGTCCAACTCTTTTAAACGGTCCTCACACCATGCCAAATGATCTTGTTCTTCAATGGCAGCAAACTCCATTTCACGACGGACATTGGGAAGTTTTGCGGTGAGGGCTTGTCCATGATAAAGGGCTTGCGCGCAGACCTCACCACTGTGGTTGACCCGCATTAAACCTGCTACATGGCGTGCTTCACTGACAGCCAGTTTAGTTTCAGTCTCAGTGGATGGATTGGCTCTTTGTGCAGATGTTGCTCCAGGAACTAAGCTTCTTAACGCTTGATCAAAAGAATGAATCAATTTATCAATGCCCGTATATTGACGCATATTAGTCCTCCAAAGAAACTTGAGTGGTTACGATTAAGGGTTTTAAACGAATTAATAACCATGTGCTAAACAAAGCACTTAACACAGCAGTTATGCAAAATAGAATTTTAATATCTATTTTTAATATACTTAAGATGATAATGGAAAAAATCGCCGATGAAACCATGAATATTGCATTAAAGATATTATTCGCAGCAACAACGCGCGCTCGATGTGATTTTGGTGCATACGCCTGCATCATGGCATACAGGGGGACGATATAAAAACCTCCACTAATTCCCAGTAAAGTCACAGCCAACATTACGTGATAGTATGGGGCGCCAGAACTAAACATATCTGTAACGGAAATCAAGTCACCGGTACGTTCAGGAACAAAAGCCAGACTGCCTGCAAGGTAAACTGCAAATAAAGTTAAGCCGATCGCACCCAGCGGTACCATTCTGATATGCACTTCAGCTCCACCGATTTTGCGGCACAGCAATGAACCAACACCAATCCCCACAGAGAAAAATGTCAGGAGCAGACTCACTACATTTTCATTGCCATGCAGGTTTTGTTGGGTTAATTGAGGGATTTGAGTAAGGTAGGTCGCACCATAGAACCAATACCAAGAATTACCTAAAAGTATCATAAAAATTAAAGGCAAACTTTTTGCATAGCGGATGGTTTCAAAACTGGTTCTAAAGAAATTCCAGTCAATCTCCAGATCTGTATTAGAGGTTGATTGTTTGAGAATAAAGCGACTCGATACATAGCCCACAGCTGCGATGGAGACAATGGTTAGACAAATCCAAATCATATGGCCTTGAGAGAGTGATATAACTGCACCACCCAAAATCATCCCGATTAAAATGGCTATGGATGTTCCAGACTGAAATAAGGCATTTCCTGACATTAACTCATTTGGTTTTAAAATTTCAGGCAGAATTGCATATTTAATTGGACCAAAGAAGGTGCTGTGCGTACCCATCAAAAACAAAGCAAACAGTAATATCCACAAATTACCCAGTAAAAAACCTGCCGACGCAATCAGCATAATGATGATTTCAAGAATTTTAATGTTTCTAACTAAAAATGAACGTTCATACTTATCTGCAATTTGACCCGCTGTCGCAGAAAAGATGAAATAGGGCAATATAAATAGAAGTGCGGCAAGGTTGTTTAAAGTGCTGACACTTGCTGATTGTTGCTGAATCCATCCATAGGTAATGACGAGCAATAAGGACTGTTTATACACATTGTCGTTTAAGGCGCCAAAAAATTGGGTGAGGAACATCGGTAAAAAACGTCGGGTCCCTAAAATATGCTCATTTTTTTCCATTGTTGAAGACTTCATTTAGTTATATATAAGAAATGTGTTGAAATGGTAACTATCTCTCAAAATCATGTATCATGTTTTTACCTTAAATCATGTGTAAAACCAATTGGTTTGAGTATTTGAAAGATTTTTAATCATGGATCTTTCTACAAATAAATTTAGGTCATTCGAGCGTGGTATGCCAGCAAAAATTAATTTTAAAAAATCTGTGCTTTCACATAGTGTTCATTTACACTTTGATCGTTATCATATCAATAAACTGATATGTTCAAGTGTTTTTTTAAGTATTTTTGTAGTACCTGTGAGTTACGCAGAGCAAGCACAGAATAATCAGAACATAAACTCAAATACTGTAAACATTACACATGATCAAGAACAATTAGAGTCGGCAGCAAGACAAGAAGGGTTGTCGAACGAGAAAATTGATCAACTCGATGAGAAAGTCAAACAGGCTCAACAGCAGCCTGAACAATTTGATAGTGTAAAGATGCTTGAACAGCAACAGCAGAATATTGGTGCTCAGGATGATTTCAAACCTATTGAATTTGAAGACTTGGAAGATTTGCCCGCGGTCAGTGTAGACCCATCAATGGCAAATGAAATTTACAGTGTGGCAGAACAGGCTAAAACCGAAGCACAAAATTTCCGTAATGGCGTGAGCAAAACGCCTGAGGTCGAAGTCAGTAACGCCACGCAACAAGAGTTAACCGAGATCACTCAGGCTCCTGTCAATGTTGATCAATTGATACAAACCATTCGTGCAGATAACCAAATTTCTGTCCAAGAAAATGAAGCGGGTAAAACCCTGGTTGATCATAGCGCAAACCTTCCCGAGGAAGAGCAACCCAAAAAAGGTTTCTTTAGAAATCTTGTCAGTAAAATTCGCGGACCACAGGACAATGGTGCTCCAATTGCAAAAATCAGTGTATCTGTTTCAGGCGCACCACCAGTTTTGGCAAACAACTTAAAAGCCAAACTCAGTACTTTTACTCAAGAAGCTTATTCTGATTTTAATGGTTCAGTGCCTCAGCTGCGCACACTTGCGGTTCAGGCGGCACAAGCTGTAGGCTACTACAATGCACAATTCAGGTTCAGTAAAATTGATGATAGTCATTTAGGTGTTAAAGTCACTCCGAATGATCCAGTTAAGGTCACTGAACAAAATATAGAGTTTACAGGTCCTGGTGCAAATCTTGCCCAATTCCAGGTGATTGGTGTATTACCTGACTTGGAGGAGGGTGATGTTCTCAATCATGGTTTATATGAAACAACAAAAACCCGAATAGCGGATGCAGCATCCAATAATGGATTTTTTGATAGTTATTGGCGTTTACATGATGTCAAAGTGGAGCAACCACAAAATAAAGCGCAGATTAATTTAAAGTATGAAACAGGCGAACGCTATAAATTAGAAGATGTCGAGTTTAGAATGAGTGACCCTTCTAAACCGTTACCGATTGATTTAAAAATCTTAAAAACTTTGGCGCCATGGAATGATGGTGCAGATTATACTGCCTGGCGTGTCAATGGTCTGGCAAATAACCTGACCAACTCTCGCTATTTTAATTATACGCTTGTAGATGCAGTTAAACCTGATGCGATCGTAAAACCATTGGAGCTACCGGCAGATTTGCAAGCTTTGGTCGATCAGGAAAATGTTGCTGAATCAACTTTTGCAGCACAAACAGATGCTGATAAGGCACATCTATCAGATAAAGAAGTTACCCAGAATGTAGTCAATGAAAATCAATTTGCCGGGACTCAAGGGGAAGAAGCCAACCCAAATTTAAAACAGCTTCAAGCACAGCAAAAAGAAAAAGAGTCTGATGAGGATCAGCTCAAGGATAAAGCGCGCGAAACCAAAAAAATCCCTGTGATTGTGACTTTAAATGCGGATCGTTTAAATAGTCTGGAAACAGGGATCGGTTATGGAACAGATACCGGTGTCCGTTTGCGTGGTCAGTATAGACGTGCCATTGTCAATCATCTGGGTCATTCCTTTGATGCCAACATGGAGTTGTCACAGATTCGTCAATCGATTGATGCGCGTTACAACATTCCTTATAAACATCCTTTAAATGATTATTTCAGTTTGGTTGCGGGTTATGAACGAGAAACTCGTGATGGTATTGGTAATGACATGGACCTGGTTATTGAATCTGCTGTTGCTGGGGTTGACCGCATTATCAAAGGATCACGTAAAGAGTGGCAACATATTTTGGGTGTACGCTATCGTTTAGACCGCGTCACACAAAATGGACCAGTCGATATTGCCAATATTCCTGACGCATTTTTGATTCCAGGCTCTGATCAAGAGCAAGAATCGTTACTATTAGGTTATGAAGCAACCAAAACAATCAGTGATAACCGTGTAAATCCAACACGTGGCTATAAACAAAGTTATAAAATCCAGCTAGGCAGCCAGTCATTACTGTCTGATACGGATATGGCAATCACCAGCGCTGAATGGAAAGGTTTGTATTCTTTTGGCGAAAATGACAACCATCAAATTTTGGGTGGTTTGAATGTGGGCTATATTTTTGCCAAAGATTTCGAAAAAGTACCTTATAACTTAAGATACTTTGCAGGCGGTGATCAAAGTCTCAGAGGTTTTGACTATAAAAGTTTATCGCCTGTTGAGTATGGGTATAAAGTGGGTGGACAAGGCTTAGCGGTAGGGTCTTTAGAATACAATTATCAATTTAAAGACGGTTGGCGTGGTGCTGTATTTAGTGACTTCGGTAATGCTTATGACAAGTCATTCAGCAATGATACAGAATATAGCGTAGGTGTGGGTCTGCGTTGGAAGTCACCGATTGGTCCGATTCGAATCGATGTTGCATCCGGCATATCTGATCCCGCGAAACCGATTCGTTTGCACTTCTTTATTGGTTCGCAACTTTAATTAACTAAAAATATAAGAGAATTACTGGAAATATTATGGCTGATGAAGAACATCAAGATGTTCAAAATGAACAGCAAAATGATCAACCCAAGCAGGAATTGATGCCGAAGAAACGTAATTTATTACGTAATATTCTGATGTCTTTACTTCTGGTCATTATTTTATTGATTGCTGCTTTGGCTGTAATGTTTAGTACCGATAAAGGCAGTAAGTTTTTACTGGACCGTGTTGCTGCAAGTCAAAAAATCATTGCTTATCAATATGAAAGTGGAAACTTGCTGCAAGGGATCATTCTTAAAAATGTCTTGGTTACCTTAAGTGCAGTGGATGTCAAAATTGATCGTGCTGATATTTCTTTAGGGTGGCGGGCAATTTTAGATAAAGAAATCCATCTGAGTCATGCGGATGTCAATAATTTAATCATTATCAGTAAGAGTCCGCCAAGCGATGAACCTTTTAAATTCAGTGAAATTAAATTGCCATTTGTTTTGCGTTTAGACAAGGCTGACGTGGATCATTTGCAATTCCAGACCAGTTCTTCAAAAGTAGATATCAATGATATTTATTTGGAAAATGCGTTGTGGTCTGGAACTGCACTGAAGTTTGAAAATTCAAAAATGGACATGGGCTATTTATCGGTCAAAGATGCCACTGGAAACATGGATTTTAAACAAGGTGATTATCCACTTAACGCCAAAGCTATTCTTCGTCTTCCTTCGTTAAAAAGTTTAAATGTTGAAGATATCTACGTGCACGCCCGTGGTTCTTTAGCCACCATTAAAGCAGGAGTGGCGACGAAAACCCCGGATTTGTTGACAGGTTGGGCAGTCATTCACCCAATGCAGCATGACGTTCCAATGAACGGTGCACTGATATTTAAAGATTATCATTGGCCATTGATGCTAGACCAACAACTTTTATCTAAAAATGGTATAGCTAAATTTCAAGGCGATGTAAAAGGTCTGAATCTAGAGCTCAACACCGACATCAGTGGTAAAAATATTCCACAAGGGCAATACACGGCTCTGGCACATACTGATTTGGTTAATCAACTGAATATCAACAATATAAATGGTCAGTTGATGGGCGGGGCGGTCAACCTTACCGGTTTAGTGGGTTGGCATGATGTAGTACATTGGGATATCCAAGGGCGTTTAGACCGACTTAATCCAAAAGATAAAGTGATACCTCAGGCGATTCAGGATTTTCTGCCAGCCTCATTGGATGCAAAAATTGCGTCGGTGGGTCAGTTAAAGCAGGGTATGCATTTAACAGCCAATCTTGATTTTGATAAATACGAATCATGGAAGGTTAAGCTTGATCAAGCTGAACAAAAAGGCAAAAAACCCGAACCAATGCTATTGGGAGTAAATTGGAATAACATCGATCGGGCGGTGCCTTATGTAGGCTGGTTGAGCAGTGAGCAGGGGCAAGTCAATGTTGCACTTGTAGAAGGTCAGCAAAATATTCATGTTGCGACTGTTGTTCGTCAACATGAAAAAGGCAGTTTGCCAGCAGGTAAATATAATGCTCAGGTCGACCTAAAAGGCAATGATCTACATATTCCTGCATTTGAATATGTTGCGACCAAAGGCAGTTTATCTGGAAATGCTGTGGTTGAATTACCAACTGAAAAACGTCAATTGAAGTGGAATGCACTGCTCAACGCAAAAGATTTTAATCCACAGAGTATTGTTGCCACTGCACCAGTGGATCTCTTAAATGGGCAAATCAAAGCCAATGGTTATGCGAAACCAAATCAACAGTTGATTAATTTGGAGGCGATTAATTTAACGGGACGTATTGCCAACCAAGCCAAAGCAGAAACCATTCAGTTAACCGGTAAAAGCACAGCAGCAATAATTTTCAATGATGCGAAAGCTGGTGGGGCATTTAAAGGTTTTGCTGTGAATTATGATGGTGCTTTAAATGCGTCACAAATGAAGCAAGGCAGTGGTTTGCTCAAAATTCGTGTTGCAGGAACACCTGAGCTGATTAAAATTTCTGAACTTCAACATGATGGTGTTGCCGGGAAAATTCTAGCCAATGGTTTAGTCCATATCAGCAATGGTGTGGGCTGGGATATCAATGCCTCTTTGGTGCGATTTAAACCTCAATATTTTGTGTCTTCAATTCGTGGAGAAGTTTCAGGCAATGTTAAAACTCAAGGTAATTGGTCAGATCGTTTAAAGAAAATCAATATTCAGCAATTGAATCTTGCAGGCATGATTAACAATAAGCCATTGCGAGGAAAAGGCAATTTAGCAGTCGTGCTTAACTCTGACCTCAAGGGGTTGATGCCTCAACAATTTGAAGCAAATAATCTATTTTTATCTTATGCAAGCAATCAGGTTCAAGCATCCGGAAATGCGCAGAATTTGAGACTAAAATTGAATGCACCTGCATTATATGAGCTTTACCCGGGGTTGCGTGGTACAGCGCATGGTTATTTAAATTTACAAGCACAGCCGCGTTTAAGTGCGACAGCCAATCTCGCAGTGGATGATTTCAGACTGAATGACAGTTTAAGCATCAAGAAATTAAGCTTAAAAGGTGAGTTACCAACATCGGAAACTGTACCATCTAAAATGGTTGCACAAATGGAAACCTTGCGTAGTGGCAATCGAGAGATTCAGCACGCAGGCATTACACTGTCAGGAACCCGTAAAGCCCATCTATTACAATTACAAGCATGGAACTATTATTCAAAGTTTTATGTGCAGTTTGCTGGTGGGTTCAATGCTCAAAATGATTGGCTGGGTCAGGTTCAAAAAGGTGAGTTCGACTCGGTGCGAGCGCATTTATTGCAACAGCAACATGCACCGGTTATTTTCAATGCAGCTAAATCAGAGCTATATGTCGGACAGCATTGTTGGTTGAGTCAACAAAGTCAATTATGTTTTGATCAACCCGTTCGTGCGAGTCAAAAGCATGGCAATGTTTCATTTGTCACTAAAAACTTAGACTTAAATGACTTTGCTGCATTTATGCCAGAAGGTTTAGCCCTCACAGGTAAGCTAAACGGTTATGCAAAAGCGTCATGGACACAAGGTCAGCAACCTAAATTGGATGCCAAATTGGTGACACGGAATGGACAGATTGGTATTGCAGCAGAAGATCCAAATGATCCATCAACATCAATGAACTATGATGAAGCCAGTATTGTAGTGAAAAGCATCAAAGATGGCTTGTTATTGCGTACTGATTTGAAAGCACCGAACGTGGGAACAGGATATGCGAGCGTTGTAGTCAATCCCTATGTCGACGCTAAACCGATGCGTGGGGAGGTTGCTTTTAATGAAGTTCAATTGAAAATTTTAAAACCATTTATTGCAGATGTACGCAAATTGGATGGAACATTATCACTGGCAGGTAAGATCAATGGTACGCTGACACAACCGTTATTCGATGGTGAAATGCGTTTGAAGAATGGTGAAATCAGCATGATTTCACTACCAGTCAACTTAAATAATATTCAGCTTTATACTTCAATTCGCCAAGATGTTGCCACAATCAATGGTGCTTTTAACAGTGGTCGTGGGGTTGGTAAGATTTCAGGCAGTGTGGATTGGAAAAATGATCCACATGTGCAAATGCGTTTGACTGGTGACAAATTATTGATTCGCCAAGCCCCTTTAATCACTGCAATTGTTGATACGGATATGGAACTTGATGCTTTGCCGTTAAGTAAAAAATTAACAGTGAAAGGTAAAGTGGATGTACCACAAGCACTGATTTCAATGCCGGAATCAAGTGCAACCGTGGTCAATGTATCACCCGATGTCCGTATCGTAAAAGAAGGACAAAATCAGCTTGCGTTACTCAAGGCGGCTCAGCCATGGGCAATCCGTGCTGATGTTTCAGTGAACTTGGGGGATAAAGTCATTTTCCAAGGTTTTAACAGCCGTATTCCTTTAGTCGGGCGTTTGTACCTTTCACAGCGTGGTTTGGAGACGGCAATGCGTGCCAATGGTGCGATTGGTGTCAGTCAAAAAGTGACTGTGGAAGCCTATGGTCAACGTCTTGATTTAAACCGGGCGATCGCGCGTTTTAATGGTCCTTTGTCGAATCCAACCTTGGATGTGGATACCAACAAGAGTATTTCGGGAAGTACGGTCGGTTTGCGTGTGACTGGAACAGCTTCAAGTCCAAATATCCAGGTTTATAATGATGCTGGACTATCAGATCAAGAAGCCATGAATGCGCTGATCACAGGACGTATCAATGAAGGTTCAAGCGGATTAAGTAATGCAGAAGGCTTTAAGTCTGATGTAAACAATACCATTGCTGCAGCAGGAATCAGTCTAGGCTTAGGCGGAACCCGCGCATTTACCAATCAGATTGGAAGAACGTTTGGTCTGAGTGGTTTGTCTTTTGATGCGCAGGGGACAGGTGATGATACTCAGGTGAGTTTAACGGGATATATTACGCCAGACCTATATATCCGTTATGGCGTTGGCGTATTTACTCCCGTGAATAAATTGACTTTACGTTATCAAATGAATAAACGTCTGTACTTGGAAGCAAGTCAGTCTTTGGAAAAAGCGATCGATTTGTTCTACCATTGGCGTTTCTAATTTGATCATCGTTATCGTTTTAACCGGACTTGGATTTTTCGAAATTTAATCTGTGAAATAGAAAGCCCAAATATCGAATATTTGGGCTTTCTATTTGAGAAAATCTAATAAAATTTTCAAAGCGATGATTGTTGTACGTATTTTTACACTAGATTTAAATGGATATGTATATGTTGGTTTTTTATTGAGTCACTTGGACCGTCTTCCCTACGGTTCAGCCTTTTCTTGCACCCGCAGTTTTATTTCCTTTTTCTTCAAAACATCAGCTTGCAAAGTCGATTGATTATTTTGGTGTCGTATTTTTGAAAGTTCAATAATGGCTTCTTTGGCTGATTATGCATCTAGATCTTGAGCGATAGAGCCTATAGAGATACTTTTTTAATTATCATTTTATTAAGCTGAATAAGTTGATATTAGATTTTAATTTCTGAGTTTTTTCGATTTAATCAATTGAAACATAATCAGGTCATTGATATAAAAGAATCTAATCATGAAAAGAATATAAGGACAATAACAATGTACAGTCAGGAAAGGATGACTCGACTTGAGCAAGAATTACGTAAAAATCCCAAGGCTTACCACCGAAAAGTAAAAATACTGGCATGGTTGGGAAACTTATATATAGCATTTGGTGTTGTGCTTTTGGTGGTTTTATTGATTTTAGCCTGTCTGTCAATTTTGGTTTTAAAGGCTTTTGCAATAAAGATCATTATTCCTGTTGCAATATTTCTGTATGTGATTGTTAAATCACTCTGGATTAGTGTAGAAAAGCCCCAAGGCATCTCTATTCAGGCGAAAGACGCGCCTGAGTTATTTAAAATCATTGATGAATTAAGTCTAAAATTAAATTCACCTTCATTTCATCATGTACTTATTACAGATGATTTTAATGCAGCGGTCGTTCAGACGCCTCGACTCGGTCTATTTGGGTGGTATGAAAATTATTTGATAATTGGTTTACCGTTGATGCAATCCTTATCCGTTGCACAGCTTACTTCAGTGCTGGCACATGAATTCGGGCATTTATCTAAAAATCATGCCAAAACAGCAAACTGGATTTATCGTCAAAGGATTCGATGGGCGCAGCTTTATCAACTTGTAGAGCAAAATGCCAGTCGGATAGATATTATTTTTAGACCGTTCTTTAAAATGTTTGTGCCATATTTTGCCTCTTTCTCTTTTCCTGTTGCCCGTGCAAATGAATACGAAGCTGATAAAATTTCTGTGCAATTGACATCTGCTGAAACTGTGGCACAAACCTTGACTACGGTAAATGTCGTAGGATGTTATTTAAGTGAGGAGTTTTGGCCAGCCATCTTTAAGCATGCTGAAAATATGCCCAAACCCATAATTTCTCCCTATCTCGGTTACGTCAATCAGCTGATTGAATTTTCTGAGCCGAATAAAACCAAGAAATGGTTGGATCAGTCTTTAAAATTACAAACCAGTTTGGAGGATACACATCCTTCTTTAATGGATCGCTTGGAGGCAATTGGTCAAACGGCTCAATTGGTATTTGCTGAAAAAGGACATACAGCCGATTTACTTCTGGGGGATCAGCTGGCAAAAATAACGGCCACGTTTGATCATCAATGGCAGAACAATGTTTTGGGCGTTTGGCAGCAGCACCATCAACATATCCAACAGCAAAAAGAATATTTGAAGCAATTGAATGAAAAGTTAGCACGAGGTGAAAAACTATCTACTGAAGAAAGATTTACACATGTAGAGCTCACCGATACCGTTTTGCATCAACCTGATATTGCATTTGATTTAATGAGAGAACTCTATGAGGAAGATCAAGAAAATGCCCTGGCCAACTATATCTATGGACGTCTTTTGTTAGAGCGAAAAGATCAATCCGGATGTGCTATTTTAGAAAGATCAGCACAAATGAATGAATTCTATCAAGTGCAAGTCTATGAAATGCTGTATCAGTTTTATCTAGCGCAGGATTTTGCTGCTGAAGCTGAAAAATATCAAAGACGCATGCTGGATCGCGTCGAGCTTGAACAGATGGCAATGAGCGAGCGTCAGGAGGTGAGTTTCAGAGATCATTTTATACCACATGGATTGACCCTTGAAGAATTGGAAGATTTATTACAGCAACTTAGAAAATATACCGGTATTCAACAGGTCTGGTTGGTGCAAAAGCAAGTGCAGCATCTTAAGCATATCCCTTGTTATATTCTAGGTTTCAGTCTGAAGAAAGGGTTTAACAAAGTGGATATTGAGACAATCGTACAGACCGCAAAAGTATTACAGGAAAATGTGGTCTTTCCCGGTGAAACATTCCTACTGTGTTTTGATGTTGATGAAAATCAGAAGATCAAAAAGAATGTTAGACAAGTACAATCTGCTCAAATCATTTAACTTTATTGATCTAAAAATATTTCAAAATTTCGATAAAATAAAACATCCCAACGAGCGATGGGATGTTTTAGGCTGTTTGAATTCTTTAATCAATACGTTACTCGAGTTAATCTGCTAATAAGACATCAGCATATTGTTCGCGTAAATCACGTTTCAACATTTTACCGGTACCTGTTAGCGGAATAGATTCTACGAATACCACTTTGTCTGGAATTTGCCATTTGGCGATCTTATCTGAATAATAAGCAAGTAAATCTTGCTCTGTAATTTGAGCACCTTGATGTTTGATCGCAATCACCACTGGGCGTTCATCCCATTTTGGATGATTTGCAGCAATCACCGCGGCCATCGCAATCTCAGGATGGTTCATGGCAATATTTTCAAGTTCAACCGAAGAAATCCATTCACCTCCAGATTTGATCAAGTCTTTGGCGCGGTCACTTAAAATGAGATAACCATCTTCATTGATTGTCGCAATATCACCTGTGTCAAACCAGCCATCCGCACTTAACGCGTTTTCGGATTTTCCATAATAAGATTCAATAATCCAATGTCCTTTTACCTGCAAGTTACCCGTGGTATGCCCATCACGAGCAACTTCATGTACGCCATTTTCCTCATCGGTAATACGCAAGTCTACTCCGAAAGGTGGACGACCCTGAGAAAGTCGGATTTTAAATTGCTCTTCAGCACTTAGATTTTGATGTTTGGCCTTGAGTTGATTGCCAGTGCCAAGAGGACTCATTTCTGTCATTCCCCAAGCATGAATCGTTTCACACTGATAAATGTCTCTAAAAGCTTTCATCATGGCAGGAGGGCATGCTGAACCGCCTACAACATTTCGTTTAAGGCTTTCCAGCGTGCTTCCTGATTGTTTTGCAGCAGCAAGTAAACCTTGCCAAATAGTTGGCACACCCAATGCAATACTGACTTTATAATCATCGATCATCTGCACCAAACTCGCACCATCCAAACCTGGACCAGGTAGAATCAGGGTACAACCCACCATTGCCGCTGCATAAGGTGTTCCCCATGCATTGACATGGAACATGGGAACTACGGGTAACATTATGTCTTTGGCTGATAAATTCAAAGAATCAGGCAACGAGATTGCATAGGTATGTAAAATCGTCGAACGATGGCTATACAAAGCACCTTTAGGATGACCTGTAGTACCAGAGGTATAGCATAATGAACTTGCAGTATTTTCCTCAAAGTTTGGCCATTCATAATCTCCCGCATTTTCAGCGATGAGTACGTCGTAAAATTTGGCGTCTGGAAGCGCATCTGCAACATCTTGGTCGAAAGCACCAAGATAGACAAAATGTTGAACATTTGGCGTGTGTGCTTTAACAGCACGAATTAAGGGAAGGAAAGTCTTATCAAATAACACCACCTTATCCTGGGCATCATTGATAATAAAAATCAGTTGTTCAGGAAAAAGTCGAGGATTAATGGTGTGGCAGACGAGTCCGCTACCTGAAATTGCGTACCATGATTCTAGATGGCGATGATTGTTCCACGCAATTGTTGCCACACGATCTCCTGAATCAAGCCCAAGATGTTTCAGTGCATTGGCAAATCGTTTTGCGCTTTCAGTAACATGTGTCCAATCTGTCTTGGTGATTGTACCATCGGTATTTTTAGAAATTATTGCGGTATCACCATGATAACGTGCAGCATGTTCAATCAAGCTGCTGATTAGCAACGGTTGTTGCATCATACGTCCTTGCATGAAAAATTCCTTTATGATCTTGTTGATAGGCTTAAATTTTGGTTTTTTCAAAAGCTTTCTAAATTAAAAATAGAGGCAAATAGAAAAAGCTATGATTTCATCCTATATAAAAGTCAGATTAAATCAAGCTTAAAAACCATCTTTTTTTCAACTATTTTTTCTTTTTTAAAGCAATATAAAACAAGTATTTAGGTGGATTATCATGATTTGAAAATTTCAACAGAAAAATAAGGATCTACGACTAAAGGTGAATAAAAAAAATTACGTAGCAACTTTTTAATATGATAAACATAACACATGTCTTGCAAAGACAGAGATGTTTCGGGATGAAACTTCGAATGAGGTAGGATTTCTAAAAAGGAGTTTGATAATGTTGCAAAAAATCAGAAAATTATTGTGTATCCACAGTTTTGAATATGAAATTGGTCAAAATATTGTGGTTAAAGAGTGCCGTAAATGCGGAGCTCACCATTAGTTTTCTTAAACTCTAGCGAAATATCACCATATGATGATTTTATGGAATCAGTATGGTGATCCTAAAAAAGCATAATAATAGAACTCATGATTTGAATATTTTCTTGGTGATCGCAAAGCAAATATATCTCGGGTTTATTTGACTGATCAAAGTTGTGTTAGATGCGTTACAATAGCATCAATTTTCTGATTCCTATCTGATATGTCAAAAGATTTCTTGGCTGAAAGCTATATTGTTGATGAACATCTTGTAGATACCTTAAATTGGCTTTGTCAGCATCAAGATTGTTATGATGCTTTGCAATTTGATGTACTTACCCAAGAGCTCAAAGTTCACCATGCCAATGGCACCGACATCATTCGTCAAGGGATGTATCTCACAGCAAAATACGGCATTTTAGTCACTTCACTTTAGCTGAAGGATGTTATTCATGGTGGTGGATGAGTATTTGCTGTTTTATTCTATTCCTGAAGCCTAATTTATCCGCTTTTTAGTGTGGATTGATGCGACAAAAAAAACAAACATCGCTAGAATATAGGGTGTATGAAAAATATTGAATCTGTAATGAATGTGAATGTATCAGAACATCAGCGTAGCATTTTGGCTGTAATGGGAATTGATCTGTGGATTAGCAAGGTCGATGTACAGACACGCCATTATCAAAGTGCTTTATATCGCGATATTGAACCTTCACATCCTGTCATACATCAACCGATTGAGTTTAAAGATCTATCATCCACACCTATTGATGCTGATCTAGCGAAAAAGACATCGATCCTGACCACTGAAAAGACTCAAATCTCTGAAGTCACTTTACTCAAGCGTAATCCTGCTACTCAGCAGACAGAAGAAGTTTCAATATCACAGCACATTCAGCAACAAACTCATTTTGAGACAGAATCCGTATTGGTGCTGCCGCCATTTGAAATTCAAGCCTTTGCGATTGAGAATTGCCTATTATTGGTTGAAACAACTGACTTGAATGCTGAACATTTGACCTTGTGGAATAATATTCAACGTGCAGTCAGTGGACATGCTTATGAATTAAAATGGCCTTTCCCTTTGCCGCAGTATCAAGATGGTCGGGGGGTAAACCTTTATATTCAAGGTTTTATCGACGCATTGAGAGCAGAGCGCAAAGTGATTAGTCTGGGACAAATTACTCATTTTGAACAGCAGGATATTATGGTGCTGTCGAGTTTGGATGAAATGCTGAAAGAACCTTTGCTAAAACGTAAATTATGGCAAATGATGCAAAAATAAATACTTTAATCCCATAAAATGGTTGTGCTGAAAGGGAGTTTGATCTAGATGAAACAAAAAGTCGTAGTTTTTAGTCAAATCGATTCAGAAATTCTGTCACTTTTAAATGATCAATTTAAGGTGGCTGTTTTAGACCCGAAACAGGGTGACATCAATCAACAGATTAGAAATGAAGTGGTTGACGCTGATGCTATGATTGGTGCAGGACGTGTACTGAATGAATCAAATCTAGCACCGGCACAGCAGTTAAAAGTTATATCTTCAGTCAGTGTGGGTTATGACAATTATGATCTCGCCTATTTAAACCAACAGAAAATATGGTTGGCGAATACCCCCCATGTACTGACAGAAACAACCGCAGATTTAGCTTTTACACTATTGATGAGTGCAGCAAGAAAGGTACCGTCTTTGGATCGGTGGACCAAGCAGGGATCATGGAAACGCACCGTCAGTGCGGATCAATTCGGTCAAGATATTTTTGGTCAGACTTTAGGGATCATTGGTTTGGGACATATTGGTGCCGCGATTGCCCGTCGAGCTTTTTATGGTTTTAATATGAATATTTTATATCATAACCGCCGTGAAAAAATGGAAGTCGCTCAGCAATTCAATGCACAGTACAAAAGTCTTGAAGATTTACTTCAGCAGTCTGATTTTGTAGTAACCGCAGTTGATTTAAATCAGCAGTCTCAAGCGCTAATCGGTGCAGATGAACTAAAACTTATGCAGAAGCATGCGATATTTATTAATATTTCTCGTGGTTCTGTTGTCGATGAACAGGCGCTGATTGAAGCTTTGACCAATCAACAAATTTTTGCTGCAGGACTGGATGTTTATCAGAAAGAGCCTCTGGCTGAGTCACCCCTATTTCAGCTTGAAAATGTGGTGACGTTGCCACATGTTGGTTCGGCAACTGCAGAAACCCGTAAAAAAATGGCCCAATTGGCTTATCACAATCTGATTGATGCCATGGCGGGCAATACGCCAAAATATTTGGTGAATGAACACTTCAATTAAGATGTAAAGTAAAGTTAAAACAATATAACACTTCATTGCAAATTCGTTCTAAATTCAATGTTATATTGAAAACTCTAAGATTATTGAGCCGATCTATTGAACAAGACCTTACTCAGCTTGTGTTTATGTTTGAGCATTTCAATCAGCTCAGCAGAGACATTTACCCAACATCAAAATGGGGGGCAATTTGATGTTCCTGAAATTGGTGGGGGGGTAGGGTTTATCGATCAACAAAAAGAAAAAACCATTGGTGAAAAAGTATATCGTCAAGTTCAACAGCAGATGCCTGTACTCCATGACCCATGGTTGGAAGACCAGTTTATGATGGTTTTCTCCAGAATTCTTAGCCAGACCCAACTTGGACAACCTGTCGGCTTGGTGCTTATCAAAGATTCACAAATTAATGCTTTTGCTGTTCCGGGTGGTTTATTTGCGCTCAATACCGGAATGGTCACCGCATCAAACAATATCGATGAAGTTGCCAGTGTGATGGGACATGAAATAGCTCATGTTACCCAACGTCATTTCAGTCGCTCGCAAGAAGCATTTAAAGGGCAGGGATTATTGGCACTCGCAGGTATTATTGTAGGGGCAGCATTGGCTTCCAAGGCAGATGGTGATGTCGGCGGTGCGGTGATGATGGGTACACAAGCGGCACTCATGGACAAGCAATTGAGTTACAGCCGTAACCAAGAACGCGAAGCTGATCGTATCGGTATGCAATTCATGTATGGTGCGGGTTATGATCCAGAAAGTATGGCTGACTTCTTTGAAATCATGCATCGAGCAACCAGTCAGCTCAGTTTTTTACCTGATTTTTGGCTAACGCACCCGTTAACCACAGAGCGGATGAGTGAGGCGAGATTAAGAGCAAATCAATTTCCTAAAGTCACAACACATAGCTCGCAACAAGAATTTGATATCATCAAATGGTACACCTTGGTGGTTTCTGGACAAGCCAATGATCGTCAGTTAATGGCTTTTGCACGAAAAAATAATTTTCCAGGTTTGCTGGCATTAAGTGAGTTTTATTTGCTTCAAGGCGATTATGACAATGCTCAAGCTCAGCTGAATTTAGCCAAACAAATCAACCCGGATCATACTTTGGTCAGTTTAATTCAAACCAATATTTATTTGGGAAAAAATAAAATTGATGATGCTTATCAAAGCATTATCTCGAAACAGCGTATTACACCTGAAAATCGGGCATTAAGTTATAAATTGGCTGAAGTGTATTTAAGACAAAATAAGCCGAAAGATGTTGAACAATTGGTTAATCGATTTGTCAGTAAAAACAATAAAGATATTATTGGCTGGCAGCTGTTACAGCAGGCAGCGAATTTAGACAAACAAAATCCGATGCGTACCGTAAATGTTTTAAGAAATAGGGCAGAAGCTCAGTACTGGACCGGTGATGAAGAAAATGCAATTAAATCACTTTTACATGCCAAGCGTCTTGCTAAAGACAACAATGCAATGAGTGCCCGCATTGATACACGGCTTAAAGTGATGCAAGATGAGAGAAAAATGAAGATTTAATCCTATTCTCTGTTTTAAACAGAGACATTAAAGAAAATTTACTTTCTATTCTGTCATGAACAGGTTAAGCTTCAAATATTGAGAATGTATAATAAAGTATTTGATTCACATGAAGAAAATTCTAATTGCTTTAAGCATTTTACTATTTACACATAGTCTATCGGCAGCAGTGCCAGAACAATATGTCCGTGAAGTAGAGCGTATTTCTGCCCAGTATAATGCTGATATGAAGTTTTTTTTGCGTAGTTTAGATCCTAAACTGACTCAATTTAATGAGCAACAAAAAGCCCAATTCTGTTCGATCGTTCAGAAATATGTGAACGATATGTATAAAACAACGGATGAAAGTCGACAGCATTTACCTTTGTCAGTGCAGTCGATGACTAAACAGCAAGTGATTGATAAAGTGATGGCATCCCCAGAAATGCAGTTACTTTACAAGTATAATATTCAATGTGATTTAAAATAGATTCGCGCTTGATCAAATTGTATCTGGGAAACACGAGCCTATGGAGATGATGCAGTTTAAAATTGAAAATGATCAAATCGTGCTGCAAATTATTCAAACCTCTGATGCACATGATTTATTTTCTGCAATACAAAATACGTTGACCGAACTGAGGAAGTTTCCTGCAAGCTTGGTCTGGGCGCTGGAAGAACCGAATTTGCAGGCGTCGAAAGCTTTTTGTCAATCACGCCTGATTGCATTGTTAAACCAAGAAAACTTTGTATTTATTATTCGTTTAAATACCTCAAATGATTTTTTGGGTGTGATGGATATTCATAATATTGATTGGCAGCTCAATACCGCATCGATTGGTTTTTGGGGAAATGCAAAATTCAAGCAAAAAGGTTATATGACCCAAGCATTGAGATTATTTATCCATACCTTATTTTCAAAATGGAACTTTGTTGTTTTAAATGCATATGTCGATGCTGAAAACTTGCCGGCACGAAGGTTGTGTGAAAAGAACGGGTTTTTACTGAAAAATATTGAATATGACTCTGTAAAGAATCCAGTTGATGGCAGTTTCAGAGACATTTGCCATTATCGAATTGAACGTTGAACTGAGATGATTTGAGAAGTGATTATTTGGACTATTCAATCTGTGATTATTTCATTGCAAAATAATTTGATTAAATAGACCAAATCAAACAGTTAAGAAGTGATAGGGGATTAACCAAGTTTTGCTTTAATTTTAGCGGAAACTTGTGCAGGATCGGCACGTCCGGCTATGATCGGACGTAGAGAATTCATCACCTTACCCATATCTTTCATGCTAGTTGCACCTTGCGCTTCAATTGTCTGCGCAATGAGAGAATCAAGCTCGTCCTCTGACATAGCTTCAGGTAGAAATTGAGATAAAACTTCAATTTCGGCTTGTTCTTTACTAGCTAAATCTTCACGGCCTGCGCCTTCAAAGGCTTTGACCGATTCTTTACGTTGTTTGATTTGCTTTTCAATGACCGCAAGAACTTGACTATCGTCAAGCTCTATGCGCTCATCGACTTCGATTTGCTTGATTGCTGCCTGTAGACTACGAATTACCGTTAACTTATCCATTTCTTTAGCACGCATTGTTGCTTTCAAAACATCAGTTATTTGGTTTTTTAAAGTAGTCATTATATTTTCCAGGTTGAGTCAATCAATCACAAATTAATCTTAGTAAAGGCGAGTTGTACGTACTGATTCACGCGCCAATTTCTTTTGGTAGCGTTTAACAGCAGCAGCTTTTTTACGTTTACGTTCTTGAGTTGGTTTCTCGTAGAATTCACGTTTACGAACGTCTGCTAAAACACCCGCTTTTTCGCATGAACGTTTGAAGCGACGGATAGCTACGTCAACTGGTTCGCCTTCTTTCAATTTAACTTGTGGCATGAAGAATCCTCATTAAGTTATGGATAAGATCAGGGTCGAATTACCCTAGATCACAAGTGAAGGTCAGTATTTTACTCATTTACATCTCATATCACAAGTCTATAATAGCTTTGGCAATATTTTGAAATAGGTAAAAGGCAATTTAATGATCGTTCTTGGCTTAGAAACTTCATGTGATGAAACAGGTTTGGCACTTTATGACAGTGAAGTCGGCTTAAGAGGACAAGTGCTATACAGTCAAATTAAATTGCATGCTGAATATGGTGGTGTGGTTCCTGAGTTGGCATCTCGCGACCATGTGAGAAAATTAATTCCTTTGATTAATCAGCTGCTTGAGCAGAGTAATGTGAAAAAGTCCGAGATTGATGCGGTGGCTTATACGCGGGGACCAGGCTTAATGGGGGCGTTGATGACAGGCGCTTTGTTTGGTCGAACCTTGGCTTTTGCTTTAAATAAACCTGCGATTGGTGTGCATCATATGGAAGGACATATGCTGGCACCATTATTATCAGAAAATCCTCCAGAATTTCCATTTGTTGCTTTATTGGTCTCGGGTGGGCATACCCAATTGATGGCTGCGCATGGAATTGGTCAGTATGAAATTTTAGGTGAGTCGATCGACGATGCTGCCGGTGAGGCTTTTGACAAAGTTGCGAAAATGTTGAAATTGCCGTATCCAGGTGGACCAAACATTTCAAAATTAGCTGAACAAGGCAGTAAAGAAGCATTTGAATTTCCACGGCCCATGTTACATCAGGGACTGGATTTTTCATTCAGTGGTCTAAAAACTGCGGTTTCAGTGCAACTCAAAAAACTTGAAACTGTACATGCAAATACTGAACACCATCATGCGGATATTGCAGCATCGTTCCAAGAGGCTTTGGTGGATACTTTGGTCAAAAAATCCCTAAAAGCACTTAAACACACTGGTATGAAAAGCTTGGTGATTGCCGGTGGCGTAAGTGCAAATAAGCGCCTAAGAGAGCGGTTAGAAGCAGACTTGGTTAAAGTGAAAGCAACCGTTTACTATGCTGAGCCTGCTTTATGTACGGATAATGGCGCCATGATCGCATTCGCTGGTTATCAGCGTCTAAAAGCGGGACAACAGGATGGATTGGCTGTGACCACAACACCGCGCTGGCCAATGACAGAATTAACACAGCCTGTTTAATTCAATTTTATAATTTGATGGTATTCAAAAAGAGGCAGAAGCCTCTTTTTTTAACTACAATATAGTTGTGGCAGTCAGGGCAAACTCAAATCTTTGAAATAAATACAATCAATCATTAAAACTATTCTGATCGACCATATCAACATATTCAATATAACCACGCCCTTCTACGGCATGCTCTAGATATTGCCCTGCAAAATTGTAGGCACTGGCATAGCCGCGACCGTGACCATAACGATAAGGACTGTCAATTTCAGCAGTAATCTCTAATACAAGTTCATCTACATCATTATGAACTGTCCAACTAAATAGACGTGGTAATCTCATCTTATGGCCGTCTGGAGCAACATAGTCGTCGACATCATGTGCGATCACTTTAAATTCTACGCGTGTATACACTTCAGCAGGGCGATCAGTATGTCGTATATGTAAGGTATACGCAGCAGCTTTTCCAAGCACATCAACTTTGGTTAACAGTAATTGTGTTGTACTGTCCAAATTAATGATTTGATAGGTAAAGAATGTTAAAGGAATTTTATTGTGCTCCTTAAGTAATGTTTTTGAAAGATTATATGGACCGACTGCACGGGCATATTCATACGTGCATAATCCTTCTGTAAGCGTACATTCACCTTGATATTCTAATTTTCCTTTAAAGCGGCTTAAAAGACTAAAATGATCGTAAACCGATGATTTTACGAACCATGACGCATGATCGGAAACATTTAAATCGAATTCAAAATCTAGTCCACAATAATGTCCTTGCAGATGAATATAAGGCAATTGACCAGAAATTGTGACTTCTTCTCCTAAAGCTATCAGATTATCTGAATCAGAAATATGCGTTTCTTGTGGAATCATATAGGCTTTGAGTAAATGCCGTTCCAAGGCTGCTGTACTGGAAAAGAGGGTAGCAGATCGTCGAGGATCTCCATGGGTAATCGCGTCATGATCAAAAGCCAAAACACCTGGCGTACCGATAAAAATCATAATATTTAAGTAGCGATGTGGTTCAGGCAATAAGGGAAAGAAAATTCCATAGTGAGTCCAGGAATAAAATTTATCATCTACTCGAGGGTGAATGATGTCTGCATCTGAAAATGGTAAAGTTGAATATTTAACAGCTTGATCAAGCAAAGCTTGTCCCAAAAGCAAACTCTTTCCAGAAAACTTACTCAATAATGAAAATTTAGGGAGTATTTTGTTCATTGTATTCAACTAAATTCTGTCATTTTTTTATCCTAGGGTGAATCGTATAGGCTCAGAATTGGAGTTTGGGACAAGTTTTATGCTTTACAGGACATCACGGATTTATTTTGTCTGACAATCTTATGCAAATGATAAACTAGCACAATGGGCTAAAATAAAAGATGCGGGATTGATTGACACTGTGGTTAAGCTGATTGAGCAGATAAGATCATTCAGTCGTGATGCAACCAAGATGAATTCACAGAAGTACTTCATCTTAAATGATTATTCAAGTTGGGAATGAGTATATATATTGGTATGAACCAAGGTTGTTAAATTGACTAATTTACATCGGGAGTCCAGGTCTTTTTTTTATCATCATACTGATATTGAACTTTGTCCGTATAAGTAGAATCAAAAGATGTAAATGAACGCTCTTTTTTAATGCTAAAACAGTTTCGGATATTGCTATAAGTTTCATGGGTACCCGGATGATCACCATCAAATTGCGACCCCATCAAACACAGTTTTGGGTCGTTTAAGGAAAATGTATAAGATGGTTTCTTTTTCACATCGCCTTGGTTATCTTCCCATCCGGTAAATTGATAATTGAGTGGGTAGGCAATACCGGTTTGGGTATCCAATGCAATCATTTCCAGTGAGTCAGAAGTGCCTGTATTCAACAGGATGTATTTTTTATCAAAATTAGCCTTCATGCCTTTAAGTGCAGTTTTATATTTGGCCACATTGGCTTTAGAGCAATAATTGCCATTAAAATAATCGCTATTACACTCGGATACTTTTTTAAAAGGGACATTGGCATATGGGATCGAAAGACAACAACCTGAAATTATGAGGAATGCCATCAGCTGTATTTTCATTATTTTCACCAAAATGTTGTTGTGGTTTTTGCTCAATATTTATTTTAACAATCATCATCAAAAATGCCACATATTGGCGATGCTAAACATCTCAATATGCGGCAAGTATTTAAACTAAAGAATTAATATTCCCAGAACATACGCTGGATTTCTTTTGGATCTTTAGTTTTTGTAAGCGCCAATGCTGCTAAAAGCTTGGCTTTCTGTGGGTTTAAATCATGTGCTACAACCCAACCGTATTTATCATCCGGCTGTTCGGCATTACGTAAAATAAAGCCTTGTGGAACACGTGATGAGCGAATGATCTGTACACCTTGTTGTTGAAGTTGGTTCAATGTTGGCACAATATAATTCGCAACAGAACCATTTCCTGTTCCTGCATGAATAATTGCTTTAGCTCCAGCTTTTGCATAAGCCAGATATGCATCTGGAAGCATATTGCCAGAACCATAGACAATTTGTACAAGAGGCAGGCTATCACCTTGAATATTTTCAATATTGAATTCAGAACTGTTGTTGAAACGTTTAGCTACATTTCTAAACCAATATGGCTTACCTTCAACTAAAGTTCCTAACGCACCCCATTGACTTGCAAATGCATCGGTATGGATATTGATTGCTTTGGTCACATCTCGTGCTGCAAAAATATCATCATTCATCAGCACAAAAACGCCTTTTCCTTTGGCAGTGTCGGAAGCAGCCAATGCAACAGCACTATAAAGGTTCAAAGGACCATCCGCAGAGAGTGCTGAAGGTGGACGCATAGAGCCAACTACGACAATCGGCTTATCCGTATGAACTGTGAGACTGAGAAAATATGCAGTTTCTTCTAATGTATCTGTTCCATGTGTAATGACGACACCATTTACATCAGGTTTTTTGACCAATTCATTGACTTTACGCGCGATGGTCAACAGTTCTTTATCGGTAATGCTTTCAGAAGCGACCTGTAAAGCCTGTACACCAGTCACATTGGCAAGGTTCTGGATTTGTGGAACAGCATTGAGTAAATCGTCCACGGGAACTTTTGCCGCAGTATAGGTTGCACTGTTGGTCGAGCTTGCACCTGCTCCAGCGATTGTTCCACCTGTTGCAACGACAACGACATTATTTTTTGCATAGCTACTAAAGGGCAAAATCATGCCAATTGCAAGCGCAAGTGCAGTAACCGTCTTTTTCATAAGTCTTCCTTTTCAGTCTTTGTTCTGATCATAAGCATTTTTTATGCCAGTTTTAAATCTATATAAATATTGGGGTGTTGCCCATACTTATTTAAAAATGCAACTTTCTAAATAATCATTCAAATTTATAGTTGCATACTCTTAAAACGAGATAAAGTCACCGTCAGCATGATTTTTCAGCATTCGATGAGTAGATTGTGCAATATATCGGCAACAGTGTTGTTTTAAGACATCTTGATCTATTAAAAAAAGGCATTCAAAAATGAATGCCTTTGGATATGTTTAAGATTGGAGATAATTAACGCATTTTAGCCAGAAAACGGCTTAAACGGTTCATGGCCTCACGCAATTCGTTTTCAGCAGGCAGGAAAACCACACGGAAATGATCAGGCGTAGGCCAGTTAAAACCTGTACCTTGTACCAGTAAAACTTTTTCAGCTTTCAAGAAATCTAACATGAATTTTTCATCATCTTCGATTGGATAAATTTCTGGGTCAAGTTTAGGGAAACAGTACATTGCGCCTTCAGGTTTTACACAAGATACCCCTGGAATGTCATTCAACATTTCCCATGCAATATTACGCTGTTCGTACAAACGACCACCAGGGCGAATCAAGTCATTAATTGACTGATAACCTCCCAAAGCCGTTTGAATCGCATATTGTGCTTGATGGTTGGCACACAGGCGCATCGACGCAAGCATGTCTAAACCTTCAATATAATCTGCAGCACGTGATTTATCACCTGTAATTGCCATCCAACCTGAACGGTAACCTGCAATACGATATGCTTTGGATAAACCATTGAAAGAAATACATAACTGATTTCCTGCCAGAGCAGCGACAGAGACGTGTTCGATGCCGTCATAGACGATTTTGTCGTAAATCTCGTCAGCAAATAAAATCAAATCATATTTTTTAGCCAGTGCAACAATTTGTTCCAATACATGGCGCGGATAGACTGAGCCTGTCGGGTTATTCGGGTTAATGACCACAATCCCACGGGTATTGGGCGTGATTTTACTTTCCATGTCGGCAATATCTGGATACCAATAGTTTTGATCATCACACTTATAATGGATCGCAGTACCGCCAGAAAGATTTACTGCGGCTGTCCATAATGGATAATCAGGCATAGGAACCAGCATTTCATCGCCATCATCCAATAAGCCCTGCATTGCCATCACGATCAGTTCAGACACACCGTTACCGATATAGACATCTTTGACATGTAAGTCCAGAATGCCTTTCTGCTGGTAATACTGACAAATGGCCTTGCGGGCAGGGAAAATACCCTTTGAGTCGGTATAGCCTACAGCATTTGGTAAGTTTAAAGCCACATCGTTGATAATTTCTTGAGGGGCTTCAAAGCCGAACGGGGCGGGATTTCCAATATTCAGCTTAATAATTTTGTGACCGGTTTCTTCCATCTCATTGGCCGCTCGTAACACTGGTCCACGAATGTCGTAGCAAACATGCTCTAGCTTTGACGATTTTTTGATTTCGCGTGGGGTTGTGTTACCTAAAACGGACATAATCTTATCCAATTATTCTGAGTTAAAAATATAGATTACTGAAATATCACAATCTATGTTGAAATTTAGCTAGAATTTTTCCAAGCTCTAGCGTAAATATGGAAGTACTGAAGCATGACATTGAATGTCAAAGATTTAAAGGAGTTTAATGATGGGAAAACTCAATAAAACAGACCGAGAATGGCAAAGAGAGTTATCACCTGAGGAATTTAGAATTACCCGACAAAAGGGCACAGAGGCTCCTTTTACAGGCAAATATTGGAATACCAAACAGCATGGAACCTATGTTTGTCGATGCTGTGGTACAGAATTATTCAACTCAGACACCAAATACGACAGTGGTTGCGGATGGCCAAGTTTTTTTAAGCCGATTAATAATAGTGTTATAGAAGAACAAGATGATCACTCTCATGGGATGGATCGTGTTGAAATTATATGCCATCATTGCGATGCACATTTGGGACATGTGTTTGAAGATGGACCACAACCGACGGGCTTACGCTATTGCGTAAATTCCGCTTCTTTAGAACTAAAATCACAAGAAAAAGGCGATGAGGAAACGTATCCATGACCAACATTTATCAGTTCGAGGCTGAGTTGTTAGAGGGTGAAAATAAATCTTTTTCAGATTTCGAAGGAAAAGTTTTATTGATTGTCAATACTGCAAGTAAATGTGGTTTCACTCCACAGTTTGCAGGATTAGAAAAACTTTATGAAAAATATAAAGATCAGGGACTTGAAGTTCTAGGTTTTCCTTGCAACCAATTTGGTGGGCAAGATCCGGGTACCAATGAACAAATTGGCAGTTACTGCCAGCGTAACTATGGTGTTTCATTTCCTATGTTCGCAAAAGTGAATGTAAAGGGACCGGAAGCACATGTGATTTTCCGTTATTTAACCAATAACAGTAAAGGTATTTTGGGGAATGGCATTAAATGGAATTTCACGAAATTCTTGATCAATAAAAAAGGAGAAGTGATCAACCGTTATGCGCCAACAACCAAACCCGAAGATATTGAGCAAGACATCGAAAAAGCCTTGGCTGAATAATCAGTGCGTATCTCAGTCCGATTGCTCAGATGATGTATTTAAAAAGAGTACGGTTGAATTTTGGAGTGATCCGCGAATGCCCTATGTTGAAACACGTAGGGCATGTCAAAGTCGGGTGTGCTATAAATCCCATAGCCATCCCACCTTTTCAATTGGGGCTGTAGACTGTGGTATCAGTCGATTCAGCAGTTATTTTGCTCAGGATGAACAAATACAGACAGGTAGTTTGGTTGTTATTCCCGCAGAAATTGAACATTCCTGCAATCCACTGGAAAATCAGGCGTGGAGCTATCAAATGATGCATCTCGATGCACATTGGGTTGCCCAACTGTTTTCAGAATTGATCGAGGATATTGAACAGCTTTATCCTCAGCATATTCCACTATTAAAGCCTCAGATTATTCATCATCCAGACGCCTATCAGTCTTTCACGCAACTCAATCAGGTACTATTTGATCCATCTACAGCAATTTCCTTAAAACAGCAAAAATTAGTCGAGGTCCTGTCTGAAATTTTGCTTTCACATTTTGAGTTGAATCTTTTAAAACAATCTGAATATTTTCAAAAATATTTGAGTAGAGTGATTGCTTATATTGAAACTAGCCAGCATATGCTTTCTTTGGATCAACTTAGCCAAACTGTGGGAATCAGCCGTTATGCGATCATTCGGCTATTTAAGAATAATTTTGGTCTTACACCACATGCTTACCAACTGAATCAAAAAATAAATACTGCCAGAAGCCTTTTAAAGTCGGGTGAAACAATCGTTCAGATTGCGCATGCTTTGGGATTTAACGATCAAAGCCATTTTCATCATGTGTTTAAAGCCCACACAGGCATAACACCGAAACAGTTTCAAATCCAATTTCCGAGCGCATCATTGCGCAATTTTTTACAAGATTAGATGGTCAGAAAATATTTAAGCTGATTTAAATATTTTTGGAATTGGCTAATGGAATTGTTTTTAGTTGTTGCAGTCACACATTTTATTGCTTTACTTTCTCCTGGACCTGATTTTTTTCTGATTTTAACCACTTTATTCAGAGAAGGACGGCATGCTGCAAGATGTGTATGCCTGGGTATTGTATGCGGCAACATTGTGGTGATTGGATTCGTCTTTGTTTCACTGTTTATGCTGGGGCAACTCAATCATGGCATTCTGGATGTGGTGAAATGGGGGGGCACGATTTATTTAAGCTATCTGTCCTATCGGTGTTTTGCATATGCATGGCATGCTGATTTTACTCCTGATACTCAAATGGACAGTGGTGGCCAGAAAGTCTCAGAAAAACTAAAATTACTCTTTTATGGTATTCAATCCAGTGTTTTAAATCCTAAAAATATTCTTTTTTACGCTACGATCATTTTAGCAATCTATCAACCCTATGCGGCTTGGAAACTATGCTTGGTCAGTGTATGGATGGTCTGTGTAGTATTGTTTTGGAATCTATGGTTAATTCGTCTGATGAGCCACAAAAGGGCATTAAATTGGTTTCAATCGAAAATAAAAATGATTTATTCGCTCTCTGGTTTATGTTTTGCCTTATTTGCCGGGGTGTTGTTGTTTAACTGATTAAAAATGCCGTTCCAGACTTGATTTGGAACGGCTGTAGATGACGGGTATTTTTTTTCACACCTCATTTATCAATGTGGGTGTATAGTGCTTGAAGATTTAGCCATTTTGTTACGCTTAAACAGTTTGTTGTGGATATCATCAATAAAGGTGTATACCACTGGGATCACCAATAATGACAGGAACGTACTGGTGATCAGACCACCTATCACAGAAATTGCCATTGGTGCCCTAAAGCTTGGATCAGTTCCGATACCCAACGCAATTGGCAACATTCCTGCACCCATCGCTAAAGTTGTCATAATGATAGGCCGCGCACGTTTATGACAGGCATCGAGGAGTGCATTGATACGGGAATACTGCCGTTCACTGCGGGCGATGATGGCATAATCCACCAATAAGATGGAGTTCTTACTGGCAATGCCCATCAACATAATCAAACCGATCAGACTTGGCATGGAAAAACTGCTCTTTGCCAGAAGCAATAATACAAATGCACCGCCCAGTGATAAAGGCAAAGCCACTAAAATTGTGATGGGCTGCAAGAAGTCTTTAAACAGTAATACCAGTACCACATAGATGCAAAGTACACCCGTTAACATGGCGAGACCAAAGCTCTCAAATAACTGTTGCATCACATCGGCATCGCCAAGGTTGGTACGTTTTACCGAAGGCGGTAAGTTTTTAATGGTCGGTAACTGTTCCACTGCATTGGCAACATCCCCAAGAGGTTGATCATTCAGTTCGATATTGAAGTTAATGTTCCGTAAGCGATTAAAACGGTCAATTTGCGAAGGACCACTTTCAATATTAACCTGAGCAATCGTACCGAGCATCACAGGACCTTTACTGCCTGTAATCATCAAGCGCTTAATCAGGTCTTGATCCTGACGTGCTGATAAAGGCAGTTTGATCACGATGGGAATCTGTCGCTGAGAAAGATTTAATTTTGCTAGGTTTTGATCAAAATCACCGGCTGTAGCGATGCGGACAGTTTCAGCAATATTTTGTGTCGTGATGCCTAAATCGGCAGCTTTTGCAAAATCAGGACGTATTACTAATTCCGGGCGAATCAAGGCTGCACTGGAGGTAATACTGCCAATATTGGGAATAGTGCGAATTTCTCGTTCGACTTGACGTGCTGTACTGATCAGAACATCAGGGTCATCTCCGGAAAGTGCAATCTGATATTGACTGTTATTGCCCGCAATACCTACTTGAATGCGTGCGCCGGGAAGTGGAGCTAAACGTTGACGTATATCGTTTTCAATTTTTTGCAGACTCGCAGAACGATCGGAGCGATCAGTGACTTGAATGGTTAATGTGGCTTTCCGGGGTTCACTGGATGCACCACCAGAAAATGGATCAGTTCCAGAAGATCCTCCCCCAATTGTGGTGTATACACTTTTAATTTCGGGATGGTCTGTGATTAAATTACGTGCATATTCAGCGGCTTTCAAGGTGTCAGGAAACTGGGAGCCAGGTGGTAACTCTACACGTACTTGAGTTTGTCCAGTATCTGGGGGTGGCACAAAGCCCGTTGGCAAGAGGGGAATCAGCATAATGGAGCCGACAAAAAATAAAATGGCACTCCCCAAGGTGATCCAACGGTGATTTAAACACCATGTGACCATTCGCATATAGGCTTGCATAAAGCGCCCGTCTTTTGCTCGATCATGTGCCAACTCAAGATCACCCTGATCATTGAGAGGTTGTATCGGTTTCACTTGTGCTTGTGGTTCTTCTATTTTACCGATCCATGGTTTAAGAATATAAGCCGACATCATTGGTGTCAGCAAACGTGCCACAAGAAGTGAAGCAAAGATGGCTAATGAAGCAGTCCAGCCAAATTGAACGAAGAATTTGCCTGCGATACCGCTCATAAATGCTGTCGGTAAAAACACTGCAATCAGGGTAAATGTTGTGGCAATGACGGCTAGACCAATCTCATCAGCGGCTTCCATTGCAGCTTCATAGGGTGTTTTCCCCATCCTGAGATGACGGATGATATTTTCAATTTCAACAATAGCATCATCCACTAAAATTCCGACCACCAATGACATCGCCAAAAGTGTGACAGTATTTAAGCTGAAACCCAGATAGTACATACCGATCAAAGCGGGTAGGATTGACAAGGGGAGTGCTGTTGCAGCAATGATCGTTGCCCGCCAATCTCTTAAAAACAGCCATACTACCAAAATGGCAAGAATTGCACCTTCATACAACAAAGACATAGAACCTTTATAGTTATCCACCACAGGATTAACAAAGTTAAATGCTTCGGTAATCTTGATGTCTGGGTGAGCTGCTTTTAACTGATTCAAGGCTGCTTTGACCCCTATTTCAACATCAACCTCACTTGCGCCTTTACTTCGTGTAATTTCGAACCCAATCACTGGATGACCGTTTAATAAAGCGGCAGAACGTCGTTCAGCAATCCCATCACGCACACTAGCAACCTGATCAAGGCGGATATGCCTACCATCACTCAGCGCAATATCCATGTCACCAATTTCAGCAGCAGTTTTAACGGTAGCAATGGTACGAATAGATTGTTCACTGCCTCCAATTTTCGTTTGACCACCTGAGGCTTCCTGCTGAATCAAACGTAGTTGACGGGTAATGTCTGTCGCAGTGGCATTGAGTGCCAGAAGTTTTTCGGGATCAAGTTCAACTTCAACCTGACGGGTAACTCCACCAACACGGGAAACGGCACCCACACCTTTGACTTTTAACATGGCACGGGCAATGTCGTAATCAACAAACCAAGACAGCGTTTCTTCATCCATTCGTGGTGACTGAATGGTATAGGTTAAGATTGGTGAACCGGATAAATTGATTTTACTGACAATAGGGTCACGTAAATCCGCAGGTAAATCTGAACGCACTTGTGAAACGGCATTACGGACATCATCGACAGCTTCCTGCAAAGGTTTTTCGAGCTGAAACTCGGCAGTAATGACCACTACACCATCTTGGATGTTGGTATATTGATTTTTAAGTCCTTGCAAAGTTGCAATTGAATTTTCAATTTTACGTGCCACTTCAGTTTCAAGCTGCGGTGGCGCAGCGCCTGGCAAAGCTGCTGTAACAGTGACCATTGGCAATTCTATATCAGGGAACTGTTGTATTTTCATCCAATGGAAACACATCAAACCTGCCAAGCCCAACATGATAAAAAGTAAAATGCCAGGGATAGGATTTTTAATTGACCAAGCAGAGAAATTCATATTATTTCTCCTGCGGGGTCACGAGTTGTTTTGTTAAGGGTGTATCTGGAATGGTTTGACCCAGCTTGACCAAATCCCCGTCTGCCAAGAACCCGGTTCCTGAAGCTACAATTCGAGTATTGGCAGGTAAATCAAGAATTTCTACTCGATCATTGAAACGTCTTCCAATGGTGACTTTTTGTTGAGTGACACGATTATCTCTATTCACAATAAATACATAAGAGAAGCCATCACGTAATAACACTGCAGTTTGCGGTACAGTTAAAGCAGGTTTTTGACCTAAATCAAATTCACCCTTCACAAACATACCCATACGAACTGCATCTGTCGTTGGAATATCAACGTAAACCAAACCATAACGTGTCTGTGGGTCAATTACAGGTGCAATCATGCGCACCGTACCTGTAACCGCAGAACGCTGCGGGTCAGGAGAGGTAATATGCGCAGTCATGCCTTTCGTCAGTTTGTATAAGTCAGTTGAGGTGACTTCTGCGCGCCATTCCAAACGATTATCGCGAATCAAGCGAAACAGTTCTTGACCTGTCTGCGCCAATGAACCAACCGTCGCTGTACGTGCGGAAATGACACCATGATCTGGGGAAATCACTTGGGTTTGTTTCAGGCGCAGTTGATTGCTGTCAATTTGTGCCTTGGCAGCATCTAAACGTGCTTGTGCGGTACTTTGTGAGGTCAGGTATTTAGTCGCTTCTTGTTGTGATATTGCACCTGTATTCTTGAGTTGTTGAATACGTTGATTGTTGATTGCTGCATCTGTAAGTACTGCTTTTGCTTCAGCATAATTGGCTTTTGCTGTTGCCAATTCAGCACGAATACTCTCACTATTGATTTCAGCAAGCACCTGTCCACGCTGAACAGAGTCCCCAACATTGACATTGACTTTGGTTATTCGTTGTCCGGATAGTTCACTACCGATGACCACTTCTTGCCAAGCCGCAATATTTCCATTGGCGGTAAAGTTTTGCTTCCAGTTCTGAAGCTCAGGCGCTACAACGGTAACTGTGAGTGAAGGTTTGGTATTCGAAGAAAGTGTCTCGACATTTTGTGAAGAAGCCTGTTTTTTATTTGAAGATTTCCACGCAAGTAAAATCACCAATAAAACAATAATAATCACTGCAACAATGATCCAAATTTTTGAATTTATGCGTTTTTTTTGCATCGGGTCATGCGATTTCATTTTAGTTTTGTAAATAGGGAAAGATAGTTCAGTATCTCTAAACGATCTAGGTTTGGTCAAGCTGCCAGTGGGTTGTATCTGTGATATTTTGCATATTTAAACGTATATTTTTCTTATCTTGAACATGCATTGTCTGGCTTATTCAGCATTCGATAGGGGCGTTTATGGTTATATTTTGAAGTGTTGAAATTATTTATATGTTTTCAGTATAAAAACAATCAATATCATGATGAGGATTGGGTGAAAATACAGCACAATATTTGATCCATCATTTTTTTAATAAATAGCATAATAACTTGAATGTTAATTTAAAACTGCAATTGAAATGAGCATGGGAATTTAAGTAACAGTTATTATGGAGTATTGCGGCATGATTTAGGCTGAGTACCTTTAAATATCTTGTCTAAACCTTAAATTCTTCATCCTAAAATGGCTATCGCTACAGGCACAGCCATCAATCATGTTCAACCACAAAAGTTTTGTTTTTGATTTATCTCCGTCGGGATAAAAAACTGCCCCATCATAGGGGCAGTTTTTTATTGTGGTCTACAAAATTGTTTTTAAGCGATGGATCACTTGTTCACATTGCGCAAGATCTGCAACCAATGCCATACGAACATGACCTTCACCTGGGTTGCCTTGAGCAGTATCGCGAGAAAGATAACGACCGGGCAAAACCTTGATATTGGCTTTTTCCATAAGCATCTTGGCAAAATTTTCATCGTGATCTACTTTTAACCAATAATAGAAACCTGCATCTGGTTTTTGTAAAGGTAAAAGATGACCCAATTCACTTTGGAACAATTCAAATTTTGCGCGATATAACTGGCGATTTTCTTCAACATGAGATTCATCATTCCAAGCGACAATCGAAGCCAACTGATGTTGAACAGGCATTGCAGTACCATGATAAGTGCGGAATTTTAAATAAGGCTTCAGCAAGGCTGCATCTCCAGCAACGAAGCCTGAACGCATACCTGGTAAGTTAGAGCGCTTAGAGAGAGAATGGAATACAATACAGTTCTTATAATCATCGCGACCTAACTCAGCACAGACTTCCAACAGGCCGGCAGGTGCTTCATCAAACCACAACTCGGAATAACATTCATCAGAAGCGATCACAAAATCATACTGATCAGAAAGCGCAATCAGCTTTTTGAATTGTTCTTTTGAAAGGACTGCGCCAGTAGGATTGCCGGGGGTGCAAACAAACAAGAGTGCGGTTCTTTCCCAAACTTCAGCAGGGACCGCATCGAAATCCCCCAAATAGCCATTTTCCTCGGTACAGTTGATAAAGTAGGGTTGAGCACCTGCCAGAAGTGTTGCGCCTTCATAAATTTGATAAAACGGATTAGGCATCACTACATAAGGTGCATCATCACGATTAATCAATGCCTGCACAAATGAAAAAATCCCTTCGCGGGTACCCGTCACGGGAATGACATGATCTTCAGCACTGATACTGTTGAGATGAAAACGCCGACTCAGCCATTGTGCAATACTTTCACGCAGTTCAACTAAACCTTTACTATTCGGATAGCTAGAAAGATGCTGAAAATTATCAATAATCGCTTGCTTGACAAACTCAGGCGCAGGATGCTTCGGTTCTCCAATAGAAAGTGGGATCAAAGGTAAATCTGCGGGTTTTACATCCTGAAAAAGTTGGGTTAACTTTTCAAAGGGATAGGGATGTAATAAAGACAAACTAGCGTTCATGAAACAATTACCACAATAGAATTAAAGATTAATGTTGCCCACAGATTTGATTTGATGCCTCATCTAAAGCCGCTTTTAATTTTGCGGTAAAGACTTCTGCTTCTGTTTCTGTAAGAGGAGTACCATCTTTTTTAGTGACGAAGAAAATATCTTCTGCCTTTTCGCCAAGTGTGGCAATTCGGGCAGAATGAATATCCAAACCTTGCATCATAAATAAGCCGCCAACACGTGCAAGTAAACCAGGTTGGTCGAGGGTTGAAATTTCAACCATGTTTTGTTGTAGCGCTTCATTGAGTGTTACATCGACAGTATTTTCAATATCAAAATGACGAAGCTGACGTGGAATGCGACGTTGCATCAAACCGGGATATTTATCTGATTCAGACAAGGCTTTAATTAAAGCCTGTTTTACTGTGTTCTCACGCTCTGGATCAGTTAAAAGCGTGCCAAAGCGATCTAGAACGACATAAGTATCCAAACTAAATGCTTTGGTGGCAGTAATAATCCGGGCATCTTGGACGTCGAGATTCATGCGGTCTAAAATGGCCACAGTGGTTGCAAATAAGTTAGGTTGATCTTGAGTATAGATAAAGATCTGAACCGCATCCTGTGCTGCTTTACGGTGCGCACGCATGAGCACGAGAGGAGCAGGGTTGTCGCCGTGCTGCAAAATGGCGCGAGTATGCCACGCAATTTCATCAGCAGATTCTTTAAGAAAGTACTCGTCTCCCAACTCCTGCCAAACCTTTTCCACTTGGTCGAGCGGGAATTCATCCACCAGCACTTCACTTGCTGAAAATTTAGTATCCTCTATCAGCATTTGGTAGTCCACTGGACGACCTAAACCAGAACGAATCACATCACGTGCATGTGTATACAGTTGACGCATCAAAGAAGAACGCCAGGTATTCCAGAGTTTTGGATTGGTTGCATTGATATCTGCGACAGTCAGCGTGTATAGATAATCTAAATGCTCCATATCTCCCAGTTTTTCAGCAAACTCTTTGACTACATCAGGGTCAGAAATATCTTTTTTCTGGGCAGTCATCGACATTAATAAATGATTTTGGATCAGCCAAGCCACCAAATTACATTCACGCTCCGTAAATCCGTGGGCTAAACAGAACTCAATGGCATCTTCAGCACCCAATTCACTATGGTCACCGCCACGGCCTTTGGCAATATCATGGAATATTGCAGCAAGAAAAACGATATCACGACGTACTAAACGCTGAAATACTGAACTCACAACAGGGTAATCTTTGGCAAATTCGGGTTCTTTAAAACGATTTAAATTGCGAATCAACAATAAAGTATGTGCATCGACAGTATAAATATGGAACAAATCATATTGCATCAACCCCATAATCTGACCAAAGGCAGGGATATAATTGCCCAGTACGCCATAACGTTTCATCGCCACCATGGTTTCGTATAAACGATAAGGGGAACGAATAATCGCCATAAATAAGGCTTGATGGTTCGGATTATCCCGAAAAGCCTGATCAATGCGTTTTGCTGCTAAAGTCAACAGACGTAAAGTACGTGCACGAATCCCTTCAATCTCAGGACGATTCGCCAAGATATAAAAAATTTCTAGAATTGCGCTTGGGTTTTCAGAGAATGTTTTATGTTGCTGAACAGCAAGTTTGCCATCCACCAGTTTAAAATGTTCGTTAATATTTTCAATTTTACGCTCATAGTCTGGTAAGCGTGGCGTAATTACTGACTCATTGAAATATGCCAATAACATTTCATTTAAGGTCGAAACCTGTTGAGCCGTCCGATAGTAACGTTTCATAAACTGTTCGATCGGATAATTGGGATGATGGTCATCCTCGCGTGTATAGCCAAATTTAGCTGCAATATCACGTTGATAGTCGAACAACAAACGGTTTTCATCGCGTTTGGTCAAACGATGTAAATGATGACGAATTTCCCAAAGGAAATTTTCTGCTTCTTCCAGTACACCCAGTTCAAATTCAGAAATAAAACCCAAATGGACCAAATCATAGATACGATTCACGCGAAAATGTCGCTTTGCAATCCAGCCAATTTGATTGATGTCTCGAATACCGCCTGGGGCATTTTTAATATCGGGTTCTAGGTTGCTTTCCGTGTTGTTGTGTTGGGCATATCGGTGTGCTTGTTCAGCCATTTTCGCATCAAAGAATGTTTTGTCCGTCCATGTCTGAGAAACAACGCGACGAGGCCATCTTGCCAGATGCTGATTGCCAATAATTAAACGTGCTTCGATCAGGGACGTGGCAACCGTCAGATCTGTGGTGGCCTGCTCAAAACAACTACGAATGGTACGTACACTGATACCTGGTTTGAAATTACCGACATCCCATAAAGTTGAAATGAATTGAGTCACTGTTTGTTCTTGTTCAGGGGAAAGATCTTCCTCTGATAAAATCATGATGTCTACATCAGAATAGGGCAGCATTTCTCGTCGCCCATAGCCACCAACAGCGAATAATCCCAAATCTGTCTGATCTAAACCCGCATGCTTCCATAAAAACATCAGGGCTTCATCTACCACATTCGAGCGAGCACGGAGAATCTCACGAATAGTTCGACCATGATCATAAGCCTCGTTTAACTGTTGCTCAACATCACTGCGCCATTGATTGATTGCTTTGATGTCGTTGCTGTCACTAACATATTCCAACAGAGGAGAGGTGTTGATCATGGATATTTTGTCCGCAAATTTATAGGCTATTTGTTTAAATGAACAGTCACTTTTGACGCAGCATCATGTGCAAGTTCACGTGCTTGATCTGTCGTTTCGGCACGGGCGGTTGCCACACCCATACGACGACGCTTAAATCCTTCAGGTTTACCAAAAAGACGTAAATCTGTAGCAGGATTTTGCAAAGCAAGATTTAAGCCAGAGAATGAAAGATTAGTTGCATCTTTACCCGCATAGATGACCGCACTTGCTGCGACGCTATGACGTTCAGTATTCACGGGTAATCCTAAAATAGCACGGGCATGCAGTTCAAATTCACTTTGGAATTGAGATGCAAGTGTAACTAAACCTGTATCATGTGGGCGGGGTGACACCTCACTAAACCATACTTTATCGCCTTTGACAAACAGTTCTACCCCAAAAATACCACAGCCACCTAATGCAACAGTAACTTTATTGGCAATCCGTTTTGCTTCATTCAAAGCTGCTTCGCTCATGGCTTGCGGCTGCCAACTTTCAACATAGTCGCCTGCATCTTGGCGATGTCCGATCGGGTCACAATACGAGGTTTCAATTTCACCAGTTTCAGAATTTTTTGCACGTACGGTAAGTAGAGTAATTTCAAAATCAAAGTCAATTTGAGATTCGACAATCACTGTTCCTTGATTTACACGACCACCAGTTTGTGCATATTCCCAAGCAGCATCGACTTCAGCATACTCTTTTACCCGTGATTGCCCTTTACCAGAAGACGACATGACAGGTTTTACAAAGTTCGGATAACCAATATCGTCACATGCAGAACGGAAACTTTCCAAAGTATTTGCAAAGCGGTAAGCAGAAGTGGGTAAGCCTAATTCTTCAGCAGCCAAACGTCTGATCCCTTCACGGTTCATGGTCAGATTTACTGCTTGAGCAGAAGGAATGACAGTGGCGATATTTTGCTGTTCAATTTCAATCAAGACTTGTGTGGCTATCGCTTCAATTTCCGGAACAATCAGGTGAGGTTTGACTTTTTCGATTAAAGCTTTAAGTTCATTTGCATCTGCCATATTCAAGGCATAAGAGAAATGCGCAACTTGCATGGCAGGTGCGTTTTCGTAACGGTCTGCCGCATGGACTTCCACACCAAGTCGTTGTAATGAAATCACCACTTCTTTACCCAGTTCACCTGAACCCAACAATAAAACTTTAAACGCAGATGATTGAAGTGGGGTACCAATAGTCACGCTCATGTGATTCTTCCATGCTTGTCTTATGGACTGTTAGCATAGCAGAAGTCAGACCTCTGTTCAGGATTGATTCACATAAAATAATGATATTGTCTAACAGATTTTTTTATATTGACTCAGACAACAGTTTTTTGAGGAGTTCCAATATCTTGAATGAAAAATTAATAGGCTAAAATTAGCACCATTATCCTGGGTTCGATAAAAATTCTTGATGAAATCTGATACTCAGAAATGTCGTCCTCAACTGACTGAGACAACTTGATCTAAAAATGGATGAGAATTGAGCTGTGCTTGAATAATATTTTTTCAAGCAGCTAAATTTAGGGGGACATTAACCGCACTTTTTTAAATTTTTTCTTTTTTGAATATAAAGCACCCATGCAATGATACAGATCAGAATTTCAACAAAAAAAGACCAATGTAAAATAAAATTGAGCCACCAAGGCTGATAACTAGCACTAACATTAAAGAAAACATAAGGTTGATCAATAAATGGTGCAAACAACCACACATCGCCTACAAAGCAATCCAAGAAAATATGCAGCAGTGCCGCAACTGAAAAAAGGCTGAGTATCCATGCTATTTTAGAGTTGTATTTTGATTTCACCAAATACAGGAGTGCAATCAGAAAGATGGGAATCCAAAATGAAAACCAATGTAAAAAATATTTGTGATGATGCACGGATCGATGGTCAATCAGATAAAAGTAAAAGAGATCTATATCTGGAAAGACTGCGCCAAGCATGATGATACCAAAGAATGCTTTGCGGCTGATTTTAGTGCGCTTGATCTTTTGATGAAGAAATTGGGCAAGTATATAACCTGAAGGTAAGTGTGCGATAAACATGTTGAATTTTTATTATCTGGTTAAAATGAAGACTACACAAATTGGCTGACACAAAAATGATGATTGCAAAAAATATTGATTGACTCAATCAATATTTAGTTTGCACTGATTTTGACAAGCCAATCACCCTATCGCTAAATTAAGTATAGGTATAGACCAGACCATAGGCAAGCGCCGCAACTAGAGTCGCCAAAACAATTCGTTTGAATTTAAAATACAACCCGGTCAGTACGATGAATCCCACCAGCATTGCAGAACTCTTGTTGGGCGTTTCAATTAATGGGGGAAGGGTTGCAACAATCAACATCGAGCTGATTGCTGCAATACCGATACTGCCCAACGCGATTTTTAACCAAGTTGAACCACGTGATTGTTGATGTTGCTGACTTTTTTGCAGTAGATAAAAAGGACCAAAGCGAGAGGCAAAGTTTGCAATACCCACCAAGATTCCGACCATAATAATCTGTAAGTCCATGTTATATACTCACTTCATCTTTTTGTTTTAAAATATAATATTTAAATAGTCCAGCCAGAATACCAGAGGCGATGCCGATAAAAATTGCTGCTGACATATTGATAAAATAACAAGCCAATGCAGAAACCACCAGAGAGACGACGACCACAAAAGTATGTTTTCTTTCAAAAGCTGCTAACAAAAAGCTTAAGAATAATGCAGGCAGTAAGAAATCTAATGCGGCTTGCAGGAATTGAGGCAGGTGAGTGACTTGATCAGCAAATAATCCGCCTAAAAATGATCCCAGTGCCCATGACATCCAACTAAACAGACTGAGTCCAAGCATCCAAGATTCTGACCATTCTTGGCGCCGTTGCGACAGTTTAATCATGCCTGCTGCAAAAACTTCATCGGTTAGCCCCCAAGCCCATACAGCAGTCTTTTTTAAGTTTAAACGGTCTTGAATAAGATTCTGCAAGGCGGGACCATAAAGGACATGACGAATATCAAGGGCAATAACGGTTAGTGCTGTCATCCAGATTGATGTGCCACTGCCCAATAACGCTACAACCAGAAACTGACTTGCACCTGCATACATCGAACAAGACAAGAACAGGGCTTCCCATGCACTAAACCCGAATTGGGTTGCCGATACACCAAAGGCAAATGAAACAGGAAGATATGTAAAAATAATGGCTTGGCTATCTTTTGCGCCTTGCCAGAAGCCAGCTGTTTGGACTGGAGGATTGTGCTCAGACACAGGACACCTAAAAACCAGAGTAAAACAAAAGGTAAAATCAAGATTGAGTATTCTACCTGAATTTACTAGCATAGGAGTGAAATGTTTATTTAGGCGTGACTTTATGTTCGCAAATCAGTCGAAATTATTATTTAGTATGACCTTGATTTTGGGTGTTTTAGGTTTACAAGCATGTGGTAATTCGTCTTCTGAACCTCAACAAAAGGTCGAAATTAAAGCAGCGCCAAAACTCACCAATGATGCAACCACATACGCTCATGCAGCTTGGAGCTTAATTAATCAAGTCGAACCCTATGTTTATCGAAAACAATTAAATTTAATCGAAGACAATGTGCGAAAACCCATTCGTAAGTTGAGTACTGATTGGCGGATCAATGTAAAAATGACTGATTCCGTGACTGAAGGAAAATATGCTTTATGTCGTAAAGCGATGACCAGTTTAGACAATTGGGCAAGATCTACACTTGAAAAAGATGGTGAAATGCAAAAAAATCAAGCGCAATATGAGCGAGATAAAGCACAATGTAAAGATGCAATTGATAATCCAAGCTTGGGAAATACCAAGGCAAATAATAATATTTTCTGATTTGTTATAAAAAATGGCGCAGATAAAGCGCCATTTTTTATTGATTAACTGAACTGTTTAGAGTTGATTAAGGTTTTAAAGGGTTTGTTGAAGTCGCTTTTACAGCTTTGTCTTTTGCTGCAGTTGTTTTTGCAGCAGTATCATTTTTGGCTTTTGTCGCTGCATCAGCTTTTACTTTTGTTGCAGTCTCAGCCTTTGCCTTCGTTGCAGCAGTTTCAGTTTTTGCAGCAGCTTTCGCATCTTTAGATTTTACTTCAACTGCTTTGCTGCTATCTGCTTTTGCTTTGGTTGCAGCAGTTGATGTTTTAGACGCAGCTTGCGCTGCAGGATTGGCAGCTACACACTTTCCGCCTTTATGGTTTGGACCCGTTCCGCCAACGAGTGTTGTACCTTTGGGACATGCAAAAGCAGAAGCGCTAAGTACAGTGAATAGTCCCGCCGTGAGAAGAGTTGTGATTTTTTTCATTTATTTCAACTTTTATTGAGATGGCATTAGCGCCTAATTCAAATATAAAACTATTTTTTAACAAGTTGAATAAATAAATTGTATATTTTATTTATGAAATGATTATATATTCCAACTATTTAAGCTTATTTTAATGTTTGTTGAAAAATACCGTGTAGAGATTTTAATGGGTACAATCATGGATTGAATGGGCAATTGCAGATAACTGATTGATATCTCGAATTTCAATTTTTTTAAAGGCAATTTTTAAAATACCCTTTTGCTCTAATAAGTGAAGTTCTTGGTTAATGGTTTGTCTTGAACATTTCAGCATCTGTGCCAATTGATCTTGAGACAAATGAACCGCGTTCTTTTCAATCTGCGCATGATTACCATAACCATTCAAAATAAACATTAAACGTTGAGCCAAGCGCTGCTGTATATGCTGGGTTTGAATCGAAATCAGTTCTAAAAATGCAAAACGAAGTTTTTGACTGGTTAATTGTGCGATATGGAACCAACACTGCGGTTGCTCTATTAAAAAATTCTGAATAACTAAACTTGGGATATGCAATGTTACGCATTTTTCTACAGCAATCGCATCATGTGAACGTGGCTGTTGGTCTACTAAAGATATTTCTCCAAACCACATGATCGGTTCTGCGATTGCAGCGACAGATTCATTGCCATCTATATCAATATATCCTAAACGTACACGGCCATTCAAAACAGCATAAATACCATTGAACAGATCTCCAGATCTGAAAATAGCCTGATCTCGATCAAATGCCCGACAAACTGAATGTTGTTGAATAAATTGCTTGAATATTGCAGGCAATTGAGCGTACCAGATGTTTTTATTTAATAATTCAAGGTCTGTAGAGTTCAGCACAAAAGTTCCTTTTTTATTCCGCTGAGTGTATGTCTGATATTTCCGTTGTATCACATCATGTCGGATCAGTCATCGCAGTTTTAAAAGATGAGTTAAGCCCTATAAATTGCATTAAATAGACCCTTTTTAGGGCGAAATAGGCGATTTGAGTTTATTCAGCATCATAAAAATTGCAATGAATTTGATCTTTTCCATATCAATATGTTGAATCAAAAAACGCATACATTGTTTCGCCATCATACTAAAAAGATTCATTTGTCAGCTAGCCGACAACTTTTATCTGCAAGATTTTATATAGTGGCTAAAGTAATCAACAAGGATGCTGAAAATGAATCGATTAGAACAATTGCTAAGCCAATACGCAGCATATCATTTGGATCAAAAAAATGTGCTAACTCATTTTATAGGTATTCCCATGATCGTATTTTCAATCATGTGTTTAACTGCACGAGCAGGTGTGATGTGGTCTGGTTTTGAAATCACTTTAGCCCTGGTGCTATTGGTCTTGAGTGTGATCTACTATTTAAGACTGGATAAATCTTTAGGCTTTTTGATGTTATTGATTTATGCAATCGCCTATCCATTTGCCTATAAGATTGCCCAATTAAATGTGGGTACATGGCTTACGATTAGCATTGCTAGTTTTGCTGTTGGATGGGTGTTCCAATTTGTCGGACATTTTTATGAAAAGAAAAAACCAGCTTTTGTCGATGATATTGTTGGTCTCGCGATCGGTCCTTTGTTTGTCCTTGCAGAATTTGTCTTTTTACTCGGTTTCCGTAAAGACCTACAAAGAAAAATGTTGGCAGAAGCCAGAAAACAACGTAGTGCAATGGATCAAAAATCGTTACAGACACTGCACGCAAAATAAAATCAGCTTGCGAGTTAAATCAACCCTCTTTGAGTGAGCGATTCACCAAAAGAGGGGAATCGCTAAATTTTTATACAATATAATTTTTGATGAAGATGACGAGACCAAAAAAAAGTATGGCACAGCCAATATAGAATTTTATTTTTTTAATTACTGAAAAATGAGACATTGGCATGAGCATAGGATCTATATAGGATTTCATTTAATCGCTTCTAAATAACGGCGATTCACTTCTTCCCAATGAATGACATTGAAAAATGCGGCAATATATTCAGGACGACGATTCTGGTATTTTAAATAATAGGCATGCTCCCACACATCAAGACCCAACACTGGAATATTGCCATTCATCAGAGGAGAGTCTTGATTGGCACTGCTTTCAACGATCAGTTTTTTTTCTGGTGTGACGCTTAACCATGCCCAACCACTGCCAAACCGTGTTAATGCTGCTTTGGTAAATGCTTCTTTGAATTTTTCAAAACCACCAACATCTTTTTCAAGCGCTGCTGCAATCTGTTTGATTGGCTCTCCACCGCCTTGCGGAGACATGACTGTCCAGAATAATGAATGATTGGCATGACCACCTGCATTATTAATCACATTATTTTTTAACTCAGCGGGGACTTCATTTACTTTTGAAACCAATGCTTCTACAGACAGCTTTTCCCATTCTGTGCCTTCGATCGCTGCATTGATATTATTGATATAGGTTTGATGATGCCTGGTATGGTGGATTTCCATGGTTTGAGTATCAATATTGGGTTCAAGTGCATCATAAGCATAAGCCAGTTGTGGAAGAGTGTAAGCCATGAAACAATCCTGTTTAAGTTAAATATAATGCGAATGTTAATAATTATCATTATTATATAGGATTTAAAAAAGTGCAACCAGTGATCGCCGATTCTTGTTGGTATATTTTCAAAATACGAACAATGCAATGGTGAAAAATTCAAAAAGGTAGAAAGGTGTGTTACCACCACGAAATGAATGAAAGTTAATATAAATTTAAAAAATTTTAAATAAAATGCTTTTATTGTTAAGTAAATATTGATAAAAAGTGATTAAATCCAGATTGTAACGATGGCTGTGATGTTTAAAAAATATAAACTTTATCCAATAAAGACGATTAAAGATTGGCAAGGTGAGGATTGGGATGTTTATGAGGAACGAAAGTCGCTTTCAGGTATTATGATTTATCAAGGCTGGC
The DNA here is from genome assembly GCF_015676285.1 of Acinetobacter sp. Res13-Abat-PEC15-P4-01. NCBI lineage: Bacteria > Pseudomonadati > Pseudomonadota > Gammaproteobacteria > Moraxellales > Moraxellaceae > Acinetobacter > Acinetobacter sp. Res13-Abat-PEC15-P4-01. The sequence continues at coordinate 216,892 of NZ_JADAIN010000010.1, read as the reverse complement.
CATACTCATTAACACCTAGAGATGGAATTGGTGGTCAGTTTTCATATATTTTAAGTCCTGAGATTGCAGAGTTTCTTAAAGTACATTCCATTATGGAGAGTGAACAGCAACTTGGTCTAAGCAACAGTATGGTTGCTAAATTCAGAAGAAGGCTGGGTATTCAAAACAAGTTTATTTATCGAAATGATCAGTGGATACTTGAGCATAAAGACGAGCTTCTTTATGACAGTCTTGATACACTAAAAGCAAAATATGGGCTTAAACGAACCCAAGTTTACCAACATAAAGAATGGTTGTCAGAGTTAATTGATATACCTAAAAACAAAAAAATGAGAAAAACTTCAGCAGATGATCTGCAAGAACAATGGTTCCAAAAGCATAGAGCGCAAATGACAGAAATGGATGTAGAAGAAATAGCTTTAAAGTTTAATGTTAGTCCTTTTATCGCAACAAAAACCTATAATCGTATTCGGCAAGAACTTGGAGAGTTAACTTTTTCAGCACAATTTCAGCAAGACAGGCAGGATAAATATCAATGGCTACTAGATCACCAAGATGAATTATTAAATTCGGGTAAAACAGTTGCAGAACTGGCTGAGCAATTTCAAAAGACACATGGACAAATTTTAAGAGCGAAAGCAAGATTAAGAGAAATCTTAAAAATACCCAAAGTTCAAGATCAAAATCGCGAATGGTTGTTGGCAAATCAAAACATTCTACTTGATTCAAAATTAAGTAAAGAGGAAATTGCAAAAAAGTTAAACATTGAGCTCAGCCAGCTCTATAGAAAAAAAGGGCAACTGAAAAAGCTGCTGAATATCCCACATTACAATGATCAAGTTCAGGCTTGGCGTTTAGAGAATCAAGCGGTTTTACTTTCTCTGCATTTGTCGATTTCTGAAATTGCTAAAATACTCAATCGCAAAGAGAACTATATTGTCAGAAATAGAGTGATTCTTCGTAAATTTCTCAATATTTCATTCAAAGATCAAAAAAAAGCATGGGTGCTTGAACACCAAAGTGATCTAGAAAATTTAACAATGGGCGAACTCCAAGAAAAATATAGCATTGGGAAACGTACCATTCAAAGATATCAAAAGCTTTTAAGCGACCTAAACATAAAAGAGAAATAATTCAGAGTGGGCTAAATCAACTCTAGCACTTTAACCACCAATAACTTCTTTTTTGGATTTATCGTTTTAGAGGTTGTACTCGGTATGTAGCAAAGTGGTAAATGCTATGGGTTTAAATTATTAGGCTTCTTGTTAAAACAAACTTTGGGCATTTTTTAAATGTGGTTCAATTTCATAATAGAAAGACCATCTATATTTTAACTAAAAACCATATCGCGATCATAGGCTCATTTTTTAACTCAGCTTAGAAGCTTATTTTTTAAACGTTGATTTGAATTTTAATAATTATTTGATGATCGTCTCAACAATAAGAAAAAAACAAATAAATGTCTAATTGATAATGAGATTTTTTAAAGACCATAAGCTTAAAAATGTAATTGATTATTATTTGAGATATTCTTCACCTTGTGTTAAGTTTTTCTTTATTAAATATAAGGGCATAATAATGCTTAATAATATTTTTACTTTTTTCGATAGATTGGGATATACAACACAAAAACGTGCCATTCGTGTTCAGTTTTCAAACTCACAACTCAATGCCCAAGTCATGCTGCAATGTATTGATGGTTATCATGCCATCAATGCGGGATTGTCCTTTGCATTATCCCGATGGAATGCCTGCAAAAAAAATTGAAATATAAAATAACTGCTGATGATGGGCAAATATTTGAAGGTGTTTCAGATGAAAATGGAAAAACAAGAATGCAAAACTCGAATTCAATGAAAATTTAAAAATTGAAATTCTAACCGACGAATGAGATTGCGAATGAAAAAACTGAAGATTTTACTGCTGCTGTCTTTAACGTTGCTCGGGACATCTTGCTCAAAATTTCAAAGTGAGGATGAAAAAAATAATATGATTAATTTCAAAGATACAAAAAATATTTGTTTGGGACGTATTGAATTTACTGTGCCGAAAGAAACTGATGTTAAATTTGGTGCATTTTCGTTTGATGGAAGTGATTTTGAAATTGTTGAAGAGGTAACAACCCTTGATCAGTATGATCAATTTATCAAAGATAAAATACAAACCTTAAAACAAGAAAAGCACGAAATAGAGGGCAGTTTACTTAAACTAGAAAAAATGGGCAGTTTAAAGCTGAACCAAAGATCAATTAGCCATATTATTGTTTATAGACCTACTGAGTACACTGATGGTTTGTTCTTTATAGATGCGTTTATTTATTTAAATCGAAAATTAATAAGGATGAAAAGCCCCGTTGACACCGATAAATTAATGGATGGTCTAAGAAGAACAGAAAATATTATTCAAAACTTTAAATTAAAACCATCCAAAGGTCCAAATCAGGCAGGCTTATGCTGGAAAGATTATTTTATTGCAGATGATATGACTGAAAACCGTTTCTTTTTAAGTGAAGCATTTTTATCCTTTCCTTCTTATCCAGAAGTGACCATGAATATTGAAAATAGAGCAAGGGATGAGTCGGATTTACCTTTAGTACATATGATTCAGAAAAATAGGGAACAAATACCAGAAGAACTCAAAAAAGTATTTAAAGTCATTGATATTCGATCTGGTTCTAAAGAAATTAATGGCATGAAAGGCGAAGAAGTGATGACCCATTACCAGCAAAGATTAAGCTTTGGTCGAGGCTTTGAATCTGGTGCTTGGCAATATTTAGGGACTTTGGATGATCCTAAAGATCCGTATATATATTTAGGCTTAGAAAGTGTCGATAAAGTCATCAACAAAGCGCTAAATGCGCCTCTAAATCATAAAATCGTGCTTGGATTAAATGATTTTGTTTTAAATAGCATAAAAATAGCGGCATTTAACCAAGGAAAACAACATGATTGAAAAAAATAATAACATTCACGCGATATCAGCAACCAGTCCAAGCAGCAATAAAACAGGAACATGGGTAGAAATTCCCAAACCTGATACCATTCCTATTATCTTTATTCCCGGGATTATGGGATCAAACTTAAGAAACAAAACTGACAAAAAACCCGTTTGGCGTATAGGCAATTATGCTGGAGCACTTGCAACAGTTTTAGAGCAGGCCAGAAAATCACCTGCCCAATTGCAAAGAGAATTGGATGCTCAGGAAACCGAAGTTGATCCAACAGGTGACTTATATATCGATCCAAGAGCAAAAATTACCAGCGAAGAAGCCAAAAAGCGACTATGGGGAACGGTACATTGGGAAAGTTATGGACCCACCTTGATGTTTTTTGAAGGGGCGCTTGCCAATGTTCGTTTAGAGGCAACCGACAAAAGTTGGTTGGAAAGTCGACGAGGTTACCAGTTAATCGTTCAAGATGATAAATATACACCCGAGTGGTTAAGTTTATTGAGTTCAAATGAAAAACAGACATGGCACCCTCAAACTGGGTTTGAAAGTATTGAGAAAAATGATATCGAAAAACTCAAAAATTTTAATTTTCCCGTTTATGCACTGGGCTACAATTGGCTTCAGTCCAATGCACTGTCAGCAGATGACATTGTAAAAATCATGAAAAGTATAAAAGCCAAATATGGGAGGAATTTTCATAAATTTATTGTGATTACACATTCGATGGGCGGTTTGGTGGGGCGAAGCTTATCTCAAAAAATGGGAGAAGATATTGCAGGGATCATCCATGGGGTGATGCCTACTGTAGGTGCGCCTGCTGTATATCGTCGCTTGGTTGCCGGTTCTATTGAGGGAAGTGATGTAAAAGATATCGTAGCTGGACTGGTTTTAGGAAAAAACACAGAACATGTAACTGCAGTATTGGCAAACTCTCAAGGTGGCTTGGAATTACTTCCCAGTAAAGATTATCGCATTATCAAAAAAGACAAAACAACAACTCCATTTTGGTTGAGTTTACGGGGTGCCGATGAAAAAGGCACCATCCATGTTGTCAATTTGCCCAAAGCTGATCCTTATAAAGAAATATATAAAGCCCACAATGTCTGGTGGGAAATGGTCAAAGATGAACTGATTAATCCACTTAATAAAAAATATCCTGTTGGTTCTCCAAGAGCTATGTTTAATACATTAATTGATGGAGTACAAAAATTTCATAAATCTATTGCAACACATTACCATCCCCATACCTATGTACATTTTGGTGCTGACCCTAAAAACCTGACTTACGGTACACTGCACTGGAGTCTAGATCGACCTTTGACAGGTCTAAACCCAACCCAATTACACACCTTACCGCGTGTAAATGGGCAAGAAATTGAAAATAAAAATAACCAAGTACTAGCCCAAATGAAGCAGATCAAAGACAAAAAGGAGAAAAAAGAATACCTTGATAAAAATTTTATTCCGAACAATGGATTTAGATATATAAGGTTAGCGAGTGGTAAATATGGAAAATTTACGATTTCCAGTAAGAATCTATATGGGGATGGGACTGTTCCATTTTTTTCAGGTGTTGCTCCAATATCACCAACTAAACAAAATGGCATCAAACAAGTATTTCAAATGGAAGGGTTTGATCACCAAGGGAGTTATGCTAACCAACACGTGAGAAGAAGTGTCTTATATTCAATTGTTAAGATTATTAAAGACAATAACATTCAGCCTAGAAATCGATAAATATTCTGATACAGACTGATTGCGATAAAGAAAGATTAAATGATCTGATCATCACATTGCATGATGAAATTTGAATCAAAAAAACAGGTTGAAGAAATCTTCAACCTGTTTAATGAGTGTGTTAAACGTTAAAACGGAAGTGCAATACATCGCCGTCTTGAACGATGTATGTTTTGCCTTCTAAACGCCATTTGCCTGCTTCTTTCGCACCATTTTCACCATTGAATTGAATGAAGTCATCATAAGCAATACATTCTGCTCGGATAAAGCCTTTTTCAAAGTCAGTGTGAATTACACCAGCAGCTTGAGGAGCAGTTGCACCCACTTTCACAGTCCAAGCACGAACTTCTTGTACACCCGCGGTAAAGTAAGTCTGTAAACCCAGTAAGCTATAGCCTGCACGAATCACCACATTTAGACCTGGTTCTTCCATTCCCAATGCTTCAAGGAATTCTGCACGATCTTCATCATCCAACAGGGAAATTTCAGCTTCGATTTGATTGCAAAGCGGAACAACAATAGCATTTTCCTCAGCAGCTAACTTTTTCACAGCTTCAAGGTGTGGGTTGTTTTCAAAACCATCTTCTGCAACGTTTGCAATATACATGGTCGGTTTTAAAGTCATTAAACCAAAACCACGAACCAGTTTACGCTCATCATCATCTAAATCAGCAGCACGTGCAGGTTTACCTTCATCAAGCAATGGTAAGATTTTGTCGAGCACAGCCTTAGTTGCAACAGCTTCTTTGTCGCCACCTTTTGCTGATTTCGCTAAACGGGTAACCGCTTTGGTCACCGTTTCCAAGTCAGCGAGCGCAAGTTCAGTATTGATGGTTGCAATATCATCGAGTGGATCAATTTTACCATTTACGTGGATCACGTTTTCATCTTCGAAACAACGAACAACATGTGCAATCGCATCAGTTTCACGAATGTTTGCAAGAAATTGGTTACCTAAACCTTCACCTTTCGATGCGCCTGCAACCAAACCTGCAATATCAACGAATTCCATTGTGGTTGGAATGACACGTTGCGGTTTTACAATGGCAGTCAATTTGTCTAAACGTGGATCAGGTACAGGAACAATACCCGTATTCGGTTCAATCGTACAAAATGGGAAGTTTTCCGCAGCAATAGCAGCTTTAGTCAATGCATTGAAAAGAGTAGATTTACCCACGTTCGGCAAGCCGACAATACCGCAATTAAAACCCATGAAATGACTCACAAAGTGTTATATAAAAATTGCCAGTGATTTTACATGAAAGCCATAACAAAGTCAGGTCTACGCGCTATAAGTTTTTAAACAGATCATGTCTATTTGGAAATGGTGATCGATTTTTAACTATAAATCGAGTTTTTATTGGGCAAAATAGAGATGCTATTAGCGTTAAATACAATTTTATAAATAAGATCTTAGCGATCTTATTTATAAATGAAAGATCATTTAAATTTTTCGTTTGTCCAGTTGATTTGCCAGACTGTCGCCAAAAGCTTGAACAAGCATGACCAATGCAACTAAAACCACGATGACAGCAAACATGATTTGCATATCAAAACGCTGATAACCATAGCGGTATGCGATATCTCCCAAGCCGCCTGCACCGATTGCCCCTGCAATAGCAGATGAATTGATCATGGTGACAATGGTAACCGTAAAACCTGCAACAATTCCGGGTAATGCTTCTGGTAAAAGTACATGCCAAACAATCTGTTTACGGTTACACCCCATGGCTTGCGCCGCTTCAATTAAGCCTTGATCGACTTCACGTAAACTGACTTCAGCGATACGGGCAAAAAATGGGGTTGCCGCCAAGGTCAAAGGAACAACAGCAGCCCATACCCCATAACTCGTTCCAACAATCCAACGGGTTAAGGGAATCAGAGCGACCATCAAGATAAGAAATGGCACAGATCGGGTAATATTGATCACTGTGCCTAAAGCATGGTTGATCTTTTTAGAGGGATAAATTCCTTGCTCCGATGTGTTGACCAACACAACAGCCAAAGGCAATCCAATTAAAAAAGCAATAAAAGCAGAAACACCCACCATCAGGAGTGTGTCAATTGTCCCTGTAACCAGTAAGTCAATGAGTTGGTCTTGCATAACCCAATACCTCTATTTGTGCAATGTGATGCTTTAATTTTTCTTGTAACGCTGCAAGGTCAAGGTCGATTTGTTCAGTACCTACAATCAATGTACCGATCAAATGATTTTGAATACTGTCGATATGGCTTTGATATAAATGAACCGATGCTTCAAATGCTTGAAAAACTTGCAGCAGATCAGGAGAGTTTTTTGGATCTGTTTCGTAGCGTAGTTTTAAAATACTATGCGTTGAATCTGGCTGAGGTACTTCAACTAGACCAAAAGGTAAATCAAGTTGTTCCAAATTTAATAATTCTTGGGTAATTTTTTGTTCAGGATGAGAAAACACAGACCAGACTTGACCAGATTCTACGATTTCTCCATGTTCAATCACCACCACTTGATCGCAAATTTCACGAATCACTTGCATCTCATGGGTAATCAAAACAATGGTGATACCTAATTCCCGATTGATTTTTTTTAATAGGGATAGAACCACTGATGTACTTTCAGGATCAAGTGCAGATGTGGCCTCATCACACAGTAAAATTTCAGGATGGTGTACCAATGCACGTGCAATACCGACACGCTGTTTTTGACCGCCTGAAAGTTGTGAAGGGTAGTTTTGGGCTTTGTTGCTGAGTCCAACCAGTGCCAATACTTCATTGACACGTGTTTCGATTTCGATTTTATCGACTTGGGCGATCTTTAAAGGCAATGCTACATTTTCCCAAACAGTCTTGGCTGACATTAAGTTAAAATGTTGAAAGATCATGCCAATTCTTTGACGTGTCTGGATCAATTCTGCATGGCTCAATTCTGCCAAATTCTGTTGATGGATATGAATACTTCCATCAGAAATACTTTCAAGACCATTGAGTGTCCGAAGTAGTGAGGATTTACCTGCACCACTTTTACCGATTATGCCGAAAATTTTGCCTTGAGGAATATCCAGATTGATATTCTTCAATGCATGAACTTTTTGATCCTGTCCCGCATAAAACTTGTTTAAATCACGGATTTTGATATGGGGGACTGAAAAGTCAACCTGTGAACCGAAACTCACCATTTCTATGCTCCTTATTTCCAGCCTGCAAACCACATATCTTTGCCGAAATCTTTATCTAGAATATTTCGAACTTGCTGTGAGTTTTGGAAAGCTTGAATAAATTTCTCTAACTTTTGATTCTTATCTTGATAATCACGACGTGTAACAAAAAGAATGGCGTATTTTTTGTCAATCGGATCTAAGAACAGCGCACTATGTGGATCTGCTTTTTTTGCCATATTGAGGTAATGGGGAAAACCAAAGATGAGGTCAGCATCATCATATGCCAATGCCGTTTGAGGACCTTCAACTTCTAAAAACTTCAACTGTTTAGGGTTTGAAACAATATCTTGCAAGGTTGAAAGTTCATTGTTGACATCTTTAATCTGAATCAGTCCAGCTCGATGGAGGAGAATCAATGCACGTGCAGAATTTACAGGGTCGCTTGGAATCACTACGCGTGCGTGCTGCGGTAAGGCGTCTAAGGACTTGTACTGTTTTGAATACAGACCGACATGACTCCCACTTCCAATACCAAAAGCATGTAAATCATAGTTGGTCTGCTGAATGGCATTTTTTAAAAAGACACTTTGCTGGAAAAAATTAGCATCTATATCGCGGTTTTGAACTGCAACATTGGGTGCTTGCCAATCTGAGAATTCAACCAGTTTGACATGAATGCCATCTTTCTCGACTTCATTGGCAACCGTCTGTAATAACTCAGCATAAGGCGGACTGATACCAATGGTAAGGACATTGTCTTTTTGCTGATTCTGTAGATAACGATAGCCAAATAAACCGAATATCACGACCACAACAGCAAGACCAATCCATAAATTTTTGTTTCTGAGTTTGGAAATTTGAGACATGAATATTTCCTTATTTCCAACCAGCGAACCATAAGTTTTCACCAATATCATCATTTAAAGCTTGTTTGACTTTGTCGGATGTTTGATAAATCTTGATAAATTCTTTAAGTTGTTTGGCTTTGTCAGGATGTTGCTGTTCATAGTCGTCTTTTACTACAAACAAAATCGCATAGCGTGTATTGGTATTGTCATCAAGTAATAATGCTTTATTTGGATCAATGGTTTTTGCCAAACGTAAATAAAGCGGATAACTGAATACAAGATCAGCATCATCTACAGCACGCGCAGTCTGTGGACCTTCAACTTCAATAAATTTAAAATTCTTGGGGTTTGCCGTGATGTCTTGTAGGTTGGATAAATGATTGTTGGGATCTTTTAAACTAATCAGTTTGGCTTGTTGCAAAAGTAATAATGCACGACCTTGGTTAACAGGATCATTGGGTATCACCACACGTGCATGTTCTGGTACAGCAGTCAATGTATCGTATTTTTTAGAATATAAACCCACATGTGTTGCCACACCCGTTGCAATCGGTTTGAGTTTAAAGCCAGTTTCTTTTAAAGCATTGCTGAGAAAAGGTTGATGCTGGAAGTAATTCGCATCTATATCACCATGATTCAGGGTGATATTGGGCGTATTCCAGTCTGAAAATTCCACAAGTTTAATATGAATACCTTGTTTCTTTGCTTCTTCTGCTGCAACGAGTAAGGGTTTGGCAAATGGCGGACTAATCCCAATCGTAATCTCTTCCGATGCTGTTTTTTTATGTTGATTCCAATAAAAAAGCCCTGCGATTACAGCTATAACAACAATACCAAGCAGAATAAACCTGTTCTTGGCATTGTTTTTTTGGGACGAGTGTCCATTGCTTGGCGTGTTTGTTTGTGTCATGTATGACCCCTTAAAATCAATAATATAAGTCAATGATGTTTAGACAGTTTGTGGCTGTAGATTTTCCGTTTCGATGCTGTTTTTTTGTTTGATGTTATGACATCGGAAATCAGCGGCAGGATGTTGCTGATTTAAATAGTGACCCTGATTAAAGATTTTGTTGCGTAAAGTACCGTTTCCATATTGTGTTTTAAATCGGCCACGCTGTTGCAATTGTGGAATTACCAAACGAATAAAATCCTGATGGGATTCTGGTGCTACGGTTCGAGTCAGGTTAAAGCCATCGATGCCTGTTTCATCGATGAGTTGAATGAGTTTTTCTGCAATAGATTCGCCACTGCCGACAATCAGTGGATAACGACCGCCCAATTGATGTTGCGCCCTGAGATCATTTGGGGTGATCTTATTTTCTTTAAACTTATTGTTGACCGAAGCAATACTGTTGGTTTGGCGATAAGGAATCGCCTCATCATCTGCATATTGTGAAAGGTCGATACCGACTGAGCTGGAGTAATGTGCCAAACCTGCCTCAGGACTTGCATAACTGGCATATTCAGCTAACTTTTGTTGTGCCAGCTGATCTGTCTCAGCAGTGACCACGGTGATGCCGACAAAGATTTTAATGTCTTGTGGATCACGCCCTTGTTGCACAGCCAATTCTCGAATCTGATCTACTTGCCGTTTGATCTTTGCAGGTTGATCACCACCAATAAATACGCATTCAGCATGTCGGGTCGAGAAGGCTAATCCGCGTGGAGAAGCGCCTGCTTGAAAGAGTACAGGAGTACGTTGTGGAGAAGGTGAAACTTGAAATACCCCCTGACTTTGATAAAAGCGACCTTGGTGATTGATCTGATGTACTTTTTTCGGATCAGTAAAGATACGCTTTTGCTTGTCTTTTTGTATGGCATCATTTTCCCAAGAGCCTTCCCAGAACTTATAGCAAAGTTCTAAGAACTCCTCAGCTTGCTCATAACGTAAATCATGATCTTTTAAGCCTTTTTCTCCAATCAAACGCTCTGCACTGTCTAAATAACCTGTCACAATATTCCAGCCAATACGACCTTGTGTGAGATGATCTAAACTCGCAAAACGTCGTGCAAATTGGTAAGGCGTTTCGTAACTTAAATTCACGGTCACCCCAAAACCTAGATTTTGAGTCACTGCGGCCATTGCCGAAATCAGGGTAGAGGGATCATGACTCGGCAATTGAATGGATTCTTTTAAGGTTAAATCAATCCCGTTCTGATAAACATCATAGACTCCTGTAATATCAGCAATGAATAAGCCATCGAATAGACCTTGTTCCAATGTTTTGGCAAGATCAGTCCAATAACTCAATTCATTAAATCGATGCGATTCATCACGTGGATGCGTCCACAAACCATGATTAATATGACCCACACTGTTCATGTCAAAGGCATTGAGTAAGATTTGCTTTTTATGATTTGATTGTTGAGATGTATTTGTCATTACAATGTCCCTCTACGTGGTGGAAGGATGCTGTTTAATACATAGTTTCCAATAAAATAATATTTCCAGCGTGAGGCATCATGTAATGTATGTACTCGTGCATTACGCCAATATCGATCCAAGCCATCTGCACGTTGGCTACCACGGCTTCCCGCCAATTCAATCAATTTGGAGGAAGCTTTTAAGGCAGTTTCAGTGCTGTGTGCACGGACTTTAGCAACATCAATCGATGCTTTTGCAATATTTTCAGCTGTCGGATGAGGCTTGGCTTGGTCTATGGATTGAGCGGCTTGTTTCAATAAAGCTTCGCTTGCGCGTACATCAGCAGCCACACGGCCTAACTCATAAATAGTCAGCGGATCTTGATCGGCACGTTCTACATTGGCATCAATCCAGGCACGCGCTTTTTTAATACGCTCAATGGTTTCTTCAAATGCTGCACGAGCTATACCCGTTTCTATCGCTGCGTGCATGATTTGTGCAAATGGACCTACCAAAGTAGGTTCTGTAAAGGCAACATCAAAGCGAATCACATCTTCAGCTTCAACAAAAACCTGATTAAATTTGACTGTGCCGCTCCCTGTTGTCTTTTGACCGAATCCAGACCAATCATTGATTCGTTGTAAACCCTGAGCATCTGCTGAAATAAAAGCCAGATATTCTCGATCTTGTGCATCACGTACCAATGTCGGGATACGATGCGCAAAAAGACTGCCTGTGCAATAAAATTTTTCACCATTGACCACATAACCATGTTCAGTTTGACTGATTTGGGTATGTTTTTGTGCTGCAGTTTTAGTTTTAAACTCTGCCAAGGCATTACCAAAGCGAGCGCCGTCAAGGACTTCTTGATAAAATTTTTGTTTTTGTCGTGCTGTCCCTGTATTGCGCAAGACTTCCAAAGCATAAAAATGATTTTGTGGAATTTGACCGATTGAACCATCTACACCACTGAACAAGGCAATTACTTTGGCAACGGTATGGCTTGATACTTCCGCACCTCCATATTGTTTTGGAACGGTGATCGCCCATAATCCAGACTGGCTGAAAGTTTCAATTTCCTCAAAAGGCAAAATGCGCTCAGCGTCACGTAAAATGGCATTTTGCTTAAATTGCTGACTCAGTTTTTGTGCAATCTCTAAAGCTTCAGCATCAGTTTTAATGATGTGTGCCTTGGCAAATGCGTGGTTTGGTACATTCAGTGTTTTACTGATATTCTGATAAGTGCTCATATATTTCCCCTGAATAGATAATCAGATTTTTAAATCCATGCGTGGCGTTGGTCTTGTTTGCCATTTAAGTAGTAGTTTCCAATGGCATGCAATTTCCAACGAACAGGGTCATGTAGGGTATGTACACGAGCATTTCGCCAGTGTTGGTCAAGATTGTGGGTAGACAGGCTGGAACGACTGCCGCCTAACTCAAGCAGCTTTTCAGAAATCTGTAATGCGGCATCATTGGCGTACACTTTTGCTTCAGCCACAATAATGGATGCTTTGCTGGCTTGTTGTGGCGTGACAGTGTCTTGAGCATCTAACTGATCTAAATATTCAGCGGCTTCGTCTAACAATAAAATCGATGCATCAAGTAAAATATTGAGCTTGCCGACTTCTTGTAGTGTATAAGCTTCGAAACTGGCTTTTTCCACATTGGCATCTACAATTGGACGTGCTTTATGTATTGCAGACAAAGTATCGTCAAAAGCTGCTTCAGCAATTCCTACATCTATCGCAACTTGAATCAGTTGAGAGTAAGCGCCTCGATATTTTGATGCATCCGCAAGTGGTTTTTCATCCATGATCAGTTCTGGATTGACCACCACATTTTTTAAACGTACTGTGCCGCTGGCAGTCGTGCGTTGACCAAAACCATCCCAATCGTTCGCTATCTCTACACCTTGAGCTTGGGCATTGATTATCGTGAGGACAGTATGCCCCAAAGGATGAATTGCACGTATTGCAAGCCAATCTGCAAATGATGAACCTGTTGAATAAAATTTTTCACCATTTAAAACATATTGACCATTCAGCTGATCCAAGCGGGTTTCTATGGTTTTGGTATCCTTGCTATGACGTTCAGGACCGCCATTGGAAAGACGCTTACCTTTTAAAATTTCAGCATAAATAAACTGTTTTTGTGATTCGCTGGCAATGTTTTCGATGGCATTTAATAAACCAAACTGATTCTGGGGAATCTGTCCAACGCTGGCATCTGCCTTAGACAGAATACGGAAAACATGCGCAAGGGTTTTATTGGACACCTGAGCACCGCCGTATTTTTTTGCAATACGAATTGCACCTAACCCTTTAAGACTAAATTGTTGGATGACATCAACAGGTAAAATTCGTTGTTGATCACGTATATTTCGTTCTACCAAAGCAAAATCAGCAACTTGGTAAGCTGCATTAATCGCCTGTTGATCATTTTGGATCACTGTGGCTGAGGTAGAAGAATTCAAACTAGACATATCGGCACCTTCTTATAGATACCAAAACGCTAAGCAATATTGCGGGAAAAATTAACCGAAGTATTGTGCTTAGCTTATCTCTAATTATTTTTAATAAAAAAACAGCATAGTATTTTATAAAATAAGATAAATTAAGTCTTTGATATTTATGTTTTAATTTTAAAAATGATTGATTTGTATTTTGTTGAAATGGGTTCCTTTATTCCTGATTTAAATAAACACTAAAGAAACATATATAACTGTCGAATAAGCAGTGGGTCAGATGACGAGCGATTGATGTAAAAAGTACATTGTAATTCAAGTCATGAATGTCTAAAGTATAGAGGATTGCTCAGGATTCATTCCTGTGGTTTGAGGTTTTCTAAGCCTTTAATTAAAAAAATAATTTGGAGATTACATGCGTACGTTGTACCAATTCCCACTCTCACATTACTGTGAAAAAGCGCGTTGGTTGCTTGATCATAAAGAATTGGATTTTGTTGCGCAGAATTTAATACCGGGTGTGCATCGTGCTTTTGCACAATTAAAAACAGGGCAAAATAAATTGCCTATTTTAAAAGATGGTGAACGATTTATTGCAGGCTCTACACAAATCGCCTTATATCTTGATGAAATCTATCCTGAGCATCGTTTGATCCGCCATGATCCTAAATTACGTGAGCAAATCTTAGAAATTGACCAAATTGCCAATGAATTAGGCATTCATGTACGTCGTTGGGGACTGGCTCATGCGTTGGCGGAAGGTGATGAACCTTTAGAAATTATGATTGGCGAAAAAGGCTATCTGCGTCAATTTGAAAAAATTTCTAAACCCATACTTAAAACCTTGGTGTCCAAGAGCTATCAACTTGATCAAGAAAAAGTAGAAGAGTCGAAATATAATCTCGACTTGACCATTGCCAGTTTAAATCAAACTTTGATTGACAATGGCTGCCGTTATTTTGTCGGTGATCGTTTTGGTTTGGCTGATATTTCTGTCTGCTCAATGCTGGCGCCTTTATTGGAACTTGATGCTACACCGTGGGAAAAAGAGGACGCTGAACATATTTCGCAAGCGTTTGTTGATTTCAGCCAATATTTACTTGAATTACCTTTAGGACAGTATGTCAAAAGAATTTATGCTACTGAACGTAATGCGCGTGTAGATTGGCGTGGTATGTAACATCACATCAATAAAGACTCCAATTTACTGAAAAATTCAGTATCATAGTCAGGAATTGGAGATTTTTTAATGCAGAAATTCATGATTTTGGGTGCAATAAGCACTGTTTTATTGATGGTCGGTTGTACTGAAAAAAAACCTGCAACGCCTGAAGAAATTTGGAAAGGTTATTGTACCAGTATTGGTAATGCGGCACGCTCAATTACTTTAGACCGTCAAAATGGTATCACCAAGAAAGAAGCACTTGACTATGCCGATAAAGTCACTGATCCAACCACAAAAGGTTTTGTACTGGAGTATTTGGAAAAAGTTTATGCATTGCCCGATGCTGAATTAAAAGCAGATAAAGATGCAGTCCAAGCAAAATTTAAAAATGAAGCTTATGAGCAGTGTGTCAATACGCCACATGATCCCAAAAAAATGCCAGATTACAAACCGTTCTAAGGAGCGGTTTTTTATTGTTTAAATCACATCCTTTCTAATAATTACAGTCAATCAGCACTGAGTTTAATCATGCCGAATAAAAGATCGATATCAAAAATTTCTTTACTCTCATTTTTCTTGACTTTTTCAGTCATGGGGCAAGCTGAAGAAACCCAAACCGTGACCAGACAAGTTCAAACAACCCAGCCTGATATCGCACAACTAGAAACACAAGCAGACAAGGGGCAAGCCAAGGCACAGTACCAACTTTTTTTGTTTTATAAAAACCTAGATCCAATCCTGGCGCTCCGTTATCTCAATCAAGCTGTTCAACAGGATTATCCTTTGGCTTTGAATGCGATGGGCTGGTTGTATTATAAAGGTGATGGCATAACTCAAGATAACCAAAAAGCTGTAGCGTTTCTAAATAAAGCTAAAGATAAAGGTCAAGTATTTGCTTATGTTAATCTGGCAACATTGTATGCACGTGGTGATGCTGTTGCTAAAGATGAAAGAAAAGCAGCAGAATTATTGAGTTATGCTGCTGATCATGGTGACTCTGGTGGTGCTTTTAATTTAGCTTTAGCCTATGCACAGGGAGTGGGGGTGCAACAAGATACGGACAAGGCGATTTTTTATTTAAAAAAAGCTGCGGAAGGTGGATTGGCGCTTGCTCAGCAAATGTATGGAGACATGTTATATAAGGGGGAAGTTGTGCCACAAAATATTAAGCAAGGTCTCCATTTACTGACACTATCTGCTGAACAGGGCGATGTAAAAGCTCAAACTATTTTAGGCGGATTATATGGCGCTGAAAATGAGTATGTTGAGCAAAATCCTGAGTTGGCTTTCAAATGGACAGAACGTGCAGCTCAACATAACGATATAGATGCATTGGCTAATCTTGGCTGGATGTATTATCAAGCTGTCGGTACTCAAAGAGATGTGCAAAAAGGTATTCAAATGCTGATTCATGCGAGCGAACATGGCAGTGTTCAGTCAGCAATGAATTTGGGGATGATTTATGCTAAAGGGGAATATGTCAAAAAAGATGCAAAAAAAGCCTTTGATTATTTTTCCAAAGCTGAACAAGCTGGAGATATCAGTGCAAATTTATTTCTGGGCGATGCCTACTATCAGGGTAAAGGTGTAAAAAGAGATGAGAACAAGGCATTAGAAGCTATGCTCAAAGCTCAAAAAGCAGGTTATACGTTGGACCTTGCCACCATGAAAGAATATGATTTATGCAAATTGGAATCACGAATGGTCAGTGGTCGATATATACATGCTTTTGAATGTCCCATATCGTAATTTAACCAGATTTTATATAGACCGTCTAATGGCGGTCTTTTTTTAACCGGAGTTATCAGAAATATCGCTATATTCTGTAAAGCTCGCCATAAAAAATGATTAGCATAAAAAATGAAAAGCATATATAAAATATAGAAATAGAAAATAAAAAAAGTCGAGGAGTGTGTCATGGAAGTGGTTGCATATTTACATAATGCGGATTTGCTCTTAGAAGATGAACAGGGTGTTGCTGTGATTAGCGGAAGTCATTATGTGCTGAGTTTAGGTGATCAAGTTTTTTTTCAAGACCTTATTGATGAGCAGGCAAAATTGTATCAGGTCAAAATCTCTTTCGCTTGTGCTGAACATGCCATGTTGCATGAAGATGAAGTGCAGATGAAATTTGAAGGCTGTCGAACAGAATTTCAAAAGTATGTAGACAGTACAACAGTCCACTAAGGTGGAATGGACTTATCCAACAAAAAAAGGCAACATCAGTTGCTTTTTTTATATGTGAAACAAGTTCAAACCCATGCCAGACACTTTGAACCGGAAGTGCTTTGTAAAAAATGATCTTATTGTTTTATTTCTTAAGCAAAGAATGATCTTCAATGCACACTGAAAGTGAATGAAGGTTGAAGAGTGAAAAAACCATGAGTATTTATTTACAAAATAATGGGCATCACGAATTAATACGCTCATCGCATTAACTTTTGGCTTGATTTTTAGTAAAATTTGACAGTCCATATTGCCTGTGAAGCTTTTATAAGCAGGAATTCACAGGTAAATTTTTAAAAAGAGGAATAACACCGTGCTAGAAGCTTACCGCCAACACGTTGCAGAACGTGCCGCACTCGGAGTCCCACCGAAGCCACTTGACGATGCTCAAACTGCTGACTTGGTTGAATTATTAAAAAATCCACCAGCAGGCGAAGAAGCATTTTTAGTAGATTTGCTTGAAAACCGTGTTCCAGCAGGTGTTGACCAGGCAGCCTATGTAAAAGCAGCATTTTTAACAGCTGTGGCTAAAGGTGAAACGACTTCTCCATTAGTTTCTAAAGAACGCGCGGTTTACTTACTAGGTACTATGCTTGGTGGTTATAACGTAGCTCCGTTGGTTGAATTGCTTGATGACGCTGCACTTGCTGAATTAGCTGCAGAAGCATTGAAGAAAACTCTTCTTGTATTTGATGCATTCCATGACGTTGCTGATAAAGCGAAAGCTGGTAACGTACATGCGAAAGCAGTAATGCAGTCTTGGGCAGAAGCTGAATGGTTCACTAGCCGTAAAGATGTTCCTGAAGAAATCAAACTGACTGTTTTCAAAGTTACTGGCGAAACGAATACTGATGATTTGTCTCCTGCACAAGATGCTTGGAGCCGTCCAGATATTCCATTGCATGCCAATGCGATGTTGAAAAACGTTCGTGATGGTATCAATCCAGAAGTTCCGGGTGAAGTTGGTCCACTCAATCAAATTAAAGAACTCATTGCGAAAGGCAATCAAGTTGCTTATGTTGGCGATGTTGTGGGTACAGGTTCTTCTCGTAAGTCTGCAACAAACTCTGTTCTTTGGTTCTTTGGTGACGATATTGCTCACATCCCGAACAAAAAAGACGGTGGTTACTGCTTAGGTTCTAAAATTGCACCAATTTTCTTCAATACAATGGAAGATGCAGGTGCATTACCTGTAGAAATTGATGTTGCGAACATGAACATGGGCGATGAAATTACGCTTAAAATTGATCATGCTGCTGCAAAAGTTACCGCATTTAAAGCAGGTGAACAAATTGCTGAAGCTGAGTTGAAAACGCCAGTTCTTCTAGATGAAGTACGTGCTGGTGGTCGTATCAACTTGATCGTGGGGCGTGGTTTGACTGCGAAAGCTCGTGAAGCGCTTGGTCTTCCTGCTTCTACTTTATTCCGTACGCCAGTTCAACCTGAGAATACAGGTAAAGGCTTTACTCAAGCTCAAAAAATGGTTGGTCGCGCTTGCGGTCTGCCTGAAGGTCAAGGTGTTCGTCCAGGTACTTACTGTGAACCTAAGATGACTACTGTTGGCTCTCAAGATACAACAGGTCCGATGACACGTGACGAATTGAAAGACTTGGCTTGCCTAGGTTTCTCAGCTGATCTCGTGATGCAGTCTTTCTGTCACACTGCTGCATATCCAAAACCAGTTGACGTTCAAATGCAACACACGCTTCCTGATTTCATCATGAACCGTGGTGGTGTTTCTTTACGCCCAGGTGACGGTATTATTCACTCTTGGTTAAACCGTATGCTTCTTCCGGATACTGTTGGTACTGGTGGTGACTCACATACGCGTTTCCCAATCGGTATTTCTTTCCCTGCGGGTTCTGGTCTAGTCGCTTTCGCTGCTGCAACGGGTGTTATGCCACTTGATATGCCTGAATCAGTGCTTGTTAAGTTCAAAGGTAAAATGCAGCCTGGCATCACACTACGTGACCTTGTACATGCGATTCCTTACTATGCAATTCAAGCGGGTGACTTAACTGTAGAGAAAAAAGGTAAGAAAAACATTTTCTCTGGTCGTATCTTAGAAATCGACTTAACAGAAATGGAAACTGACTTAACTGTAGAGCAAGCATTCGAACTTTCTGATGCTTCTGCTGAACGTTCTGCTGCCGGTTGTTCAATCACACTTTCTGAAGCGAAAGTTGCTGAATACTTACAATCTAACATCACAATGTTGAAGTGGATGATTTCTCAAGGTTATGGCGATGCACGTACTATGGCGCGCCGTGTTGAGAACATGGAAAAATGGTTGGCAAATCCATCACTTCTTAAAGCTGATGCTGATGCTGAATATACGAAAGTGTATGAAATTGATCTTGCTGACATTAAAGAACCTGTTCTTTGCTGCCCGAACGATCCAGATGACGCTAAACTTCTTTCTGACGTTCAAGGCGTTAAGATTGATGAAGTGTTCGTTGGTTCATGTATGACCAACATCGGTCACTTCCGTGCTGCTGGTAAGTTGCTTGACAAAGTACCTGGTGGTTCATTGTCTACGCGTTTATGGTTGGCTCCACCAACACGTATGGACGAGCATCAATTGATGGAAGAAGGCTTCTATAACATTTATGGTAAAGCTGGCGCGCGTACTGAAATGCCAGGTTGTTCATTATGTATGGGTAACCAAGCACGTGTAGCTCCGAACACGACTTGTGTATCGACTTCTACACGTAACTTCCCGAACCGTTTAGGTCAAGGCGCAAATGTTTACTTGGCTTCTGCTGAGCTTGCATCTGTTGCTGCGGTATTGGGTAAATTACCTTCTCCAGAAGAGTATCAACAATATGCTGCGCAAATCGACAGCATGTCTGCTGACATCTATCAATACTTGAACTTCGACAAGATGGGCGAGTATACAGATGCTGCTAAAGACATCGATACTAAGAAAATTGCTGCTGCTCAATTAAGCTAATCTATTGAAAAATAGATTAAATTGAGTTAAAACAAAGGGCTGATTATTCAGCCCTTTGTTTTAGAAAATATATAAATCAATTTAAAACTACTGAAAAATTAATCACCCTTTTAAAGGGGTTATCTGAAGAAAGCAGATTTGAAAATCACCAATGAGACCTATCAGAAATTGTTATATAGAAATTACAGAATCAAATAATTCAATATTTAAGCAAATATATATTTAAAAGAAAACCTATGTTTCATTGTACGGAAAAGCATAATTTAAATCATTGTTATTCAATCATTTTACAATCAGATGAAAAAACATCATGCAAACAGAATCTGACGAATGATGAAAGAGCGATAAAGTTTATTGAAGAACTTTAAACTACACAATTGACGAAGAATTCTTTTGATCGTACTTCATTATTTTCTAAAGTTGCTTCCATTTACTGATCCAGATCATTTTTCAATTTATGATTCCAGTGCTAGCTATGCATTAAACTGGTTGATTTTGAATTATGCGTCTGAAATACACTTATTTATCCGAACCTTAGGCAGCTGTACAGTGAGAGCCAAATATGATGTGTAAACGCTTTTCCGGCTCATTCGAAAAATCATACCTATACAAATCGTAAAAGTGTCTATCAAGATTATTGTCGGTGAAGCAAAAATTATCCATAGAGATTTATGGAACAGGAACTAAACCATACCTATTGAAAAGGTTAATTTATATAATTGCTCCAACAAAAAAACTCAAGATATTGAACAAAATGTAGCTATTATGATTAATATATGGCTTGTTATAACTATTTGAAGTCGTACGTATTCTATTTCATTAATTGGATACTGATTGCTGTGAATCATAATGAAAACTTATGAAATATATAAAATTTCTATAATATCAGTCATCATCTTTTTAAAATCCAAAATAACGATCATACTATTGATACTTGATGGATCAAAATCAGTATTGATAGAGTCAAAAAGTGCCAAGAGCACTGGATAGATGTGTTGATCATCAATGAATAAAGTTTTATTTGGATTAAAAATTGAGAATAATAATCAATCTTAATATCTGCGTATCCTGAATTTATAAATTGAGAGAACATGAATTTTTTATCTACTGCACATAATTTATTTGAACAGATGGTAAATAATAATGCTGTACAAAAATAGTCAAATTCTTCTTTATTCACGACTTTAACATTTAAGTCTGATAAATAATTTTCGAGGTAATTATGAATAATAATAAAAGTCTCAGCTAATTCTTTTGATATTTTTTTAACAATATTTGAATGCATCATCATTTTTCTAAATTTTAGTGAATGAGTGGGTATTGTATTGCAAAACTATTGTTTTGTAAAACAATACTTTTGATGCAGAATATATTGCATTGCAATACGCTTCGGATACTTTGTTAAGCTAATATCAAGGAATGGATATAGGTCATGCAATACGTTATTTGCGAAAACGGAAGGGCTGGACTCAACAGCAACTAGCCGATTTTTCCAATACTTCAAAAAGTAACATTTCCAATCTTGAGAATGGCAATCAAGGGTACAGTCCTGCAATACTCCAGTACCTTGCGGAAGCTTTTAATTGTTCTGTCGCACAACTATTCTTGTTGGCTGAAAGTTTGGATGAAGAAGAGAATGTCTCAGAAAATTGGGATAAGATGCCTATCGATGCTTTATTTATACAATTACCCAAAGATATTCAAGACAACTTAAAACAATTGATATATAGCTTAATACAAAATAAATCCTGATCATCTATTCTTATAATCAAATAAGTACACTCAAATCTTTTATTATTCTAAAATTTTAATCATGTGTTTTAAATCAATTCACTTCATTTAAATATATAAAGTCTTTGCTCAATTTTTAGATATTAATTGATTGAGTAAAGTTGAATTTATTTTAATAATCATTTGCTTAATCAGAAAATTTTGCGCGCGCATTAAAAAGCCCCATTTTCAGGGGCTAGTCGTATAGCTGACGCTATACTCATATAAGGCTCATCTCATACTGCATATATTAAAACATAAAATGAATCTCTCAGCCATAAAAAGATGAGCCTAAGCTCATCTTCTTATCAATGCAAATTAATGTGCATTTGCTACAGCAGCGGCTGTCGCATCATTTGCAGCTTTACGTGTAGGCGTATAATTTAAACCTAAAGTTGAACTGGTATAGGTACGTACTTGATCCAGTAGAGCAGGGTTGGTATTTAAATCCTGTTGATAAGATTTTACAATCTCGTGTAACTTAGGATTCCATTTACCTTTCACTTGCTCAGGGAACGCTTTTTCCATCAAGCTCAACATAATGTAAGGAGAGGTTGATGCGCCTGGTGAGGCACCGAGAAGCGCAGTGATTGAACCATCTTTAGAGCTAAAGATTTCAGTACCAAACTGAAGTGTAGCAGGTTTACCTGGTGCTTTTTTGATGATCTGAACACGTTGACCGGCTTGACTTAAAGTCCAGTCTTCAATTTTCGCATCAGGGTAATACTTTTTCAGTTCATTGAACTGATCCTGCTTAGACATTGCAACTTGACTCACCAAGTATTTCACCAAGTCCAGATTTTCCATACCAATGGTGGCCATTGGAATGACATTGTTTTTGTTGGTCGCATCAATCAAATCAAACTGAGAACCATTTTTAAGGAACTTGTTTGAATAGGTTGCGAATGGACCAAACAACACATACTTTTTACCATCAACATAACGTGTATCAATGTGTGGAACAGACATTGGAGGTGCACCTAACTCAGGCTTACCATATACTTTTGCAGTGTGTTGTGCGGTAACAGCAGGATTATCTGTCATCAAGAAGATACCACCGATCGGGAAGCCAGCATATTGCTTGGTTTCTTCAAGACCTGTCATCTGCAATAATCTGATTGCAGCACCACCCGCACCAATAAATACATGGCGAGTTTTAACGTGGCTTGCTTCATTGGTTTTCAAATTCTTAAACGATACAGTCCAAGTTTTATCTTCATTTTGACTAATGCCAGTGACTTCAGTCGATGTTTCAAGCTTGAAGTTTGGTTGCTTCTTCAAATGATCAACCAATTGTGTGGTGATTGAACCATAGTTGACATCTGAGCCTACATCCATACGCGTCGCTGCAACTTTTTGGCTTGCATCACGACCTTGCATGACTAACGGCGCCCATTGTGTGATTTCATCAGGATTTTCAGTATATTTTAATCCTTCAAACATTGGACTTTGACGCATTGCATCGTAGCGCTTCTTCATATAGTTCACGCTATCGCCCCACACAAAGGCAATATGAGGAACAGGATTAATGAAGCTTGAAGGTTGACCCAATACGCCATTTTTAACTTGATATGACCAGAATTGCTTACTGACTTCAAATTGAGATGCAGTATCAATGGCTTTTTTAATATCAACTTTACCGTCTTTTTCAGGGGTATAGTTCATTTCCATAAAACCTGAATGTCCAGTACCTGCATTATTGAATCCTGCAGAACTTTCCTGACCCACTTGATCCAATCTTTCATACATATGGACCGTCCAATCAGGTTCAACTTCATTGAGGTATGTCCCCAATGTAGCACTCATAATTCCACCACCGACAAGTACGACATCTAACACAGGCTCATCTGCTGCTGTAGTGACTTTTTTAGAGCTAATTGGTCTAAATAAAAAGATCAGTCCAATAACAAATACAACTCCGATGACAATCAGTAGGTATTTCAAAAATCTCTTCATATATTTCCTGTTTCATCAAGTTTTAATAATATTGTAATGTAGAAAAGTTACATAAATGTTGGTTTGTGTAATGTTTTTTTGCGTAAATGATTTAAATATATGAAATAATTTGCTTTTAAATTTGTAAATTGGTGGGTAAAAAATAAACAGATTAAATTTTGAATAGCAAATTTGTGTGATATTTATACGAAAAATGCTTAGACTAAAGTATTATTTTTTGTAGGTGTTGGTCATATTGTTGATTGATAATGTATAAATAACACGCAAACAAAGAAGAGTTTTTGATCATCTGTTTTAAAACCCTTCTTTAAAATTTTGCTATTCAATCAGCATGAGATCTGATTTATTTTCTAATTTTAATGGACGTAAGGCAAAAATGGATCGGGTATGACGAATGCCTTTCATTGAGTATAAATTTTTACGTAAAAAGCGTTCATAATGTTCGGCATTTTTAACCGCGACCTTGACCAAATAATCATAATCTCCAGTCACCAAATGTGCTTCTACCACTTCTGGCATTTGACTGAGCGCATCGCTAAATTGCTCTAAGATTTCATCATCATGACGTTCCAATGTGATTTCAATAAAGAACAGCTCGTTAATTCCGATTGCCTTGGCATTGATTGTCGCAGTATAGCCTTCAATCACATTTAAGGATTCAAGACGTTTGACTCGTGTCCAACATGGAGAAGAGGAAAGCCCGACAAGTTCAGAGAGTTGAGCAATAGTTAAACGCCCATCTTGACGAAGTGCCGATAAAATTTTGCGATCAATTCGGTCTAAGGTGTATTGGCTATCATTCATAAGCTGTACCACAGAAAATATTTTCGAAAAAAAGCAGATATTTGAAAATTCATTCCGAAAATATTAAAGATTTATATTAAATACGGAAAACATTCTATCCAACATGGCGCTAAAATAAACTTATTAAATCAAAGACATTTGGGAGACTGGCTTTGATTTGGCGGATAGTATCTTTAGAGGAAGGGTGCCTTTAACGATACTGTCCGCTGCCTATTTTTCAAGCTTGCAAAAAGACTTTTTAATCTTCTTAGAGATCGTATGTTCATGCAGCCATAGTGAATCTAGTGTATCAACCTTTGTGATTATATAATAAAAATTTATGAAATAATGAAAATATATTTATGCTTTTAATAAAGCTTCATTGCCGAGTTCAGGCTATAAATTTGTAAAGCTCAGAGCAGGATGATGTGCAATTCTGCCAATCCGTATTAAAATGACTCATCTTTAAAATAAAGAACAATAGATGCGCTTCACAGTTTGGTACACGCTCAGAAAATTTATTTATGACAATTTACATAATGAAGATTATGAAACATGGTTTAGTCGTGCGATCAATTTTTCGCTTATTTTTCTGATTATTGGAAATGTGATTGCGGTACTCTTAGAGTCCATTAATGATGTTTATAAAGCGTATCAAGTTTATTTTGATGTATTTGAAAATATATCGATTGTGGTCTTTTCTGTTGAATATGTTTTACGTTTTTGGAGTGTTGTAGAAAAAGAACCGTTTGAAGCAGGGTGGAAAGCTCGTTGGAACTATGTGACAAGTGGAGCTGCAATTATTGATTTATTGGCAATATTACCAGCCTATATCAATTTCTTTGTGCATATTGACTTAAGATTCCTCCGAATTTTACGTTTGTTGCGTTTGTTAAAACTCACCCGATATTTTATTTCACTACAAATTCTCCTACGTGTAATTGAGCGTGAAAAAGGTTCATTTCAAGCTGTCATTTTTATTTTGGTGATTATGATTGTGATGGCAGCAGCAGGAATTTATGTGGTGGAAGGGCGAGCACAGCCTGAAGTATTTAGCTCTATTCCTGCATCCATGTGGTGGGCAGTCGTGACATTAACCACAGTAGGTTATGGTGATGTTACACCTATTACCCCATTGGGACGTTTTTTGGGCGCAATGATCACGATTCTTGGGGTGGGGTTAGCGGCTTTGCCAGCAGGTATTTTAGCCAATGGTTTAGCCAATGAACTTGAGTTAAGAAAACAGCAATTAGAGTTGAAATTCAGAGATCTATTACAGAGTTGTGAAATTGATATCATCCATGATGAAGAAAAAATAGATAACATTCGCCGAGAAGTTGGGCTATCTACAGATCAAACCCGTGATATTGTTTTGCAACTCATTCGTGAACGTAAGGAAGATGAGGAGGAAAAGGAAAAGAATAAATATTGTTTTTGCCCACATTGCGGTCATAAGCTACCCGAATGATATTGAGTCAAGCTGTTGTAAAATATCATTTAAGTCGGTAGAATTTTTTATACTTGATTCTAATTAATTTTATCAATGATTAAAAAAACTTTAATGGCTGTACTGGTTGCAGTCCATATGAATACTGTTGTTTATGCTGATGTAACACAACAAGATTACAAAAAGCTTGGAAAAATGACCATTATCCGTGGTGATACTTATAGTGAAGCATTAACGATCAAAGAAGAGATCATGTCATTGCTCGCGAAAAAGCAATTTAAGGCCTTAGACCAGCTTATTGCTAAAGAATTAAAGTCGGAAGCCATTTTTTTAAATGGTAAAAATAGGCATACCATATATCTGGAAAAACTTGCTGAAATAACAGAAAGATATAGAACGCGGGATGAGTCAGTTTGGGATCAGCAACAACAACTTGCTGATGAGTGGTTAAAGGCTACGCCTAAATCACCATTACCATACTTGTTTAAAGCGTATCTGTTGGGTGCGAAATCATGGGTGTATAGAGGTGGAAATTATATCCATGAAGTCTCGCAAGATGACCTTGATATTTTTATAAAATTACAGATGCAGAGAATTTCTTTTTTGCTTGAACATAAAGAGATTGCTTCCAAAGATCCATTTTATTATGTTGCTTTATTAAAGTCATACCAAAATTTTGGAGCAGTCAATGAGGCTTATGCAACATATAAAGAGGGTATTGCAAAATTTCCATCTTATCGTCCGATTTATAATACCTATATAGCGATTAATGATTCAAAATGGCTCGGTGGCTATCCCGGAATGATGGATGAGGTTATCGCTGACATCCAGCGGTTAAATCCTGGTCCAAATCAGGACATGTATTATTATCTGATTGTCTTTACGGCTACAGATCGAGGGAACCCATTTCAGCTTGAAGGTAATAGCATCGACTGGGAGCGAGTTGAACGTGGTTCAATACTCGCCTTGGAACGTTATCCTTCATTTAGCCGAATCACTCAGGTTGCAGAGTTAATGTGCTCTTTTAAGGGCAATAGAGCACGTGTAAATCGCTTATATAGTGCATTTGCAGTTGAACAAATACCTGAATCCCTAAAGAATACAATGATCAACAGTTGCCCAGAGTAACTGTATTAAATCAAATCTCGCGACGGTTCGAAGCTTCCGGTCATCTGTTGCAGTGGTTCTGCGGTCATCATTCCCATGCCTGCAATCCATTCTTGAATCGGCGCGTAATAAACAATCTCAGCGTGATATGCACCATATGCGGAAAGTGCAGAAAATGCAGCCATCCAAGTTCGAATTTCCTGACCACCACGACCACCGTGAAGAAGAATGTCTTCACTGGTCATTGAGCCAAGATAATTAAAATCTGCATCTTTAAATCGCTGTAGTAATGCTTTGTCCCATGTTGGGTTAAGCGGCAATGTCAAACTCTGGTCTCCATGGGCAAGACCTTGACCTACAGCAATCACCTTGGCTTGACGCTGCTGACGGGCTTCCGTGCTAGGATTTCGACCAGCAATCAAAAATTCTTGGACTTCTTGGGATGCCGTGTGTATTTGCGGTGTAGGTGGGTCATGAGATAACCCTCCAGAGCCGATAATTAAAATGCGCTCATCTAAGCCTTTCAGATATTTGCCGACAATCTGTCCCATCTGAATCACACGTTGTGTTCGGGGCAAGGGATTTGCTGCACTATTGATAAAAATCGGTATTACTGGGTAGCGGTCAAGTTGACCATCACAAAATAAATCTAAGGGTTGAGTAATGCCATGATCTGCCTGCATACGATAAGAATATGACATATCAATATCATGTGCTAAACAGTAATCAGCCAAAGCAAGCGCTTTTGCTTCGGGAACATTCAGTGTTCCGGGACCATAGTTCCAATCCCCTGCAGCAGTTGCACGGGTACCCAGACAAAATGCTGGCATCAGATCATAAAAGAATCCATTAAAATGATCTGGACCAAAAATAACAATGAGTGTGGGATCATAAGCCTTCACTTGATCAGCAAGTTGGGTAAACACTGCTCTTGCTGAAGCTTCAACATCTGGTGCCGGTGAAGCAAAATCAAGTAATGGCGTGTGGGAAACACAAATTAGTTTTACAGACATTCAAGGATCTCACGCTGTTCTATTCCAATCACAAGCATAAAAGGATCAGCAAAGTGAAATACAATACAAATTTTTGATTCAAAGATCGTTTTTAACTTGTTTCATTGCGTTGAGTGAATAAGTGATCACATATTTGACCAATTTTTATAAAATCAGGAGAGTCAAAGCATATTGAATTATATTGCAGCGGCATGTCTAGGTATGCTTTTACCCTATATATTTGCAAAACTGCACGTTGAGAAAAAATGCGATTTCCAGTATTTGAATGCAGCTTATTTTTGTTTAACATAGTTTACTCTTAAAAAGGGTATGCGTTGCTATCAGTGAAAATAAGAAAATTTATATGCATTTCAACTTTAAAGCTGCTGTTACTGAGCGGCGCTGTGTATTCAGCTGATCCTGAGATTAATGTGGCAGACATACAGCGGAAAGCAGCATTAAACCAAAAACAGGCACTATTTGATTTGGGATATTTGACTCAGACAGGTCAAGGTGTTGAACAGAATCTAGCTAAAGCAATAGAGCTGTATAAAAAGGCGTCAGAATTAGGTCATCGTTCAGCTAACCACAATTTAGGCTTAATTTATTTTTATGGAAAAGGTGTCAAACAAGATTATCTTGAATCCGCCAAATGGTTTAAAATTGCCGCAGAAAGAGATGTTACTGACTCTCAAAGAAATCTCCTCAAGTTATATTATCAAAATCTTATTCCGCGTGATGAAAAATATATAGAGCAGTTGCTCAAGAAACTTGCCAATAAGGGAAATGATGAAGATATTTATGCCTTGGCGCAATATTATTACTTCGAACGTGAAGATATTGCCGCTGCTGAACCTTATTACCTGGTACTAGCAGAACAAGGAAATACCAAGGTCTTCAATCGGCTCGGTTCTATTTACTTCAAGGGAATCGGTGACAAGCGCAATTATGAAGAAGCCTATAAATGGTTTAAAAAAAGTGCCGAAGCTGGTGATAAAGATGGACAGTATTTAACTGGCATGATGCTTATGGGGAATTTTGGAGTCTCTGAAAATAAAGAGACAGCCATCTACTGGCTTAAAGCCGCAGCAAAGCAAGGTCAAACTAAAGCCTCAGAATATCTTGATTTAATTCAAAAGCAATAGTCCAATACTTTGGATGATAATCGACATCCTTCTCCTAAAGCCTTTTGATGCATTATTCTTTGGGTATCTGTTTGTGTTTTTCAGGTCAAAAAATATTCAGCTAATATTAAGGAAATCACATTATTTTGAATACTGCGTTGAGAAAAACCAACATTGCAAATGAAATGCGAACACAGCTCAATAACATGGTCTAAATTGAGCATTTCATCGTGAATTTAGTGAGCACAGTAATATACTTTAAATATGAATCATCATAAGATGTGTTTCAGAATTTTAATGCGGACTCAGTGTATTTCATTCATATTTTTCAAGTAAGCAGAAGCAAAAATATGTTTGATGAAATATTGAGATCACTGTGTATTTCCTCTTGTATTGTAAGCTCGTCTAGGATGATGTATGTCTAAAACGAAACAACCAACAGCCAAGCAATTGCTTTCCGTCATTCAAACCCAGACGGCTATTGCTAAATTGGGTTTAGACATCAATGCGGTAATGACATTGGTGGCCGAACAAGTCCAACTGATTACTCAAGCCAAAGGCGCAATTGTCGAACTCGCCGAGCAGGGGGATATGGTTTATCGTGCTGTTTCGAACGGTGCAACCGAATTTTTGGGCTTGCGTTTAAAAATGGATTCTAGTCTTTCTGGATTATGTATAGCGCAAAATTGCACATTATATTGTAAAGACAGTGAAGCAGATGAGCGTGTTGATCGAGAAGCGTGCAGAAGAGTAGGCTTACGTTCAATGGCTGTCGTTCCATTGATTCATTATGATGAACCCATAGGCGTATTAAAAATCTATTCTGAACGTGTAAATGCGTTTAAACAAGCAGATATCAATTTATTGACACTTATGTCGGAGTTGATTGCAGCGGCCATGTATCATGCTTCGAAATTCGGTGCGCAAGAATTATATAAATTAGCAACCCAAGATACTTTAACCGGGTTGGCGAACCGTGCTTTGTTTCTAGATTGTTTAAGACAAGGGGTAGAAAAAGCAAAACGTACTCAAAAACTTTTGGGAATACTGATGATTGATATGGATGGTTTGAAACCAATCAATGATCAATACGGTCATCGTTTAGGTGATGAAGCATTAAAGGAAATAGGCAAGCGTATCGTAAGTATTACTCGACAAGACGATCTGGTGGCACGTCTTGGTGGTGATGAATTTGCGGTAATCTTAAGTAGTTTGGGTGATCAGGATTTGGCAAAGAAAGTGATGAACCGTATAGTGGATGCCTGTGGACTTCCTTTTGTATTTGAAAACGTTAGATTGAACATGGGTGCAAGTGTGGGATTAGCTTTATTCCCTGAAGATGCTTTGGAACTGAACAAGCTGATAGAGTTTGCCGACCTTAAAATGTATGAACATAAACGTGCCCGTAAAGTGATAAATTTAAATGTATAGGGGTTAACCACAATCTTAATTTTCAAGTGATTCCAATAGATTATTGATAGTGGCTAGTCAGAACATCTTTATAGGCTTTGGGATTGTGCAGCCAAGGTAAATGACCTGAATTTACAAGATTGAAGACAGTCGCAGTGGGGTAGCGATCAACCACAAAATATTTGCTGTTGGTGTATATGTCGTGCTCGCCATATAGGATCGTAATTTTAAAATCTGGGTTTGGCAACCCTGTTAATAGCGGATATTTAATAATTTCAGGTCTGGTTTTATTAATTGGAGCTGCTTTTAATAAATTAAAATCTTCTGTTATATCAAGCTGGTCTGTTGATATAAATGTATGATTATAATTTTTCATCACTTGCTTGAAAAGTCGTTGATACGCTTTATCACCACCAAGCCTTCCTAAAAAGCTGTTGATTCCCATTAAAGTCCATTCCCAAGAACTGACTTTGGACTTATTGAATTGCATTACTTCATTTTCAGTTTGCTGCCATTGTGTATTTGTGCCAGATCCAGGGTTGCATAAAAAAAGACTGAGCAAATGATCGGGATATTTTTCTGCATATACCTGAGCATAAAGTCCTCCCCAAGAATGTCCCCATAAATGAAAATGCTTGATCTTATAAAATTTACGTACAGTTTCAATATCATTGATATACGCATCTAGTGTGTAATCTGCACTTGTACAAGCTGATCTCTTTGTTCCTCTCTGATGAAATATAATGACCTGAAACTGGGGAATGAAGTGTTCTGCAATAATATTTAGATCGTTTGGAAATCCCGGTCCGCCGTGTAATAAGATAATGCTTTCTTTTTCTGGAGCTGCATAAATGCAACTGAATAAGGTGTCACCGCGATAATCAATGATATTTGATTCTAGGTATTTGTGAGTTTTTACCAATTGTGGCTTAGGTGCTTCTTTTAACATTGTGCTTGTATTTGTTGTCAT
Organism: Acinetobacter sp. Res13-Abat-PEC15-P4-01; assembly: GCF_015676285.1. Classification (NCBI taxonomy): domain Bacteria; kingdom Pseudomonadati; phylum Pseudomonadota; class Gammaproteobacteria; order Moraxellales; family Moraxellaceae; genus Acinetobacter; species Acinetobacter sp. Res13-Abat-PEC15-P4-01. Next base: position 185,485 of record NZ_JADAIN010000010.1, on the reverse strand, counting down.
ATGAAAAATAATGCCTCATACAAATGAGTAAAATTTAGGTGAAAAATCATGCTGTTTAATGCTGCTACAGTCATTACAAAATTGTTTATTTGTGACCTAATCTATTTTTATATTACTCAATAAATCCAAGCGTTTGGTTGAGGAAAAATCAACATTAAGATTGCATTTTTGTACTGTTCACACTGTGTAAGATTGTTGTTATGTTTATAATTTTATTTAAGATTTTTCATGGATATGGGTGGGTGGTATTGTAATTCATCAGGAGAGTACAAAAGCATCATTATTTTATTAAAAACGTCAAAGTTTTAACTTGACCAATTTAAGAAACTTTATGAGCAGATCAGTTCTATTGATTTTTCCTGATCTTAACGGTGCCGATAGACATGCTGAGTAATCTAAAGCTGGTAAGGATGGGATGTTTTTTAAATTTATTAAGTATTTCTGTTTGATGGTTTTAGGATTTACCAATCAATAACGATAAAATGCCGGCTGCAATCAGTGGACCCACAGGAACACCTCGAAGTAATGCTACTCCTGCTACTGTACCAATCAGTAAACCTGCTACGACATTCGGTTGGCTGGTCATTAAAGAAACACCACGCCCGCCTAACCATGCGACCAACAATCCAATTGCAATGGCAACTAGTGATTTCCAGTGCATAAATGATTTAAGAATGACATCGCCTGGAATTTTTCCACTGGCAATCGGGGTAAGCACACCAATTGTTAAAATGATAATTCCAACCTCCAGACCGTGAGTTTGTAATAAAGGGAAAAACTCACTTAATGGTGTGATGCGGAAGACAATTAATATGCCAGCAGCAATAGTCACTGCTGTGTTGTGACTGAAAATACCACAAGCCAATAAAACAAGAAGCACAATTAAATTTAAATCTAGACTAGACAGGCTCATCAATATTCATCATTTACAATTCATTCCAACACAGCATTATACTAAAAACAATGGAAGCATGGAGTGGAGACAGCTGTTTATTGGTATTAAAATGCTCAATAAAAAAATCAATGAAGTGAAGCATGAGACGGTTTAGTTTCCATTAAATCCCATTCATACTCAAAATCTTGCGCCAGTCTGGCTAGATTTGTCGATTTAAGTTGCTGTATTAAAATGTTTTGTGCTTCAAACATTGCTTGATTTAATGCATTGTTTACTACACGTTCGACAAGGCAGTTTGGGGTTTCTTGTTCATTGCCCATAGCAAAAATTGTTGGTTTACCGACAGCCTGATAAATATCGTATAACGAAATTTCATTTAAATTCTGGATCAATGTCCACCCCCCGCCGGGACCTTTATCGGCATGTACAAATCCTGCTTTTTTTAGCCCTGACATGGTACGTCTTACCACCACTGGATTGGTGTCGAGCATTCCTGCAATCTGTTCTGATGTGAATGGTCTTTTTTCACGTGCCATATGTAATAACACATGTAACATCCGAGAAAGTTTGCTGTCTTTACGCATGGTCATCGTACTCGTCAATTTACTTTTAATTGTAACATCAGAAGTTGCAATTTTAAAAATAAAGAAATATAGTAACTTTAAAAGTTACATATAGGCTTATAAACATGAAATATGATGTGATTATTATTGGCGGGAGTTTTGCGGGTTTATCTGCGGCTTTACCCTTGGCAAGAGCCAGAAAAAATGTGTTGGTGGTAGATGCAGGTTTGCGTAGGAACCGTTTTGCAACGCACTCTCACAATTTCCTCGCGCAGGATGGACATGAACCTGCCTCCATCATAGCGAATGCCAAGCATCAGTTAGAGAAATATTCAAGCATTGTTTGGTTGAATGCATCTGTTATCGACGTTCAGGTCAGGATCAATCATTATGAGGTTTTTACAGAAGCTGAAAATAACAATTACACAACATTTCAGACCGAAAAAATTATTATTGCAACAGGCGTAAAGGATGAATTACCCCAAATTGACGGCTTGGCCGAGCGATGGGGAAAGAGCATTTTCCATTGTCCTTACTGTGATGGTTATGAATTAAATCTTGGTCAAATTGGAGTGCTGTATTCAGGTACTCATTCTCTCCATATGGCATTGATGTTGCCTGATTGGGGGAATACAACATTATTTCTCAATGGTATAGTTCTCATTGATGCAATCGAACCAGCTCTACGAGATCAGTTAAAACAGCGTCATGTGAAATTGGATACGCGCAAAATAGCCAAAATTCAAAATCACTGTGAATTAAAATTTGAAAATGGTGATCAAACTCAGTTGGATGGGTTATTTATCTCGACTTTTATGAGAATTCAATCTCCTTGGGTAAGGAGATTAGGTTTGAATATTGACAGCAATGAGTATGGTGAAGCACTCTCGACCAATACATTCAAGCAAACCAATTTAAACAACATCTATGCATGTGGTGACATCACCCGTTCAGGTGGTTCAGTTGCATTTTCTGTTGCTGATGGTGCAATGGCTGGAGTAGCAGCCCATAAATCATTCGTATTTGGTGGTTAATTTCTATGCATGAGTGGTTGAGAATGCTGAAAAAAGTGAATCTTGATTGGGTTTGGCTTCACGATGCTTTAAACTGTGTCGTGAATTTTTAAGGTATTGATTTATGTTTTTGGAAAAAATGTTGCAATCACAAGGTTTTGGCTCTCGAAAGCATTGCCAGCACTTAATCAAGAATGGTGCAATACAAATTCAAAACGAGGTTATTACTGATCCAAAGTTTAAACTTGATTTAGATCATTTAGAATTTTCGGTGTATCAGCAAACGTTTCAATATCGGGAAAACGTTTATATTGCTTTAAACAAGCCGCAAAATTATGAGTGTTCACATCAATCTACGCATCATTTCAGCGTTTTTGACTTGTTTGATGATGTGTTGATGAATCGTGGTCTACAAAGTGTAGGGCGTTTAGATCAGGATACCACGGGCTTATTACTTTTCACTGATAACGGTCAGTTTTTACAAGCCTTGACGCATCCTAAAAAGCATGTGCCTAAAGTTTATCAGATACACACAGCTGACCCGATTACTGATGATCAAATTCAGCAGCTTGAACAGGGCGTTGAACTGCGTAATGAAAAAGGACTCTTTGCTGCAACAAATGTGCAGCGTCTTGCAGAACATGAGTTAAAAGTTACAGTACATCAAGGTGTTTATCATCAAGTGAAACGAATGCTCGCTGCAGTGGGTAACAAAGTTGAACGTTTACATCGTGTGCAGGTCGGGCAATTAGTACTCAGTCAATTGCCTGAGGGGGAATGGCTTTATCTGAATGAGGCTCAAGTAGAGGCTGCAAAAAATAAATCAGACAATATATCTGGAGTCTAATGATGATCATCGAAGCCTAACTGAGGATTCACAGCTTATCAGGTTTAAATATAGGTCTAGTGTATTATCATCTTCATCATTGATTAATGTATTGAAAAATAGATATATTTTTAAATCGAAATTTAAAGTCTAGTTGGATCGGCAAATAATCCACAAATAATATTTATTACAGTGGATGTCAAAATTATTTCAAGAAACAGTGGTAGGTTTGAAACTCGTTGTCTTTAACAAAACCCATTTGTTCATACAATTGATGGGAATGGTAATTGTTTTTTTGTGTTTCTAAACTAATACGCTGTGCATCTTCATGTCTTGCAAATAGAATTGCAGTATCAATCAGCTGTTTGGCAGAGCCTTGCCGACGAAACACTGGCGTGACATACACATCATCTAAAATATAGTATTTAGAACAGGATACAGATGTAAAACCTTGATAGAGGAGGACAAAACCCGTAAAAACATCGTCTTTTACATGGATGAAGATAACACTTTCCTTATTCTCAAAACGTTGTTTAAGAAAATCAAGAGATTGTTTAAGATTAGAAGATGCACCATAAAATTGACGATATTCATCAAATAAAACAGCAAGTTGATCTAAATCTTCTTTGGTCGCGCGTCTCACGATCATTTATATACTCCTTGCAATGATTTTTATCTTTGCAAAAGAGCATAACTAAAAAATAGAAAAGTAAAGTTAATTAATTGTTTAAAAATGCGACACTGTTAATTTTTGTCACTTTCTCCCAGAATTGCATTTAACTCTGCAAACAAATCTTCGTCATCATCACTTAATTCAATGGTAGTGCTGGTCTGTCCATTCTGTTGTTCTTGCTTGAGTTTCCTTAATTTTAATATCTGGTCCATATTGATATTTTGGTTTTCAATTGCAAATGGAATCGATTTGGTAATTACGACTTGCTTAAAAAAAAGTCGAACTGCTTGAGCAGGAGTAATGCCTAATTGTTTAAAAACGGCAAAAGCAAGTTTTTTTTCTTGTGAATCAAGGCGTACTTGATAAACTTCGGTTTTTCTCATGAATGTTAACCAAACAAAATTTAAGTTTGAATGTCTATTTTAATCAAAGCTTTCGGAAATTCAATCTTTAATCATCAAAAAGTCCCATATTTGTCATTACGTCAACATTACAGTGTCAATTCATAGGCAGAACAAAAACATAACGCCTGCTGTGTAATGGGATCAACAAACTCAATTTTTTGAGCTAAAAGTTGTAGAGGTCGTGAGAAGTCATGCAGATCTTTATGCACTACAGTTGGATAGAAGGGATCATTTTTAATGGGTAATTTAAGCCAATTGAGATGCACACGTAATTGGTGCTGTTTTCCTGTGACCGGTTGTAATAAATATTTTGCCCACATCTGATCATGTTCGAGAAGATGAATTTCAGTCTGTGAATTGATTTTGCCTTCAGTCACTTTCATGGTGTAGAAAGGCTCACCTTTCTCCATTCTTAATGCAACCTGACACGGGAAACTGAGCCCGGGATCATAAGCTGCAATGGCATGGTAGGTCTTTTTTACATGACGATCAGCAAACATTTGTTGGTAAATACCGCGAGTTTGTGGACGTTTGGAGAATAATACAACTCCCGCTGTTTCACGGTCTAAGCGATGTATAGGAGTCAAGTCTGGATTATTGGTCTTTTTCTTTAGACGGACCAAAAGTGTTTCTTGAATATATTGCCCCGATGGGCTGATGGTCAGAAAATGGGGTTTATCAACCACCAGCAGATCATCATTTTCATAAAGAATCTTTTCTTGAAACGGCACCTGAATTTCGTGGTTGAGAAAACGATAATAATAAATATGGGTATTCTCGGTATAAGGATGCTCTATGCATAGTTTCCGACCATGCATATCCAAAATTAACTGATCATCAAAACGCTGTTTCCATTCATTGGCGCTAATATGTGAAAAGTGCTCACATAAAAAAACAAATAGGCTTTGGGGTAATTTTTCTAATTTGGGTAGATATATTTTAGAAGCTGTTACACCATCTCTCATCGGTGGTTGAAATGTTGAAAAAGAATCGTGCTGTTTCATGGTGATAATGAATGTCATTAAGATTGCTGTTGATATTGAACTCAGACCAAATATGTCAAAGCATCTTTTCTCAACAATGCAACATAGGTTTTAAAGTCGTGCAATGCTATCATATTGTCTGGTTTGAATCATGTTGTGAGCGTTATGCAGTATTCTTCTAAATTAAGTCTAAGTCATGAGCAAGATACTCAAAAGTTGGCGCAAAAACTGGCGCAGCATATTGCAAAAGGCGTAATTTATCTTATCGGTGATCTTGGTGCAGGCAAAACAACATTAACGCGCTACTGGTTGCAGAGTTTAGGACATCAAGGTGCAGTTAAAAGTCCAACCTATACTTTGGTGGAGCCTTATCACATTCAAGGTAAGGATGTATTTCATTTTGACTTGTATCGTTTAAATGATCCTTATGAATTAGAGTTGATGGGAATACGTGATTATCTAGACCAAACAGATGCATTATTCTTGTTTGAGTGGCCATCGAAAGGCGGAGATGAAATTCCAAAAGCTGATCATGTGATCACTATTTTAAAAACAGCTGATGAAACTGTACGTGAAGTAAGTATAGATAGTACATCTTCTGAGTTGGTTGAAGCGTTAATGCGCTTTTAACCAGATAAATCCCAATTACAAAAACTTTATTTTTAATAATGATCAGGTGAAGTGAATGCAGCGTGAAGATATTACTTTAAGACGTATCCAAACTCTGAACCCAGCATTGGCAAACCAAATTGCAGCAGGTGAGGTAATCGAACGCCCATCTTCTGTGGTGAAAGAATTAGTCGAAAACTCAATTGATGCGGGTGCGACTGAATTGATTGTTCGTGTTGCGAATGGTGGCAGTACGCTCATTGAAATTATTGACAATGGTCGAGGAATTCATCCTGAGGATTTAGCGCTTTCCGTAACACGACATGCCACCAGTAAAATTCAATCTGCTGAAGATTTACATGCAATTGTGAGTCTGGGGTTTCGCGGCGAAGCGCTGGCATCGATTGCTGCTGTTTCTCGTTTAACCTTAACCAGCAGCCAAGATGATTCTGGGGTAGGTTATCAGCTAGAAGTCAATGGTACCGCATTTGATCATCAGGATATACAAGCTGTTGCAGCACAACAAGGCACCCATATTCGTATTCAGGATTTATTTTTCAATGTACCGGCACGCCGTAAATTCTTAAAAAAGCCAGGTACTGAGTTTGGGCATATTGAAGAAATTGTCCGTCGAATGGCGTTGACCCATTTTGACATACGTTTTGTATTGGAACACAACGATAATATTCGTTTGAATTTACCAATTGCCGACAGTGGCGAGTTGAGATTTCAACGTGTACAGCAATTATTGGGGCGTCAATTTACTGAAAATGCTTATTGGATTGATGCTGACAGTATTAATATGCGTTTATCAGGTTGGCTGGGACATCCATCAGATGCACGTGCCCAAGCTGATTTGCAATATGTGTATGTAAATGGACGTATTGTTAAAGATAAAACCATTTCACATGCGTTACGCATGGCATACGATGGGATTCTCCATGGACATCAACATGCTGCATATTTGCTTTTTTTAGAAGTTGACCCTGAAAATATCGATGTCAATGTTCACCCCACTAAACATGAAATTCGTTTTTTAAACCAGCGCGAAGTGCATGAGTTCGTACGCCATTTTGCTAAAGAAACTTTGTCAAAATTCCAAACTGCGACAGCAGAATTGTCTACAGCAATGAAACAAGAGGAATCTCAACAAAATCACTGGCAACAACCTCAACCGCGTTATCAAGAGCAGTTTCAACTTCATCGTGATCGTGCAGCTTCAGATACGATTAATCAGCCGCAGGGGTATGGAAATAGTTTAAATGAGCCAGATTCCGGGATTATGCAGAACGACGGTTTGACGGATTTTAGCCATGCACAGCCACAAACAGTGCATTATGCTGCAAATCAACCTCAACAGCAGTATTATGGATCACAGCAGTTGAACAATGCCTTGAAGCGTTATCTGGCACCGCTTCGTGAAAATGATGACATTGCCGAACAGGATCAACAACTCGCAGATCAAGCCTCATATGACCAGTCTGTACAGCAAATTATCAATAAGTCTAACCAATCGCAGATTGATGAATATCCTTTAGGCATTGCGATTGCACAATTACATGGCATTTATATTCTTGCTCAAAATACAGAAGGGTTAATTATCGTTGATATGCATGCAGCGCATGAACGTATTCTTTTGCAACAAATGAAATCTGCATGGGACAAACCTGAGTTTTGGACTTCTCAGCAATTGCTTATTCCTAAAGTTATCTCAATTACACGCATGCAAGCCACACGTGTCGATGATTTGAAGCCGCAACTGGAGCGTCTGGGTCTGGAAATAGACCAATACGGGGATGATCAGGTTATTGTCCGTGGAGTACCTGCTATTTTGCATAAAGCTGACTTTGAAGCTCTGGTTCCTGAGTTGCTTAATGATCTGGATCCAAATGATGAAGCACAGGCACTTCAACAAAAACGGGATCAAATTTTGGCAGGTATGGCTTGTCATGGTGCAGTAAGGGCACACCGCATGCTAAGCCTCTCAGAAATGAATGCTTTATTGCGCCAGATGGAACAAACAGAATTTGCCAGTCAATGTAATCATGGTCGACCAACGTGGCGAGCATTCCCACTTTCACAACTTGATAAATTATTTGCTCGAGGAGAGTAGTTTTACATGTCGAATCAATTGCCCGTGATCAATTTAATGGGGCCAACTGCAAGTGGAAAAACCGCTTTGGCATGTGAATTATACGAACAGGGAGATTATGAGTTAATTTCTGTGGATTCAGCACTGGTGTATCAAGAGATGGATATTGGTACAGCAAAGCCAACTCAAGCGGAGCAGGAGCGTTATCCGCATCATTTAATTGATATTATTACACCTTTGGAAGTTTATTCTGCGGCTGAGTTTGTTGAAGATGCAAGCCGTTTGATTGATGATATTCATGCAAAAGGGAAAACACCAATCTTGGTAGGCGGAACAATGCTCTATTTCAAGGCATTACTTGAAGGACTTTCCAGTAATTTACCTAGTGCTGATTATGAGATTCGGGCTGCGATTGAATTCAAAGGCGAAACTGAAGGCTGGCAAGCAGTTTATGATGAATTAAAATCCGTAGATACATTGGCTGCCGAAAAATTTAAAGTCAGCGATAAACAACGAATTATCCGTGCTTTAGAAGTTTACAAGATTACTGGTCGCCCAATTACACAATTACAGGCAGAACAGCCTAAAAAGCAACCTTATCGTTACAATTTTTATAATTATGCTTTGGTTCCTGACAGAGTAGAATTACATAAACGTATCGAGTTGCGATTGGAAAAAATGTGGGAAATCGGTTTTTTAAATGAAGTCGAATACCTTATGAAAAAATACGATCTCGATGAAAATTTACCCTCAGCACGCTCGGTTGGTTACCGTCAAGCGATAGATTTTTTAAAAAACAGTGATTTGAGTCAAGAAAAAATGCAGGAAATGAAGGATAAAGCGCTTTTTGCGACACGACAATTAGCCAAACGTCAATACACTTGGTTACGTTCTTTGCAAGAATTACACTCTTTTCAAACTTATTTCACGATAAAGCAGGCTCAAGAAGACTTGCGAAACTTATACGGATAAAGCAAAATTTAACAACTGCCTTTTTTATAAATTTTAATTGAAAAATAAAGGCAGTTTTTGCGCTGATTTAAAATTTTTTTTGGAGTATAAAATGTCTAAAGGTCAAACTTTACAAGATCCGTTCTTAAATTCTCTCCGTAAAGAACGCATTCCGGTTTCTATCTTTCTTGTAAACGGTATCAAATTACAGGGTCACATTGAATCTTTTGACCAGTATGTTGTGTTGTTGAAAAATACTGTAAGCCAAATGGTTTATAAGCATGCGATTTCTACTGTCGTACCTGCACGTAACCCACGTCCTGCTGGTGCTCCTGCTGGTGCTCAAGGCGCTGCTGGTGGTTTCGGTGGTCAAGCTGGTGGTTTCGGTGGTCAAGCGGGTGGTTTCGGTAGCCAAGGTGGTTTCGGTGGTCAAGGTGGCTTTGGTGGTCAAGGTGGCTTCGGCGGTCAAGGCGGCTTCGGTGGTCAAGGCGGCTTCGGTGGTCAACAAGGTGGCTTCGGTGGTCAAGGCGGCTTCGGTGGTCAAGGTGGCTTCGGCGGTCAAGGTTCTGACTTTGGTGGCGAAGGTAAATTTGAAGATTCACAAGAAGATGAAAATAATCGTTAATTTCTAAATGTAGAAATTAATTGAATGAAGGAGACTGTTTTAAAAGTCTCTTGATTCATGAGAAACCGTAATATGTTTGATCATATTGCGGTTTTTCTTTGTTTATTCTTTTTAATTTTATGTGGATTTTAGGTCAATATTGTTGATTAAAGAGAAAACTTTAATAACCTTTATTGATACTAAAAATACAAATTAATCTTGTACTTTGATTTAGCTAAATAAAATCAGGAACAATACTTTTAGGGATTCACAATAATCAGCTTATATGTAATGTAAAAATTAAAAAGTCAGAGCAGCTTTATGTGGTCTTAAAGTATAAGATTTGTTGAATGAGTGCAGAAATGGCAAAAACAATTTAGAAAATTTTTGAAGATATTGAAGTAGCCAAAAAGAGTTAAAGGATTGGTGGAAAACAGTCCAGATTGAAGACATTCAGATACACATTTATATTGATATGATAAGAATCTAAAATGAGGATGATGATTTTAAGCAATAACGATGATTGGCGGTAGCCCAAAGAAAGAGGCTTTATGATTAGCAAACATGTTCTGGCCCGTAGAGTCGAATCTCTCGGTATTGTTTTTAATCCAATAAAAAACCAGTGCTCGGCACTGGTTCCTATTTAACGGTTAATTCTCATTTTTCTTTGGATCTAAACTAGGATCTTTAATTTCAATATAAGTATTAGCGCGTAACTCCCGTAACCAGCTGTCATATTCAGATTCAAACTGGCGTTCACCTAAAATCTGGCGAGCCATGCGTTTCTGATATTCTGAAGTCATGTCCTGCTGACGCTTGCCAGTAACTTGCAAAATATGCCAACCAAACTGGGTTTCGAATGGTTTACTGATTTCATTGACTGTTGCGCTTTGCATCATTTTATCAAATTCAGGAACCATCATACCGGGACTTACCCAGCCTAGGCTACCACCATCACGTGCTGAACCTGGATCGTTCGAATATGTTGATGCAAGTGTTGCAAAATCTTCACCTGCTTTGAGACGATTATAGATACTCTCAATCATTTGCTTGGCATTTTCAGGGCTAACGACTTCTGAGGTTTTAATGAGAATATGACGAGTTTCAAATTGAGGAACAAGCGCTTTCTGCTCATTTGATTTCTTTTCAAGTAGTTTTAAAACATGAATACCGTCTTTGGCTTGGACTAATTCAGTTGTTTGCCCTGGTTCAAGAGAGCTTACTCGAGCAGCAAGTTCCGTTGGAATTTCTGACAGTGGACGGAAGCCCATGTCCGCGCCGTCTACTTTGATTTGCGCTGTGCTGAATTTTTTCTCTAAACTTTTTACATCATCCGTGCCTTTTAAATCAGTACGAACAGACTTGGCAACAGCCTCTAGTTCAGCTGCTGGGGCATTGCCAGATATACGCATATGTAGGACATGTGCTTGACTTCCAACAGCAGCTTGACCTTCAGGCGATTTTAAAAAGTTTTCAACATCCAGATCAGTAATTTTAATACGAGACATCACTTGCTGTTGACTGAGGCGCTGAATTAACAAATCTTCTGAAACACGATTACGTAACAATTCGTATGTTCCAGGTGCAACGCTATCCAGTTTCTGTTGGAAAGCTTCTAAAGAATTCGAACCTGACTGTTGAGCGACTTTAAGAACAGCTTCATTTAAGCTTTTTTCATCCGCTTTTAAACCATATTTTTTAACTTGCTCAAGTTGGGCATCATGGATGATGAGCTGATTAAGTACTTGCTGTTGCAAGATCGTTTGTGGAGGAAGTTCTTTTTTTTGTGCTTGGAACTTATGTGCAGCTTCAGCAACACCTTGGTCTAAATCACTTTTTAAAATTGCTGTAGAACCAACAATGGCAATGATTTGATCTTTAGGTGCTGCATAAACAGATAACGATGTAGAGATGAGTAAAGCTAAGGTTGATGCTTTAAATAGTTCTTTAAATTTTTGCGTCTTCATTAATGAGTCCAAGATTGATTAGCTTTATCAAAACCTAAAATACGATTTTCAAGTAATGAACTTAACTTGTTGTTCAAACCACCTAGTCCTTTGAGTGTGATTTCAGCCATAACTGCGCGTTTTGGCTTGGTATCCGGGAGAGAAACATCATCTAGATCATTGAAGTAAGAACGACCATAGACCGAAATTCCCCAACAACAAGATTCATAATTCACACCTAATAGATATTCGCGTGCAACATGGTTGTCAAGGTCATATTGAACATGCCCCATAATACGCCAGTTATCTTTTACGGGTTGTATAAATGATGCAACTGCTTGATCGTATTCTCGTTGGCGATCTGGTAGGTTGTTTCTATAAAAATATCCAACGTTGTACAAATTGCCTTTTTCACCCGTGTAATACATTTGGATATCGTGTTGCGCACTGTCACCATTCGACATCCAGGCTGAATTGGTGCTTACAGTAAAGTTTTGCGAAAGCTGACTGGAAATGCTGATTACAGGACCAGTATGTTTTTCTTTATCCAACTCATCTGTATTGTTGAGTAAAGTAACTTTACGGTCATCAAAATAATAACTTTGACCAATACTCGCTCTTAAGCGCTCCAGACCCACCGTATCAAATAGACTATAGCTTAGCCCGAGTGATAAGAAGTTGTTGTCTTCAAGTCGGTCATGACCATAAAAACGATAAGGGCTGAACAACTGATCATAGCTGATTGATGCCGTGGTCGAATCAAAGTTTGGATAACCCGTTTGGTTTTTATACGGCGCATAAGCATAGAATGCGCGGGGTGTAAGGGTTTGAAGGAATTTTCCATCCTTTTCAAAGGTTAGGCCGGTATCCAAAGTAAACTGAGGTACAACCACTGATCTGTTTTTTGAATCTTGACTTTGATTGTTGAGGTTTAATTGATCAACTGTTGTTTGGTCATAGAACGTATTTAAACTGCGAACAGAAACTTCTGGAATAACAAACGACCATGGATTACGGAAGTTATAACGTGTCGCAAACTGATTGTATAAACGTGTACCACTAGGTTGGTTGCTGTAATCGGCATCTTTAATGTCTTTTTTGAAATATGCGGTATCGTTGTTAAATTCGTATTCCCAACCTTGATAGTCGCCACCCACATAATTCAGCAGGAACTGCGGTAAACGAGCATAAGGCTTGTCAACATCCTTTACGGTTTTATCTAAGGTTTGGAAATCTTCAACCTTTAATTGAGCTTTTAAACCAGGAATACCGTGGTTATAGTTGAGTTCCCAAGCACGTCGTTGATTCAGTTCAGTACGTGAGTTCGGATTACTGTCTAAGTCTGAAAAAAAGTCTTTATCAGAAACGTAGTTATATTCTAAATTGGTAGACCACTGTTTATCGATATTCCACTTATGCAAAAAATGCAAATCTTTACGGTCTTCATCATCGTAGCCACGATCTGATGGTAAGTAACTTCCCCAAATGCTGCCTGCACCAAAATTCTCTGTTAAATAGCGAAACTCGCCCTGAGCCATCAGACCCCGGTCGGTAATCAGTCGAGGAGTAATGGTTGCATCATAATTAGGTGCTAAGTTCAAATAAACGGGAACTGCAAGTTCAAAGCCTCCATCATTGGTAAACCCGAAGCTTGGACTGAGAATCCCTGTGGTACGACGATCATCAATCGGGAAATTGAAGTAGGGAACAGCAAGTACAGGGACATCCTTCACATACAACTTGGTCCCACGTGTAACACCACGCCCAGTTTCTTGATCAAGCTCAATTTTATTGGCCTGGATTTTCCAAGTTGGTTTCTGGTCAGGTGGACAGGTACTATAACTGGCATTTTCAAGTACGATATTTGTAGGGGAGGTTCTTTCAATTCTTGCTGCATGACCATGCGCATGTGTGACTTCAGCAATATAAAAACTATTGTTTAATTGCCCGGTTTCATTTTTTAAGTTGTAATCAATCTGATCACTTTGTGCAATGATACCACCTTGTGCCATTTGGACATTGCCTTTAGCTTTCGCAAAAGTCTGTGTTTTATCAAGGGTTACCTCATCTGCACGAATCATTCGTCCAGATTGATCAATCATGACATCACCAGACAACACAGAGTCGCCATTGGGATTGTAATAGGCTTGATCAGCTGTAATCACAGATGACGCTTCTTCAGGATCAACAGTTTTTGCCTGTGTGCTAAATGGTGTAACCCAAATCCCTTCACAATAGCGATTACTCGCATTCTTTTCGTCACGCACTTGGGCTTCAGGTGCATTTTTGTCTATATAGTATTGTTCAAAAAAGTTTTGACCAGGGTAGCTTTCTTTAATCGCTGCATTTAATTGTTTGTTATTTACTTTGGAGACAGCTGCTTCTGAAGCAGGCGTTGTCGATTCAGCATAGCTGGATACTGAACTTCCACAAAGAAGTGTCAAAATAGCAGTCGCTAAAGGATTAAATTTAAACTGATGCTTCATTTGTCTCATTAACCAAATATGCTAATCGCAATTAATTATTGTCGCATCATAGAGAAAAAGTTGATAAGTAGCTACACTTAGCACTTCAAAAATTCAGCCTGAATTAGATTAAATTGCAAATGAATACACAACGTGAACACTTGATACAAACATGGATAACATCTGTACTCAGTTCAGATCAATTTGAAATCAATTTTTTAGCAGGCGATGCGAGTTTCCGTCGTTATGCACGAATTACTTTGAATAATAAAACATTTATGCTGATGGATGCACCTCCTGAGAAGGAAGATTGTCGTCCTTTTGTTGCGATTGATGAATTCTTTGACTCAAATGGAGTCAGAGTTCCGCATATCGTCGCCAAAGACCTGGAACAAGGTCTGTTGTTGCTTGAGGATTTTGGCGATGTTTTACTGTCTACGCAATTGGATGAACACAATGTAGACGCACATTATAGACAAAGTTTTAAACAGTTGGTGCATTTGCAGTCAATTGATGGTGAAACACATCTACCTGCCTATAATTATGAAAAATTGATTTCCGAGATGGAGTTGCTGACAGATTGGTTGTTGCCTTCATTACAAATTTCAGTCAATGATGAAGAATCGGCACTGATCAAACGAACTTATGCCATTTTGGCAAATGCTGCGCTTGCACAACCTCAGGTCATTGTTCACCGGGACTTCCATAGCCGTAATTTGATGATTCTTGAAGGTCAGGTTGAACAGGGTGTCATCGATTTCCAGGATGCAGTGATTGGTGCAGATACCTATGATTTGATTTCGATTACTCGTGATGCTTATGTGCAATGGAATCCTGAACGTGTGTATTCATGGTTTAAGCTGTTTTATGACATGCTACCCGCGTCAGCCAAACTTGATCGTAGTTTTGAACAGTTTAAGCACGATGCCGATTTGATGGCGATTCAGCGTCACATCAAAATTTTAGGTATTTTTGTACGTTTATTTGAACGTGATGGAAAATCAGGCTATCTCAAAGATTTGCCGCGTGTGATGTGGTATTTACTTGAAGAGTCTAAGCCATATGCGGAATTACAGCCATTTATGAGCTTTATATATGCCAAAGTTTTGCCAAAATTTGAAGATAAATATGGAAAATATGAGGTGGCTGCATAATGAAAGCAATGATTTTAGCTGCTGGATTAGGCAACAGAATGCGACCTTTAACGCTATATAAGCCAAAACCTTTATTGGAAGTGGGAGGGAAAGCACTCATTGTCTGGCATATTGAAAAATTAAAAAAAATTGGTGTAACTGAAATCGTAATCAACTCTGCTTGGTTGGCAGATATTTTGATTGGTTCATTGGGGGATGGCGCTCAGTTTGGTGTAACAATTCGCTGGACCAGAGAAGATGAAGGTCTGGAAACTGCTGGGGGGATCATCAATGCTTTGCCTTTACTGGGCGAAGAGCCTTTTATTTTAGTTAATGGTGATGTTTGGACCACCTTCGATTTCGCTGCGTTACTTGATGTAAAGCTTGACAAAGATTTAGCGCACTTGGTTTTGGTTCCAAATCCTGAACAGCATCCACAAGGTGATTTTACTTTAATGAATGATCGTGCCTATACTTTTGATCAAGAACAACTTGGTGAAAATCTTACGTATAGTGGTATCGCTGTGATCCATCCTAAAATATTTGATGGTTTGCCACAGGGTAAACGACCATTGGCGCCATTACTCAAACAAGGCATGTTGGACGGCAAGATTTCTGCAGAAAAAATGCATGCGGCATGGGTAGATGTAGGGACTCCTGAGCGTTTAACCGCCTTAGATTTGCAAATTAGACAGGGTGTATATGCTTAACTGCATATTAACTCATCGTTAACTACTGTTCCACGGGCGAGAAATCGGTATACTTTCAGCTAATTTTTTAGAGATGTTATTCGATCATGCATCCATTTTTTCCAGAGTTAAAGCAAGGTAGCTTAAAGCTTGGCTTAGAGCTGACTGATGAAGCATTAGAATTGTTATTACGTTATCAAGATGCACTCGTCCTGTGGAACAAAGCATATAACTTAACCGCAATTCGTGATCCCAAAGAAATGTTGGTTAAACATTTGCTGGATAGCCTGAGTATTTTAAATGATTTACCACAAGGGCGCCTGTTGGATATCGGAACAGGTGGAGGGATGCCTGGGATGATTATTGCGCTATGTCAGCCAGAACGTCAATGTGTCTTGCTCGATTCAAATGGTAAGAAAATTCGTTTTCTGAAACAGTTTATTGCAGATTTAAAACTAAAAAATGTTGTTGCGGTGCAGACGCGCGTAGAAAATGAAGACAGTATCAATGAGCTTGGTCAGTTTGATGTGATTACCAGTCGCGCATTTGCTTCATTGACTGATTTTGTAACTGCTTCAAAACCCTATATGCATGAGCAAAGCATCATTGCATCAATGAAAGGGGTGGTGCCAACAGAAGAGATGGATGCCCTGAAAGATCATTGGCAGTGTGATATTGTGGAGCTGCATGTGCCACGATTGGATGAACAACGTCATTTACTTTTATTAAAACAGATCTAAAACAGACTAAGGATTGGGGTTACCATGGCTCAAATTATCGCTATCGCAAACCAGAAAGGTGGCGTCGGTAAAACCACAACAGCCGTAAATTTGGCTGCCTCTTTGGCGGTATTAAAAAAACGTGTTTTATTGGTCGATATGGATTCTCAAGGCAATGCCACAATGGGGTCTGGAATTCAAAAAAACGATTTATTATATTCAGTCACGGATGTGTTGCTGAGCGAAGTTCCAATTGAAACGGCGATTACCAAAGCTGAAGTGGGTTATAAAGTTTTAGGTTCAAATCGTGATCTGGCTGGTGTGGAACTGGCAATTGCAGAACAAGAAGGACGTGAATTTATTTTACGCAATGCTTTACAGCAAATTGAAAAAGACTTTGATTACATTATTGTCGATTGTGCACCAAGTCTTAGTTTGATTACAGTAAATGCATTGGCTGCGGTTGATGCTGTCATTATTCCAATGCAATGTGAATATTATGCACTTGAAGGTCTTGCAGATTTGACACAAACCATTGATAAAATTCAGCAAGCATTGAACCCACAGTTGGAAATTATCGGAGTGCTTCGGACCATGTATGATGCACGCAATGCATTGACACGTGATGTTTCTGCTGAACTTGAACAGTATTTTGGCAAAAAGCTTTATGATACAGTGATTCCACGTAATGTACGTTTGGCTGAAGCGCCAGCGCATGGTTTGCCGATTATTTATTTTGAGAAGAGCTCTAAAGGTGCAATTGCATATTTAAATTTAGCAGCTGAAATGTTGAAAAAGAGTAAAGTGAAAAAAGGAAATAAAGCATGACCGTTAAAAAAAGAGGCTTGGCTAAAGGTCGTGGCTTAGATGCATTGTTGGGTTCTATTCAAAAAGAAAAATTACAGCTTGAAGTTCAGGCTTTGGACCACGGTCAGTTAAAACAGATGGATGTAAATCAATTAAAACGTGGCGCATATCAACCACGCCGTTTTATTGATGAGCAGGATTTGCAGGAACTCGCAGCTTCGATTAAAAAACACGGTGTCATGCAGCCGATTGTGATTCGTCCAATTGAAAGTGCTGAAACACCTTATGAAATTATTGCGGGTGAGCGTCGTTGGCGAGCTGCGCAATTGGCAGGCTTGACAGAAATTCCTGCTATTGTTCGTGATTTAACAGATCAAGTCGCAATTGCGCTGGCACTGATCGAAAACATTCAGCGACAAGATCTTAATCCTGTAGATCAGGCTTTAGCATTGCAACGTTTTCATGATGAATTTGGACTCAGCCATCAAGAAATTGCGGATACTGTAGGTAAAGCACGGACTACGGTGAGTAATTTATTAAGACTGCTCAGCTTGGATGATGAAATTAAAAATCTAATGCAACAGGGTTTATTGGACATGGGGCATGCACGTGCCATACTGACCTTGAAGGCCAAAGACCAATTGCAAATTGCAAAAATGGTGATTGATCGAAACTTATCAGTTCGTCAAACTGAACAGCTGGTACGTGATTGGAATACCCCTAAACAGGAAAAATCAAAAGATCCACTTGCGCCAGATGTACAACAATTGACCCAGAAACTTTCGGAACGTTTCAGTGCCAGCGTGAAATTGGATTATAACAAACAAGGCAAAGGAAAGTTGGTCATCAGTTATAACTCACTTGATGAGTTGGATGGTATCTTAAATATCTGTTTATCAGAACAATAATTTTTTTAATGATTGATTAATTCGGGGAACTAAAGATGTGGGAACTTGTTAAAGCCGGCGGTTGGTTAATGCTGCCATTGGTTTTATGTTCGATTTTTACAGTTGCAATTTCGATTGAGAGATTTATACGACTAAAACGCTCTTTAGTTCTGCCTAAATCATTGATGCTGTATAAAGGACGAGATATTGATGAGGTTCTTGATGTGTTGGAACAGGATCAATCGGCTCGCCAATCAGCTTTGGGGTATATTTTTAAAGATGCCGTGGATGCTTATTCGCAAGGTGAAGAATATGCACGTGCACAAATGGAAGTGACTGCTTCACGGGAAATTGGATATTTAGAAAAAAATATCAATTTCTTGGGAACTTTAAGTGCCGTTGCTCCTTTGTTGGGGTTATTGGGTACGGTAATTGGGATTATTGAATCATTTTTAGTGATTGACTTGGGTTCAACTGCAAATCCAACCATGATGATTCCAGGGATATCAAAAGCGCTGATCACAACTGCTGCCGGGATGCTGATCGCAATTCCTGCTCTATTTGCCTATCGTTATTTTCAACGTTTGGTACAGGAGTATGTGGCTGAATTAGAACAGCAATCAACGTTATTTCACGCAGCATTATTTTTTCAAAAACATCTTGAACGTGCACAAAAAAAAGCTGGTTAAGGCTGAGCTAGAGGTGTTTTATGAAATTTAAACGTAGAACGGTGGAAGATATTCATATCAACCTTACTCCACTGATTGATTGTCTGTTGTTTATCCTGGTGATCTTGTTGTTGACGACTACTTTTAATCAACAGAGTCGCATCAATCTTTCTTTACCTGATGCGCAAGGTGTTCCGCCAAAAGAATACAAACATAAGATCGAAGTCATGGTAGACTCGACAGGTCATTATGCGGTAAACGGTCAGGCACTTTCGAGCAAAGAGTCTGCCGATTTAAGTACTGCGATCAAACAAGCAGCCAATGATAAACGGGATTTAATGTTTGTTATTGCTGCTGATGCGAAAGCCACCCATCAAGACGTTATTCGAGTAATGGATGTCGCAGGACAACTGGGCTTCGTCAATATCAATATCAGTACTAAAGTTCCATCTCGAGGTTATTAATTCGTGAATCAAGATTTTAAGGTTTATATTCGCCTACTGGCATATTTAAAGCCATATTGGGGGGCAGCCTTACTCGTTATTGTCGGATTTGGAATAAATGCAGCCACTGAAGTCTCAGTTGCCAAGTTACTCAAATATATTATTGATGCTATTCAGAGCGGTAGTCGGAGTGACCTTGATTGGTTTCCGGCATTGATTATTTTTCTGATATTCTTTCGTGGGTTGGGTTTATTCATGGGCGGCTATTTCACCGCTGTGATTTCCAGAAGTTTGGTGTTTAGTATTCGACAAGAGATTTATGCCAAACTGCTGAAGCTGCCTGCACAATATTATCTTGATAATTCATCGGGTCATATTACAGCAAAGATCATGTATAACGTTGAGCAGTTAACAGCTGCTTCCTCAGAGTCGCTGAAAACAATCATTCGTGATGGTACGATTACACTGGGCTTATTGGGGTATTTGCTTTATACCAATTGGCGTTTAACACTGTGTATTTTTATTTTTATGCCGATCATTGGTTTACTGGTACGTAAAGCTTCAAAGCGCATGCGTAAGCTTTCTATTCAAGTACAAAACACAATGGGAGATGTGAACCATATTGTACATGAGACAGTAAATGGTAATGCAGTTGTTAAAAGTTTTGCCGGTGAAAACAGTGAACAAGCTCGTTTTTATAAATCATCACAAGAGAACTTAAGACGCGGCTTGAAAATGGTGGTGGTACAGAATTTAAATAGTCCACTGGTGCAATTGGTCATGTCCTTTGCATTAAGTATTATTATTTGGTTGGCACTGCGTCCGCAAATTTTAGGGGATACTTCCGCAGGTGAATTTGTTGCTTATATTACTGCAGCAGGTCTGTTGGCAAAACCGATTAAAAATTTAACCGATATCAATGAAAAATTACAGCGCGGTATGGCGGCAGCATATTCAGTGTTTGAAGTTTTGGATTTGCCACACGAAGAAAATACAGGCACAAAAACACCAGACTTAAAAGGCAATATTAGGTTTGAACATGTTGATTTAATCTATAAAAACAATGTCAAGGCTATTGATGATTTGTCCTTGGATATACAAGCAGGGCAAACTGTTGCACTGGTTGGTCGTTCAGGGGCTGGAAAATCCTCCCTCGTGAATATGTTGGTGCGTTTCCAAGAGAAGAATGCTGGTGAAATATATTTAGATGGTTTACCTATTCATGATATTGAATTGACATGTCTGCGCTCACAGATTGCGATGGTTAACCAACAAGTGGTCTTGTTTGATCGGACAGTCCGGGAAAATATTGCCTATGGTCAGTTGGGTGGTGCATCCGAAGAAGAAGTTATTGCTGCGGCAAAAGCAGCTTATGCACATGATTTTATCATGGCATTGCCTAAAGGTTATGATACCCCTCTGGGTGCCCAAGGGTTGAGCCTTTCTGGCGGGCAGCGTCAACGAATCGCAATCGCACGTGCCGTTCTAAAAAATGCTCCTATTCTTATTCTGGATGAAGCGACCAGTGCGCTAGATAATGAATCTGAGCATTTTATTCAGAAAGCCTTTGATGAAGCAATTTTAGATAAAAACCGAACAACCATTGTCATTGCGCATCGTCTTTCGACTATTGAAAACGCAGATAAGATTGTGGTTATGGATAAAGGGCGTATTATAGAACAAGGAAACCATGCTGAACTGTTGGCAAAACATGGTGCTTACTATCAGCTACACGAACGCAATTTTGAGGAATAACTGATGTCTCTCGCGCAAATCATTCAAGATGCTTGGAATAAACAGTCCAAGTGGTTGATTGTACTGCGTCCCTTGTCATGGTTATATCAATTTGGTTTTGCGCTGAATAAACAATTGTATCAATTTGGGCTCAAAGAAACCTATAAAGCACCAGTTCCAGTGATGATCATTGGAAACATTACTGTAGGTGGGAGTGGTAAAACCCCACTTCTGATTCAGTTGGTTAAATATTTACAACTTCATCAGGTTCGTGTTGGTGTGATCAGCCGTGGTTATGGTGGAAAAGGTCCATTTCCAGCACTGGTTACATTAGATTCCTTACCTGAAGTGGTGGGTGATGAACCTTGCTTGATTGTTCAATCGACTGCTGTGCCTATGGTGGTTGGTGGAAATCGTCGAGCAAGCATTGAGTTGTTGCTTCAGCGCTATGATTTGGATTTAATTATCAGTGATGATGGTTTGCAGCATTGGGCATTGCAGCGGCAGATTGAATGGATTGTATTGGACAATAATCGAGGCTTAGGCAATAAAAAATTGCTTCCTGAAGGTTATCTGCGAGAACCGGTCAGCCGTCTAAAACAAAGCACAGTGATTGAACATGCGCAACAGCCAGATTCGCTCTTGAACATGCATTTGGAGGTGGCTGAGCCTTATCTGTTAAATCCTTTTTTTGATCAGGCCCAACCTTTTGATTCCGAGCTTGATTATTATGCAGTGGTGGGTATTGGCTTTCCGCAACGGTTCTATAATACTTTGGAAAGTATTGGTGTGAGCCAATTTCAATGTCATGAGTTTCCAGACCATTATGATTATGAAATTGATGATTTGCAGTTTGAAGATGCAAATCCAATCATTACCACTGAAAAAGATGCAGTGAAACTACTGGCTTTATTAAAAAATCATCCTGAATTTAATCGTGAAATTTGGGTAGTTCCTGTGGGTGCAGTGTTATCAGATGATTGCTATCTGCTCCTCAATCAACAACTCTCTCAGCTTGGTATTGATCTAATACAAGGTTAATTTGATGAAACATATTGTTATTCCTGCACGTTTTTCCAGTACACGTTTACCAAGAAAGCCGCTTTTAGAAATTCATGGTCGTGCAATGATTTTGCGTGTCGTTGACCAAGCAAAAAAAGTTCAGGGATTT
Organism: Acinetobacter sp. Res13-Abat-PEC15-P4-01; assembly: GCF_015676285.1. NCBI lineage: Bacteria > Pseudomonadati > Pseudomonadota > Gammaproteobacteria > Moraxellales > Moraxellaceae > Acinetobacter > Acinetobacter sp. Res13-Abat-PEC15-P4-01. The sequence goes on along the minus strand of NZ_JADAIN010000010.1, from coordinate 163,210 downwards.
GATGATCTCTGTGTGGCAACAGATGATTCACGTATTGCTGAGATTTGCCGTCAGGAAGGTGTAGACGTGGTCATTACAGATCCCAATCATCCATCAGGTACTGATCGTCTGAGTGAAGTTGCTCGAATCAAAGGCTGGGGTGCAGATGACATTATTGTCAATGTGCAGGGTGATGAACCGTTGCTGCCCGCACCCTTGGTAACGCAAGTGGCAGAACTGCTTGCCAATAATCCGCAATGCTCAATGTCAACGCTATGTGAACCCATTCATCAAGTTGAAGAATTCCAGCGTGAAAGTATTGTTAAAGTGGTCATGTCTAAGTTAAATGAAGCGCTTTATTTTAGTCGTTCACCGATTCCATATGAGCGTAAAACTGGACAGCTGAACGATCAAACATTACATCAGTCGGCATTTCGACATTTGGGGCTATATGCATATCGAGTGAAGTTATTGCAAGAATATGTGACTTGGGATATGGGGACTTTGGAGCGTTTGGAAAGCCTTGAGCAATTACGTGTTTTAGAGAATGGACACCGTATTGCAATAGATATTGCACAAGTCAATTTACCGCCTGGCGTGGATACCCAAGCTGATTTAGATCGTTTAAATGCCTTGGATATTTCTGTGTTTGAGTGATTTTATCTGAGTTTGATAAAAATTCTCGATGAAAAATGATATTCGAAAAAACCCTCGCATTGGTTTGAGCAAATACTTCTATAAGCTATGCTCTGCAATTGATTAACAATGTTGTTGGTTATCGACGAGTCTTGCGGTGAACAGTGATGTCATTGTGCAAGATGCTTGTTCTTGTGGAGCTTTACTGCTTAGATAGAAGTAACAGTATGGCGAGTGGCAGGCTGACCCCAAAAAAGATGAATACCCAGCAAGGTTCTGTCAGGATCTGTTTTTTCAATCAGTTAAAGAATGAGTTTCATCAAACTCACGTTAATTTGTATTTAAGCTTTTTTAGGTCTTTCATTTATGGATGCTTCAAGTTCTCAGGTTTACCCTTGGCAACAACAGACATGGGAAACATTGACGACCCGTTTTCCTAAATTAGGACATGGTCTGCTATTTTATGGTAAAAAGGGCTGTGGTAAAGATGCTTTTGCTCAGCATTTTTTGTCATGGGTTCTATGTTTAAATAAGACATCACAAGGTGCTTGTGGTGAGTGCAGCAGTTGTCAGTGGTTAAAATCGGATACCCATCCTAATTATGTCAATATCACGACCGATGAAGAGAATAAGAAGCAAAACGCGAAAATTAAGATCGAGAAGATCCGTGATTTACTACCATTTGTGCAACAGACGGTAGATGGTTGGCGCGTTATTGTGATTGAACCTGCTGAGGCATTAAATATAGCTTCAGCAAATGCGTTGTTAAAAACCCTCGAAGAGCCTGGTGAGCGGGTACTGATTATTTTGTTGGCGGATCATTATCTAAAGCTTCCTGCAACTATTCGTAGTCGACTGCAACACTTTGCGATGGACCGTATTACTCCAATGCAAACGGAGCAGTATTTGCAGCAACGACTTCCTGTGGAAAAACACGCTCAAATTCAGTTGCTAATGAATTTATCCAACAATATGCCTTTAGAAGCACAGTCCCTTGCAGAATTGGATTGGTTGAATCGTCGTGGTGAGTTTTTGCAAGATTGGTTCAAACTGGTCAGTCAAAAAAGCATGCCGATGCAGTTTGCCTCAAAATGGAATAAAGAGTTGAATTTTTATGACCTGATTCAAATGTTTGAATACTTGTTGTCAGATATAATTTGTGTCAAGCTGAATCAGGTTGTCAAAAATTCAGATTTGGTGTTTTCAGAGATTGCAGGACAGTATGATTTGCAAACACTGTTCTCCATTTATGAAAACTTACAACAAGCGAAACTCAAAGTTGATCAAAATGTACAAACAAATCTAATTATTGATCAACTGACCATTCAGTTAATGAATGTGACATAAAAATTGAATATTTAAGGGGAATAATCATGCAACCACGTATGGGCGGTTTGATTCAAGTCAACATTGCTGATCGAGCAACTCTGCAGGCAAGTTATATGCCATATATTTTAGGTGGCGGTTTGTTTGTACCTTCGAAAACACCTGTCAAAATGGGTGACGAAGTTTTCGTGCTTGCAAGCTTACCGGATCAATCCCAAAAAATTCCTTTAACGGGTAAAGTGATTTGGATCACGCAAAAACAGAATGGTATGAAACCTCAAGGTTTTGCAATTCAGTTGACGGGTGAAAAAGGCGTCTATTACAAAATGGAAGCAGAAAAACTACTCGCTGGGAGTATGTCTTTGGATCGTCCAAGCTTTACAATGTAACCCAATTTAGAATATTTAGGAAAGCCTGTGTTTGTTGATACGCATTGCCATTTAACCATGTTAAATCTTGAACCCTATGCAGGTAATTTGGATTTGGCATTACAACAGGCACGTGATGCTGGGGTTTCTAAATTCATGGGGATCTCAGTGGATTTGGATGATCATCTTGTGCTTGCTGAAATTGCAGTGCGCCATGCTGATGTTGGTTACAGTGTCGGGGTACATCCTTGTGAAGACCCGGAGATGATGCAACGCGCAACAGTCGAAAAGTTGGTTCAACTTGCTCAAACTGATAAAGTTTGGGCATTGGGTGAAACAGGCCTGGATTATTTTCACAGTACTGAATTTATTGAGGAACAGAAACAATGTTTTGCGCGACATATTCAGGCATCACAAATTGTCAGAAAACCTGTAGTTGTACATACCCGTTCAGCAAAGCATGAAACTGTAGATATTATTCGCGCAGAAAAGTCGACGCATGGTATTTTGCACTGTTTTACAGAGGACTGGGAAACTGCTAAAGCTGTTCTGGACTGCGGTTATTACATTTCATTTTCCGGGATTGTCTCTTTTAAAAATGCACAGGATTTAAGAGAGGTAGCCAGACAAGTACCACTTGATCGTGTCCTTATAGAAACAGATAGTCCTTATCTAGCGCCTATGCCTTATAGAGGAAAGTCTAACGAACCTAAATACGTCCCCTATGTAGCAAAAGCCTTAAGTGATGTATATGATAAAACACTTGAGGAGATGGCTTTCATTACCACGCAAAATTTTGAAAATCTTCTTCAACAAAAGTAATCAAAGCGCCAATGATTGATAAAGTCATGACTAGAAGTGCGGCAATTTATTAACGGATAGAATTAACAAGAGAGTTTATCGGGTGAAGATGGATCGACAGGCTCAATTTAGAGCAAGAGAAGCTTTAATTTTTCAGGTTGCTGAACAATTGCTTTTAGAAAACGGTGAAGCGGGGATGACATTAGATGCACTCGCAGCGGAACTAGATCTAGCGAAGGGAACACTTTATAAACATTTTCAGAGTAAAGATGAACTGTACATGCTACTGATTATTCGTAATGAGCGCATGTTGTTAGAGATGGTACGTGATACGGAAAAGGCCTTTCCTGAACATTTGGCTTTTTTTATGCTGCATCATTTACATCATCCTGAGAGAGCAGTGTTATTTCATCAAATTGAAGAACGTTTATCTACCACGGGACAAGGGATTTATCACTTGTTTAATGAACTTTATCAGGTACGCAAACAACGTCTTCGCCTGATCATTCGCATGACTGAAAGTTATTTGGAGTCTATACAAAGTTTGATGTCTGTACGTGATTATTTGGCTTCGATTTGGTCAATAACGCATGGCGGTGCTGCAATCTTGAATTCAAGCTTTTATCAACGTTATTTGGGCTGTAGAGATACTTTGCGTGTGGCACTGATTGATCAAGCCCTGGCGATTCCTAAACATCCGCAAGCTTCAGAACAAGTGGCTTAATTCTTATGAAGCGTATGCCATCATCTCTCAATAATAAAGGCTTTACCTTGATTGAGGTGATGGTTGTCATTGTTATTATCAGTATTATCGCATCATTGATTGTTTTAAATATTGATGGTGTAGATCAACGTAAGGCAATGCAGGCACGTGAGATGCTATTGCTGGATTTAAGGCAAATCAATCGTGAAGCCAATGATCAATCCCGTATTTATGCTTTGGATTTTCATCCTGCAACCGATGTGGCTACTGCACAATATGGATTGGTTGAATATATTCCAAGGCAGCAGGGCACTGAACAAGGCATAAGAGTTATTGATTCTAAACCTTGGAAAGAGGTTACGGACTTTAACCGTCGAACTTTACCTGATCAGGTTTCATTTTTAGTTGAACCTCAAGATCATCGGTTTCAAGATGCGAACAATCCAGATCTATTGGGAAATAATGCGCCGCAGCTGATTTGGTTTGGCAATGGAGAAACCAAGCCCGTCACAATTCAAATGTATTATCAACAAAAGCCTGTAGGCGGTGTGATTCGGGTAGATTATTTGGGTAAAGTAGATGAAGAAAAATAGCGGCTTTACCTTAATCGAGGTAGTGGTGGCACTGGCTATCTTTGCTGTTGCAGCAATGGCCTTGACCAAGGTTGCGATGCAATATACCCAATCTACAGCCAACGCGATTCTACGGACCAAAGCACAGTTTGTTGCACAAAATGAAATTTCAATGATGATGATTAACCGAGAGTGGCTAACGGGTACGGCTTCAAAACAGATCACTGCTCAAGGTGAAACATGGCAGGTGGATAAAAAAGCAGAATCTACGCTAAGTCCTGATGTGCAAAAAATCGATGTGCAGGTCAGCTTATTTAATACTGATACAGGTAAAGTTGAAGCTGGAATTACCAATATGGTGTTTTATAATTATCCAATTAAAGAAAAACAGTCATGAAATTCACCTCCGATAAAAACAATAATGCTGTAAATGTCAGAAAAAAATCAGGTTTCACATTAATTGAATTGCTGGTGGCAATTGCTATATTTGCTGTACTTTCTGCCTTGGGGTGGAAGATATTTGACTATTTGATTAAGGTCAAAGATCGCAATGTCATGCATGAAGAGAATTTGGAGCAATTGCAAGGTGCATATCAGCAAATTCAGCGTGATACCTTGCAAATCGTTCCGATTTCAGCCCGGATTGGTGAACAAATCGAACCGGCTTTGCGCTTAGACCGGCAAAAAATATCATTCAGTAAAGCCGGTGTTACAGATCCTTTAAAGCAAGGTCTCTCACCTTACGAGCGAGTAGAATACAGTTATGACCAGCAAGCAAAAAAACTCTATCGATTAAAATATTCAAATCTAAATCGGAATAGCTCGGAACAACCATTATCTAGTGTAATGTTGACAGATGTAGACAGCTATCAAATTGAAATACTTAATCCAAATGAGTCAGATCGTTGGCCAAATGACTTAACTAAAAATGACAGCCAATTGCCACGTGGGATTAAAATGAAAATTATGATTCGGGACGTAGAATACGAATGGATTTTCAGTTTATTGAATACTGATTTTTTGATAAAGAATAATCAAAATGGTTAAATCATTTATACAACTCAGACCACAGCAGGGAATCGCCTTAATTACTATTTTGGTGATGGTGGCTTTGGCAACCATTATTGCCGCAGCAATTGCGAAACATCAAAGTTATACGAATCAAAGCACGGGTTTTTTAAAACGTCAAAGCCAAGCCTTATTTTATGCTCAAAGTGCAGAAGCTTTTTATTCAGAGATATTGGTTCAGGATAGTGAGAATGGTAAGCAAGCGGACTATCTTCAAGAAACATGGGCAAAACCAATGCCAGCATTTCCTGTAGAAGATGGGTATGTTTCAGGTGTACTGGAAGATGAGTCGGGTAAATTCAATCTCAACAGTTTATTGAACAATGAGGGTAAACCGAATGAGGCAGCACAGAAATATTTCTCTAAACTGTTGGTGCGTGTTGGGTTGCCTGCCGATAATGTTCAAGCGGTTATAGATTGGCAAGATCCTGATAATGAAACAATAGGAGCAATGGGAGCAGAAACAAGCTATTATCAAGGGCTTGCTAAACCTTATTCTGCTGCAAATCGCAAATTTGCCAGTATCGAAGAGTTAAAGTTGGTACGTGGTTTTGAAGGGAGCAAATATGATTTGATTGCACCTTATATATCGGCTTTACCAGACATCAATACTCGAATTAATGTAAATACAGCACCTGCATTGGTTTTAGCTGCATTTGATGAAAAATTAGATGTGAATAGCATTCAAACTGCTTTAAATGCACGCCAAGAAAAACTTGAGTATTTTGCCAATGTTGGAGATTTGATGAAAATATCGCCATTTGATACTCTTGAGGCGGCGGCAAAAACGGAAGCGGATAAAATTTTTGGTGTCAGATCGAATTACTTTAAAGCGAAAATCGAAGTTTTATTAAGCAATCGCAAGCGTCAATTTACCAGCCATTTGCTAAGAAATGATCAGTCACAAGTATTTGTATACTCGCGAAGCTTGGCACCATTTTAGCAAGAAAGATTAAGAAATATTTGTAAGTATATTATTTTAAAAGAAATTTAAAGGTTGTAAAAAGGTTGGTTGAGATATTTTATTGAATTGGTTAAGCTCAATCCAAGCCAAAAAAAGGGGTATCCTTTTGGCTAATTGTAATGAACGAGAAAATTAATGCTCAGGGTTCGAGTTTTGCTTTATAATCGAGTTTCTTAACCGCTTTGTTTATAAAATTTGGCTCATGTTAATTCGTAAGTTATTTAAGTTTGAAAATGCACATATTGTGCGTAATTGCACATCAGATCGTTGCAAACGATCTATACATGGGCATAGCTATAAAGTTGAATTATTACTGAAAGCTTCAAAACTTGATCATGGTCAAATGGTATATGATTTTGGATTGCTGAAGGGAATAATCAAAGAAATTTTTGATAGCTTTGATCATGCGATCTGTTTTTGGCAAGAAGATAGTGCTGAGTATATTCAAGCATGTAAAACATTTAGCGCACGTTGGGTGGCATTGCCAGTTTCACCTTCAGCTGAGCAGTTTTCCCGTGTATTTTTCTTTCTTGCGCAACAGGTTCTAAAATCAACCATTACCCAGAATGGTGAAGGTGATGTTGAGGTTTATTCTGTCATCGTGCATGAAACAGATACTGGATATGCACAGAGTTTTCAGGAAGATATTGAAAATGCGCAGATGGGACTGTTAAGTTTGGATAAAATTATTTTCTCTGAACAAGTTCAAGCCGAGTGGACAGATCCTGAAATGTATGAAAAATTGAAACAAGGTGTTCAATTTCAAAACCCTGAGGTGGATTTACAGGTTAAAATATAAATGGCGATTTCAGTAAAGAAATCCATTTAGATATAAATAAGTTTTTTAGGAAATTTAAATTTAGGATGAAAGTTGATGCAATTGTCTGAACTCGAACAAACAAAACTAAATCAAGTTCGGTTAGATCAAAGTTGGAAAGAAAGCTTGGCGGATTTTCTTTTAAGTCAGCAAATGGATGATTTACGTTCTTTTTTAGTGGCGGAAAAGAATGCAAATAAAACCATTTATCCTCCAAGTTCACTTATTTTTAATGCCTTAGACACGACACCTCTTCCAAATGTTAAAGTGGTGATTCTTGGACAAGATCCCTATCATGGTCCTGATCAAGCGCATGGATTAAGTTTTTCTGTGCAAAAAGGAGTCGCCTTACCTCCGTCTTTGCGCAATATTTTTCATGAACTGAATACCGATTTAGGTGTTCCAGTCTCACGACATGGTGATTTGAGTAAATGGGCACAACAAGGCGTATTGCTGCTTAACAGTGTATTGACCGTAGAGGCAGGGCAGCCAACTTCACATCAGAAACGTGGCTGGGAAAACTTTACCGATCATGTCATTGATGTACTTAATCAACAACGCGAGCATATTGTGTTTATCCTTTGGGGTGCATATGCTCAAAAAAAAGGACAACGTATCGATCAGAACAAACACCTGGTACTAAAGGCTGCTCATCCATCTCCATTGGCAGCAAATCGTGGTGGTTTTTTTGGTTGTAAGGTTTTCTCTAAAACAAATAATTATCTGAAACAACATGGCATTGAGCCAATCGACTGGCAGCTGGACGCATGACAAATTCTCCCGAAATAAATAACTACCACCCTGATTTGATTATCGATGAAGCACAAAATGGCTGGCGGATTATTCGTTTAAATCGCCCTAAATCGCTTCATGCCCTTGATGAATCCATCGTTGCAGCACTTTTAAAACTGTTTCAAGATTTTCATCATGATGATTCAGTCAAGGCAATTTGGTTGGATTCAACGACACCTAAGGCATTTTGTGCGGGTGGTGACGTGCGTAAGCTTCGTCAGTTGGTGATTAACAATGAGGTTGAAACTGCCAATCAATTTTTTGAAACTGAATATGCTCTAGATTTATTGCTGCATAACTACGCTAAGCCAATAGTCGTGTGGGGCGAAGGGTATGTGATGGGTGGTGGGCTAGGTTTGTTTATGGCTGCGCCATTCCGTTTGGTGACTCCTTACTCTCGTTTGGCTATGCCAGAAGTGAATATTGGACTTTATCCAGATGTAGGCGCGACGCGCTTCTTGGCTGATCGTGGTCCAATTGGATTGTTTACTGGTTTAACGGGTTCAATCATGACTGCTGCTGGTGGTTATGGAATCGGTTGGGCAACCCATATTTGTGATGCACAACGTGATGTTGTATTGCAAAAACTGCTTGATATTGATTGGGATCATTATCCTGCGGGTGATTTCCGTGCTTTGGATGACACATTAAATAGTTTACATCGCCCGGTATCACCTGGACCGTTACAAAATTCTTTGGATGTGATTCACAGTGTTTGTCGTGGTGTGAACTTTGAACAAGACTACGAAGCGATCATCGGTTTAAGTGATGCGCGCAGTGACTGGTTGCGTCAGGCCAGTGAGAATTTACAAAAAGGCTCTCCAAGTACGGCTGCAATTACATGGCTATTATGGCAATGGGGGCGTCAAGTTCATTCTTGGGCTGAAGTATTTGAATTGGAAAAACAAATTTCTGACTGGAAAATTCGCCATCCAGATTTTGTTGAGGGTGTGCGTGCGCGTTTAGTGGACAAGGATTTATCTCCTGAATGGGAGAAGATTGAATCAAGAACATTGAAAGGAATTCTTGGGCATAATCCACCAAAAACGAGCATAGAAAGCTGGAATAGTTTGCTTACTCAGTATGGCATCCTTTAGAGTGCCATGACTCAAGAACTTCAGCAAAGTATCGATGAGAAATGGATGCAGCTTGCTTTGGAGCAGGCTGCATTCGCAGCTTCCTTGGGGGAGATCCCAGTCGGTGCTGTAGTGGTGAGTCAAGGTCAGGTAATTGGCATGGGATACAATCAACCCATTGCCAGCCATGATCCCACAGCACATGCCGAAATTCAGGCATTAAGAAAAGCATGCCAAAAGATTCAAAACTACCGCCTTCCAGAGGATGCTACTTTATATGTCACCCTTGAACCCTGTACCATGTGTGTGGGTGCATTAATACATTCAAGAGTACATCGGGTCGTATTTGGTGCAGAAGAACCCAAAGCAGGGTCGCTGGTCAGTAGTCGAAAGCTATTGGAAACGGGTTATTACAATCATATATTTCAATATGATGGAGGATGTCTGCAAGAACAATGTTCACTTCAACTGTCTAATTTCTTTAAAATGCGTCGTGAACAAAAAAAACAATTAAAGCAACAACAAAAGACCTTAAATGACACATTAAAATGATCTAGAATACTGATGGTTTTAATGACAATTGATATTGTCAAAAATAAATGCAACAAAATATATGACCGTCATAGAAGGGTACAATAATGAATTCTATTCAAGTAAAACAAGACTTTGATGCACCAGTCGAGCAAGTTTTTGAGCTGCTGTCAAAACATGCAACCTACAATGTAGCATTTGCGCCAGTACAAGTGGTACGGGTAAAAGATGCGGCTGATCCTGAACGTCCAGATGGATTGGGATCCATTCGTCGCATGGGGTTTGGTCCAATTAAACCGATTCAAGAACAAATCACTTTTTTAGATGTCAATAAACGTATTGAATATAAATTGATTAAAAATCCCTTAATCAAACATCATATTGGAATTATCGAGTTTGAAGCACTTTCGCCAAATAAAACCCGTGTCAACTATACGATCGAATTACAAGCACGTGCGCCCTTTATCAGTAAATTAATACTTGCACAGCTTAAACTAGCGATTACACTTGGCTTTAAGAAACTTGCAAAGTCTGTAGCTTAATTGGAAATACAATGACAATTCAAATTATCACGATTGATGGGCCGAGTGGTTCTGGAAAAGGAACATTGGCTGCAAAACTCGCAGATCATTATCAATTTCATCTCTTGGATTCAGGTGCGCTTTATCGTCTGCTTGGGTTGTCATTGCATCAAAAAGAATTACTTGATTCACTAGACTCAGCAACTGTCCTTGCACAAAGCGTTACAATTGCAACAAATCTGGATATTGTGTTTAAGACCACGGATGTTGGTACACAAATTTTGCTGGATGGTGAAGATGTCACCCAAACTATTCGTACTGAACGCGTAGGTGAGTTTGCTTCAAAGGTTGCTGCAATTCCTGAACTTAGAGCGGCTCTGGTTGAGCGCCAACACGCATTTGCCAAACAACCTGGTTTGGTGGCAGATGGTCGAGATATGGCGACTTCGCTCTTTCCACAAGCGCAGGCTAAAATCTATCTCACCGCATCGGCTGAGTCCCGTGCAGCACGTCGTGTAAAACAGTTGCAGGGAATGGGGCTGGATGTTAAAATAAGCGACATTTTAGCTAATATACAAGCTCGAGATAAGCGAGATATGGAACGCGCAGTCGCTCCACTCAAGCCAGCAGTAGATGCGTATATCATCGATAGTTCAGATTTGAGCATTGATGAAGTGTTCAAACTGATGACTGATTATGTCGATGCCCATTTGGCTAAGTAACGAATATTTTTATTAAATATTAGCAAAAGCATAGCTTGATCAGTTTTATATGGACTATGTAGATGCTTAACTAAACCGGCCTTGTCTGATCCAAGACCGCTGACTTTTCTAGGTATATCATGACCGAATCTTTTGCAGCCCTCTTTGAAGAAAGCGAATCAACTCTTAATATCGACAAAGGTGCCGTTATTAAAGGTATCGTTGTTAGCATCGACTCTGACTGGGTTACTGTTGACACAGGCCTTAAATCTGAAGGTGTTGTTGCACGTTCAGAATTCTTAAACGAACAACGTGAACTTGAAGTTCAAGTTGGTGACGAAGTTGATGTTGTTGTTGAAGCGCTTGACAACGGTATGGGTCAAACAGTTTTATCACGTGAAAAAGCAAAACGTGCTGAAACTTGGACTAAACTTGAAAAAATCTTTGAAGACGGCGAAATCGTTACTGGTGTTATCTCTGGTAAGGTTAAAGGCGGTTTCACTGTTGACATCGGTCCAGTTCGTGCATTCTTACCTGGTTCATTGGTAGACACTCGTCCTATCCGTGACACAACTCACCTTGAAGGTAAAGAGTTAGAATTCAAAGTAATCAAACTTGATGCTAAACGTAACAACGTTGTTGTATCTCGTCGTGCTGTTATGGAAGCTGAATCTTCAGCTGACCGTGAAGCGCTTCTTTCTCAATTGGAAGAAGGTCAAACAGTTACAGGTACAATCAAAAACCTTACTGATTACGGTGCATTCGTTGACCTTGGCGGTATTGATGGTCTTCTACATATCACAGATATGGCTTGGAAACGTATCAAACACCCTTCAGAAGTTGTTGAAGTGGGTCAAGAAGTTACTGTTAAAGTACTTAAATTCGACAAAGAACGTAATCGTGTATCTTTAGGCCTTAAACAATTAGGCGAAGATCCTTGGTTAGCGATCATGAACCGCTATCCTAAAGGTTCTATCGTTAAAGCACGTGTTACTAACTTAACTGACTACGGTTGCTTCGCTGAAATTGCTGAAGGTGTTGAAGGTTTAGTACACGTTTCTGAAATGGATCACACTAACAAAAACATCCACCCATCTAAAGTTGTTCAGATTGGTGATGAAGTTGATGTTATGGTTCTTGAAGTTGATGAAGAGCGCCGTCGTATTTCATTGGGTATCAAGCAAACTCGCGCGAACCCATGGGAAGAGTTCTCTAAGTCACATGACAAAGGTGAAAAAGTTTCAGGTACAATCAAGTCAATCACTGACTTCGGTATCTTCATCGGTTTACCAGGCGGTATCGATGGTCTAGTTCACTTGTCTGATATTTCTTGGAACGAACAAGGCGAAGACGCGATTCGTCGTTACAAGAAAGGTGACACGGTTGAAGCTGTTATCTTGTCTGTAGATGCAGAAGGTAACCGTATCAGCCTTGGTATCAAGCAAATGAACAGCGATCCGTTCAATGACTTCTTAGCTGCTAACGAACGCGGTGCGTTGGTTAAAGGTACAGTAACTGCAGTTGATGCTAAAGGTGCTACTGTTAAGTTAGCTGATGAAGTTGAAGCTTCTTTGAAAGCATCTGAAATCAACCGCGATCGCGTTGAAGATGCAACTAAATTCTTAGAAGTTGGTCAAGAAGTTGAAGCTAAAATCATCAATGTAGATCGTAAATCACGTTCTATCAACTTGTCGATTAAAGCGAAAGACGAAGCTGAAGAGAAAGAAGCAGTAGCTAACTTGAAAACAGCTGCAAATGGTCAAGACAATGGTCCTAAGACAATTGGCGATTTGATCAAAGCGCAAATGAACCACTAAGTTATTGTTAAGAAGTATTATTTAATGTAATTAATTAATATTTTTTATTCAAATACTGTAAAAGGTAGCGTAGTATATGATGACTGCGCTACCTTTTTGTATTTAAAAAGGATATTATCTAGTGTATGTCAAATAGCATTAAAATTAATGAGGTCTTAAATGACAACTGAAGCACTTAATAAGTCTGACTTAATAGAAAGAATTGCTCTCAAGAACCCACATTTGGCAGAGCCATTGGTTGAAGAAGCAGTAAAAATTATGATTGATCAAATGATTGCATCATTGTCTTCAGATGATCGTATTGAAATTCGTGGTTTTGGTAGTTTTGCACTGCACCATCGCGAGCCACGCGTAGGCCGTAATCCTAAAACTGGTAAGTCTGTAGAAGTTGCAGCGAAAGCAGTACCGCACTTTAAGCCTGGTAAAGCATTGCGTGATGCAGTAAACGAATCTGCCAACTAATAAAATTCGAATGGGGTGATTATGCGCTATTTCTTAGTTGCATTACTATTGGTAATATTTGGCTATGCTTTAGCATTAGTCCTACAGAATCCTGCCGAACTTCCAGTAGACTTGCTGTTTACTCAGGTTCCTGCAATGCGTTTAGGGCTATTACTATTATTGACTTTATTCCTCGGAATTGTTCTTGGATTGTTGCTTGGTGTGCAGGTTTTCCGTGTATTCCAAAATGCATGGGAAGTTAAGCGTCTTCGTAAAGATATTGATCATCTCAGAAAAGAACAAATTCAGACTGCGCAATTGGCTGCTGCTGAAGCTGCTGCTAATGCACGTCATGAAAAGACGGTATTAGATATTCAACCCGAAAACAAGAATTCTAATCCTCTTTAATCATTATGCTAAAAAAGCGCTTTTCTTTACAGGAAAAGCGCTTTTTGTTTGGGGTATTGATTTTTAGATCTCAATTAAAATCGCACGATATGATCAATCGGAACAAAGTCGTGGTCAGTGTTGCAATAAAAATAATGGTGATCAGTGAATAATTTTTCCATATCAAATATAAGGCAACCAACACACCACAGATTCTTGCAAAATCAGCCCATCCGTTAGCTTCAAAAAAAGTACTCAAAATAGCAATAGAAAAAAGTAATGTTGTTGCTGCATCATTAAACAGCTGTTCTTGTTGTTTGCTGATGGAAAAATATTGATTAAATACAAATCCCGAATATCGAATGAGATATGTACCTATTGCAAGAAGTAGAATCCCTATAAGAATAATCATCTGTTGATTCATGTTATTTTCTTCCTGCAATTAGACCAAACAATGACATGAGTATGGGGATTCCTGTGGGTAGAAAGGGGACTGTTGCTAAGCTAATCATTGCCCCTGTAATAGCAGATTTTCGGGTTGATTTTTGCTTTAATGCTTTAAACGTAAGTGCAAAGAGAACCACCGGAAAAATGGTGTCAATACCCAATAGCTTTGCATAAGCTAAATGGCTTCCAACAAAATAACCTGTCAAAACACCAATGGGCCAAGCAAATAAAATACCGATTCCACATAACCAATAGGCACTACGTTTTAGCTCATGTGTAGGTTGAGTTAGTCCAAATAGCACGCTTTCATCATTCATAATATGTGTTGCAAAGTATTTAAATTTGTTATTTTCAATAAAATCGTGAATTACCAAACCAAAAGGAAGATGGCGTAAATTAATTAATAAGCCTGCAATCGCAGCAGTAATGGGACTGCTTCCAGAAGCAATCATTCCAATGAAGGTGAATTCTGCTGCGCCTGCCAGCACACAGGTGGATAGCAACAATGGTATCCAAATAGGGAGCTGATAGCTTATGGCAAGTGAACCAAGTGAAATACCAATCATGGCGGTTGCTATACAGATGATTACAATCGACTTTACGATGGGCCTGGGTAAATTTCTAATTTCTTTATACTTCATCTGAATTGGCCTTGATTTAGAGTACAAAACTGTTCGATATGGCGAACGCTCATTTGTTATAATAGTGATATTATTTTTGTTCGTCAAATCGAACGATCGTACTTTTTGAGGTGAAAATGTCTATCCCAATTGAAATCATTGCAAAAAACTTGCACACAGAAAGAACGAACGCTGGATTATCATTGGGTGAAGTTGCTAGGCGTGCTGGCGTTGCAAAGTCAACACTTTCTCAACTTGAGTCTGGGCAAGGTAATCCTAGCCTAGAGACCCTATGGGCATTATGTGTAGCGTTAAATATCCCTTTTGCTAAATTAGTCGAGGCTCAAACACAAACATCTCACATTATTCGTTATGGTGATGGCGCATCTGTAACATCTGAAATATCAAATTATCAAGCAGTTTTGTTGGCAACTTGCCCACCGAATGCAAGGCGTGATGTGTATATTTTAACCACTCAACCTGGTGAGCCACGTTGTAGCCAACCGCATCCTGTTGGAAGTGTTGAACATATTATTATTATGCAAGGATCTGCCAAAGTGGGTTTAATCGATGCCAGTGAAGTTCTTAATGCTGGAGATTATATGTCTTATCCTGCAGATCAAGAACACATCTTTGAAGCACTAGAGCAAGATACACGCGCAATTTTAATTTCTGAACAGAGATAGAGATATTTTGCCATGTTAGATTGAGTTTTTTGCTGATGTTGGTTTTCTGCTTTTGTTAATCACTTTATAATGTGCCAAATTTTATGTGATGGAATGAAGATCTGTGAGTATTATTGTCGCCCTAGATGCAAAAAGCCAATATGACGCCCTAACAATTGCCGATCAGTTGGATCCATCACTATGCCGCTTAAAAGTAGGCAAAGAATTATTTACTCATGAAGGTCCAAGTGTAGTAAAAGCATTGCATGATCATGGCTTTGAAGTTTTTTTAGATTTAAAATTTCATGATATTCCAAACACGACTGCGCAGGCGGTGTGTGCCGCGGCTGACTTGGGGGTATGGATGGTCAATGTACATGCTTCTGGTGGCCGCAAGATGATGGAAACTTGTGTAGAACGTTTAAAAGCGGGTAATTATTCTACACAGCTGATAGCCGTAACTGTTTTGACCTCAATGGGACGGGAAGATCTGCGGGATATTGGTTTGGATATTGAGCCTTTTGAACAGGTGAAACGTCTTGCTAAACTTACTCAAGATAGTGGTTTGGATGGTGTAGTGTGTTCTGCACAAGAAGCAAAAATGTTGCGTCAAGATTTAGGTGCAGAATTTGCTCTCGTTACACCTGGCATCCGCCCGGCAGGTACAAATGCAGATGATCAAAAAAGAATTGTAACACCGAAGCAAGCCATGTTGGATGGTTCAACACATTTAGTGATTGGTCGACCAATTACTCAGTCAGAGAATCCGAGTCAAATGCTCAAAGATATTTTAGCGACATTATAACTTAGTGGCAGGCTAAAAAACCCTCTTTTCTTAATCAGGAACAGAGGGTTTATTTTTTAACGGGAATAAAAATCTATTTATAGAATGGGTCCAATAAAATCATATGCATTTAAAGTGCTGCCAATACACTCACCGCTATCGGTGCAAGTACAGAAAGGATAAAACCACTGACCATGGCATGCGGAATAAAATCATTTCCACAGGCTTGTTTGACCATAGGTAAAGTAACATCCATGGCTGTGGCGCCTGCTGATGAAATTGCTGAACGAGGGTAGCGCCAACCGATGAGGTACATCAATAAAATCGCAAAAATTTCTCTAAACAAATCATTCATTAAGGCAATACTGCCTAAGTGTGCATTCTTCAATTCAGTGACTACAATCCCAGTCATAGAGTAAAATCCATAACCTTGTGACAACATAATCATATCTCGCATGCTGATATCGTGAACCAAGAAAAAAGCTGCAAAGGCTCCTAATAACGAACCGATCACACAAGCCAATGGGACAAGCATGATTTTCCAGTTTAACCATGAACGATCCAGTGGCGAATAAGCCAAATCTAAGCCAATCAATAGCATATAGAGCAATAGTAAGTTCCATGTACTGATATGCAAGGGGACACTGGCATAGTGCGCAAACTCTGCCACAGCATAACCCACAGCCAAAGCAATAAATGCATAACTAATATTCAATAAAGAACCAAGCAGTAATTCGGCAGAAACTTTACCTTGAGCAGGTTTAAGACCAATGGCTTTAAACACCAGATAGCAACAGACAAATGCTCCCAGTGAAGTGCTCAGTGCAATGGTTGCAGCACTGGTGAGAATCTGTGTGGGACTGGTAATATTATGAATGGTTTGAGAAAATTCAATTGCAATGGCAATCAACAAAATATAAGTAAAATAAGGCAATATCTTGAATGCGATTTTTTCGATAACTTGAGGAATTCTTCGAGCGAGAACAAATCCAAAAAATAAGCAAAATAAGAGTTGGAAAATTAACCAAAGCGATTGCATAAAAATAGATAGGTAGTGAGAACCTATCTATTATAACGGAGCTTTTAAAAGCTGTTTGCAATATTGTGATCAGATCATAAAAAATTATGCAGCTTGAGGTTTGGCCTGAACCTTTTGTTGTTTGCCCAACAACCTAAAATTGCCTGGGTTGATCTTGCGTGTTTCTAACCAAAACTTCCAAGTATATGTTGGCCAAAGTGCAAAGTTTTTACCGCCATCCTGTTGATACCAACTGACACATCCGGATTGCCAAACCGTACCTTCGAGCTGCTTTTGTACTTTGTCATTAAATCGATCTTGAATTTCTGCTTTAACCACAACAGCCTGGGTTTGGGTGTTTTGCACCATCTGAATCAATTGTAAAATATAATTGACCTGAGACTCGATCATGAAAATAACAGAATTATGCCCTAATACAGTATTTGGTCCAAGCAATTGGAATAAGTTTGGAAAGCCTTTGGTAATGACGCCATAGTAGCTTTCTGCACCGTCTTTCCAAGCTTGTTTTAACTCAAGACCATTTTCCCCATAGCAATCAAAAGATTTTAAATAAATACGGGGATCGGTAATAAAACCAGTGCCATAGATTAAGCAATCAATTTGGCGTGCTTTACCATCTTTCGTGATGATGCTGTCCTCGGTTATTTCTTGAATGGCATCAGTGATCAGTTCAACATTGTCGCGATTGAAAGTTGGGAAATATTTATTTGAAATCAAAATCCGTTTACAGCCCATAACATAATCAGGGATGAGTTTTTGTGCGGTTTGCTGATCTTTGACCTGAAATCTAATAAAGGCTTCAGCAAGTTTTTGACCGTATTTCATGATTTGTGGCTTGACAATTGGGACCACACGCGACTCATTTGACCAATATAAACGGGCACGATGCAGTTTTCTAAACCATTCAAAGCGTTGAAATAGTTTTTTATCAAGAGCATTGTATGCGCGTTCGTCACGTGGGATTACCCAGGCGGGTGTTCGTTGCAACACATAGAGATTTTGAACTTTATCCGCGATTTCGGGAATATACTGAATTGCACTTCCTCCTGTACCAATAGAGGCAACATTCTTTTGATTCAGGTTATATTTATGGTTCCATTGAGAAGAGTGGAATACTTCACCTTTAAATTTTTCAATGCCTTTAATCTGTGGTATTTGTGGAACATGCAGGGGGCCCGATGCAAAAATAACAAATTGAGCGTTAATTTGCTGACCATTTTTTAATGCTAAATGCCAATTAAACCGATCTTCATGATAATGTGCGGCAATGACTTCTTGATTAAATTGGATATATTTTTTTAAATCGTATTGTTGAATCAAATCTTGAATATAATCAAAAATTTCAGGTGCTTCCGCATAACGTTTAGACCAATCTGTTTTGGGCGCAAATGAAAGTGAGTACATGTGCGACTGAACATCACAAGCAGCACCTGGATACTGGTTTTCACGCCATGTTCCCCCAACATCATTGGCTTTTTCAACAATAATAAAATCATGGATGTTGGCTTTTATTAAGCGGATTGCCATGGCTAATCCTCCAAAGCCGGCACCAATGATGGCAACCTGTGTTGTTTGTGTGTTTGCTTGAACCGCAGATGTTGTACTCATTTTTCTTCACTCTGAGTTTTCCAGTTTTGCATAGAATATCGAAACTGTTGGATTTGAAATATGATTGCAATGACATAAAAATTGATATATTCGGCAATTCCCAAAATGTTGACTTTGTAGTAAAAAGTTTGGGTGAAAATGAAATGATGATGAAATGAAGCGATCGATTCTCGGTTTGATGTATTTAATTCATGGTATGCGTAATGCGGGAATTGATGTGGACTCTCGACTTGCAAGTGTCGGGATTAAAGCTGACGCGCTTGATCCGAGTTCAATTATTCATCCCAGTTTAGAGTGGGATATCCAGAAAATTATCGGTCAGGGTGTGCAACCTGAAACAGGATTATTCATTGGTCAGCACTATTCGCTTGCAGGATATGGTCCCTTATTGATGTTATTGGTGACTTGCAACAATGTCGGTGATGCAATTCAAAATGGGATTCGTTATCAAGGTTTGACCTATCTGTACGGAGTACTCGGGCTTGAAAAAGGTGACCATCAAATTGCACTGACCTATCAACCAGTGGATTTGGAAACCGAAATGGGATTACTTCGGGCACAATGTGAAATTTCAGGCACTTATAAATTTCTCGACGATATTTATAAAATGATGGGATTAACTGCACCAAGTGTCAGAATTGAATTGCCATTTCAGCAACCTCAAGACCCGGTTATTTTAAAACAATACCATGATTATTATGGTTCAGATTTACACTTTAATTGTGATAAAGCTGCATTTTGGATTAATGAAGATGTAATGCAATTGCCCATACCTTCTGCTGATCCCATTACCCATCGGGTTTATGAGGCAAAATGTATTGCTGAAATTGAACGCTTGAATGCTGAAGAGCAGAAAGTGGCTCCGCTGATTCAACGGGTGAATGATTATTTGGAATTACAACAAGGCGTCATTCCATCTATGGCTGAGGTTGCACAGGCTTTAAATGTTCCTGAGCGTACTTTGCGTCATCAGTTGCAACAATTGAATACGAGCTATAAACAGATTCGAGAGCAGCTCATTAAACATAAAGCTTTACGTTTGATTGAATATAAAGAGTATTCGATTGAAGTGATTGCCGAATTGTTGGGCTATTCAGAACCTGCGGCATTTAATCATGCCTTTAAGCGTTGGTTTGGACAAAGCCCTCGACAGTACGGTAAATAAACAGGTGGTGTTAAAAATGAAATACAGTATAGAAATTATGCCAAAGTTTTATTTATCAAAAATAAATCTTCGCTATACTTCCTTCAGCCTTTAAAAGTAACAATACGATATGTTATTAGATCAGAATAGAACTTCCTCAACAGCATTTACTCCCGTTTCACCTGCTGAGCGTTATGCAAAAGCATTATCCTCTGGGCAATTTTTACCCGATGATGCTCAGGCACAAGCAGTACATGAGCTGGAACGTGTATGGCAAGAGCTGATTAATCGTTATAAAGCTTCAAAAAAGGCTTTCCGTCGTTTCCGTCGTCAAACAGCGCCCAAAGGTGTCTACATGTGGGGCGGGGTAGGACGTGGAAAAACATGGTTAATGGACCAATTTTACGATTCCATTCCATTTCGTCGAAAAACACGGATGCATTTTCATCACTTTATGCAATTTGTTCATAAAGAACTCAATAAATTATCTGGTCAGCGTAATCCTTTGGATATGGTGGCGGATCAGATTTACAAAGAAGCTGTTGTCATCTGCTTTGATGAATTCTTTGTATCCAATGTAACTGATGCGATGATTCTGAGTGACTTGTTTCAGAAGTTATTTACTCGCGGCATTACTTTGGTGGCGACATCAAATATAGCGCCAGATGGCTTATACAAAAATGGTATCCACCGCGATCGTTTTATTCCAACCATTGAAATGGTAAAAACCCATTGTGTGGTTTTAAATGTCGATGCGGGTGTGGATTATCGTTTACGTGTATTGAAGCAGGCCCAATTATTCAAAGCACCGCTTAGCGATGATAATAAAGTTTGGATGGCAAAGCGATTTAGTGCTTTAACCGCTTCACAGACAGTGTCGGAAGAACCGATCACCATCAACAATCGTATTGTTGAAACTCTGGGGCATACTGAGGATGTATTATGGTGTGATTTCCGGGAGCTCTGTATGAAGCCGCGAAGTCCATCGGATTTTATTGAAATTGCAAATATTTATAATACTGTGCTGGTGAGTAATGTCCCACATTTGACTGATTTGCTTTCAGAAGGAACACGGCGTTTTATTTATCTGGTCGATGAGTTTTATGATCGTGGAGTAAAATTATTGTTGACCTCTGAAGATTCAATTATTGAAATTTATCAAGGTGAAAAACTTGCCTTTGAAATTGAACGTACCCGTTCACGTTTATTGGAAATGCAGTCTGATGAATATTTACAGTCAGAACATCGTCTGATTAAAGGAAACAGTGAACTGGAAGTTGAATAATTCATTCAAAGAGATAAAAAAGCGATCTCAGTCAAAAATAAGATCGCTTTTTTTTAATGCTATCAGTACAGCTTATTTAAATATAGACAACAAACTTAACACTGTCTTGGCAAAATAAGCTGGTGGCTATGTGTTGAATGATCTTTAGGCATTTGTGTACCAAGACAGAAGTTAACCCACTTGAATTTCTGTAGTGGGATGGCGCACGCGACTTTTATTTGGTGTCGCAATCAGATAAGCCAATGTAAGTGGACCAAGACGTCCAGCAAACATGAGACAGATCAGGGCAATTTGACTGCCTGCATGCAGGTTTTCAGTTATTCCTCGTGATAAACCAACAGTACAAGCTGCGGAAACGGCTTCAAATAATAAATCTAAAAACTTTTTATCCGGTTCAAGAATCAATAAGGTAAAAAAGCCAATCAAAATCAGAAGAGATGTGATTGCAATGACTGCCAGTGCTTTAAATGTGGCTTGATGAGAAACGGAATGACCAAATACGGTAATTTCATCTGAACGTTTTAAAAAAGTGATGACGCTCAAGATCATAATGATAAATGTACCCACTTTAATCCCCCCAGCTGTACTGAGCGATCCACCCCCAATAAACATTAAAACCATGGTGATTAAGGTGGATGCATTGGTCATACTGCTGACTTCCAGACTGTTAAAGCCAGATGAACGGGGAACGGTTGCATGAAACCATGCATTGAGTGCCTGATCACCGAATGTCATCGGTGCCAGTGTGAGTGGATTAGATGCTTCAATCGCCCAAATCACGATAAATGCAAAAAGATTGAGCCCGGCAATGGTAGATAGAATTAATTTGCTGTTGGTTGAAAGCTTCTTCCAGCGCTTGGCTTTCTTGATGTCCATCAACACAACAAAACCGATACCACCAATGATATACAGCATACTGATGGTAAAAGTCACCATATACTGATCTGAGAAACTCATTAAACTGTTGGGGAATAGCGAGAATCCACCATTGTTAAATGCAGAAATACTGTAAAACAGGGCATAGAAGAAAGCATGCTCTAGATCATAATGATGTGACCATGCCATGGTTAAAATACCCGTGCCAATCGCTTCAAAAAATAAGGAATAGAGAAAAACACCTTTAACCGTAAAAGTTGCTCTTGCTAGACTGGTTTGCCCAATGGTTTCTTGTGCCATGATTTGCTGTTTCAGCCCGATTTTGGAAGATAGGCTCAGGGCAGCGAGGATTGCAAAAGTCATAAATCCCAAACCGCCGCATTGAATCAAGATCATGACCACCACTTGACCGAATGTAGTCAGTGATTCACCGATATTGACAACAGAAAGTCCTGTAATCGTTACTGCAGATGTCGCCGTAAAGAGAGCATCAACCCAAGTCAAATCACCTTGATGGGCAAAAGGGAGTTTCAGTAATACTGTTCCAATAATAATAAAGCTCAAAAAACCTAAAGCAAGTAAACTTGGTGGGCTGAGATTAATACTATTATGTTGCTTGTTGATCAGTTCTTTTTTAGATAGACGCATGATTATGACTATAAGAAGCGAATCGAAAATTGTCTGAGCATTTCTACAGGACCTTCAAGAATTAAAATGTCTTTTTCCTGTAAAATTGTGCCAGGTGCAATATCATAGAGAACATGAGATCCGCGTTGTAACAATAATGTGGTTAATTCGGGAGTATTTTCCATGACGGTTTGAAACTGAGCGCCCTGTAAATTTGCACCGATTTCGATTTTTACGATATAACGATCATTGTTCAGCGCCATGTAGCGTCTGACCATTGGATAACTTAAAGACTGGGCAACCCGGATGCCCATATCCTCTTCAGGATGAATAATTTTACTGATTCCCAAATGCGATAAAATCATGTGGTGGGATTTAGATTTGGCTTTGACAAAGATTTTTTCAATGCCTAAGTTTTTGAGATGGAGTACACACAGGATACTGGCTTCGATATCTTCACCGATCGCAACCACCACAGCATCACAATTTTTAATATTGAGTTCATCTAAAACATGCTCATCAGTTGCATCTGCGATGACGGCATGACTGATTTGGTCTGCAATATTTTCAACATTTTTCTTTAAGGTATCAATGCCAATCACATCGTGATTTAAGTTGGTCAGTTCAAGCGCAACAGCTTCACCAAAACTACCTAAACCGATGACAGCGAACTGCGCCATTCTACAAAATCCTTATCTCAGCACTTGAATTGTGCGAGCATTATCATCTTCAATTTTTATATATTTTATAGTTAAAGTATTCAATCGCCAATCTCGAAACCTTGAATATAAACTGATATATGTAAATAAAACCTGAATTATGTCATAAAACCTTCAAATGAGTTAGCTATGCTCAATCAAGGTATTCAAAATTGATCTTCATCAATATTCGCTTGTTTGATTAAGTATAAGAAAATGGACGATAAAAAAATTTATAAAATACTCCAACATTGGTTTCCTGAATTGAAGCAAAGGGATATGCCGAAAAAGAAGTATCGTAAAAGTTTTGAAGCGTTTTTAAACTGGCTTGCTGCAGAAAAATTCGGTGGTCGTTTCCGCGCCTATTTGATGAAAATAGATCGCATGGAGTTTCATGAAAATCAGATTGAGCGAAGTGCTGTATTTCATGAATATGCCGTTGATAGTCTAGGCATTCAAAGCAAGATTCGCCAAAGAGCTCAACCTTTATTTGATCATTACGAATTGCACAAAGATGTTATCGGGCGTTATTATAATGTGCAAGATCAAGTCTATGATATTGTATTTGAAGAAATATTAACCGAGGCAAAACAACATCATCATGAGTTGCTTCTAATCTACGCTGAAGATTATTATTGGTTAATCGTTCCGAACCATGAGCACAAGATCGAAAAGTTTTGTAAGCATTTCAATAAACAGTTTCATGATGAAGATATCAGTATAGAGCACTATGCATTGTTTGATTGTTCCAGATCGACCTGATTTTTAAAGTTTTACTTTTCACTTTATAATAAAGCCATGAGAGAGATCCGCATGTCACATAAAATTTACTCACTTCTTCAAGCCACTTTTGCTGAATTAAACATGCAGCCCATCCCAGTAGACGATGAATTCCATACATTTGATGAATGGATCAATGAAGATCAAAATTTGCTGCATTATATTGAATTAAAAGAATACAGTGACAATGGGATTGAAGATAACTTTTATTTTAAAAAGTACAATGTTGACACTGAGCAATTGCAAAATGAGATTGAAATTGCCGTTCAGGAATGCTTTGAACAACTTCAGGAAGATGACGATATTTCATTTGAAGAGCAAATGGATGTCATGGAACGTACTGAGGAAATCATTTTTGATGCCATTAAAAATCTGGCAGACCAGCACCAGTTATCACTCTTGGTGGTTTATCGAGAAAATCCATATTGGATGCTGGTACCTACGCAAGATGAACAGCAATTAATTCAAATTGTTGATGCTTTTAATGAAGCATTTAATGAGGATGGTGATTTAAATATGGCAATATATTGATTATTGGTCGCTTTATTTCATCAATCCATTTTAAAACCATAAATCGGCATAAAATACGCCTCATTCTGACCTTCTTCATGTGAGGGAGAGAGAATATGAGTATTCTGATGATTCGTTGAACCCGTTTATTTTTATTTGATGAAAGAGATCTATTTTTCAATATTTGATGTCAATGTTGTATGGGTTGAAGCATTGCGGTGATTAAAAATTGAAGTGTATCAAATTATAACCCTATTAAAAGATTCTTCCTGACGAGCAAAGGGCGAGACTAAGAGGCTATTCTATACTGAGTGGTATTCCGCAAAAGGGGTTCAGGCAAATCGACTGTAATGTTGGAAAATTAATCATCAACAGCCTGTAAAATTATTACAGGCTGTTGATAAAATTCATTTATTTCAAGAAACGTTGATAACCTAGATTATTGGTAATTTCCTGATATGGATAATTGATATTTTCTAAGGTTTCAATTAAGCCATCTGGATTCTGTACAGCATCTTCCGCATCCAACCCAACCAGGACACGACCTTCCGCTGCACCATGGTTACGATAATGGAACAAGCTGATGTTATGTGTAGGACCCAAACGTTCAAGGAAGGTTAATAATGCGCCTGGACGTTCCGGAAATTCAACACGGAATAAACGTTCATTGGCGATATCTGCATGACCGCCAATCAAATAGCGAATATGCAGTTTTGCGACTTCATCATCAGATAGATCATCTACATCATAATGAACTTTTAACGCTTCATAGATGTCATGACGTTCTTTCTCACCAAATTTTAAACTAATGCCGACAAAAACCTGTGCTGCTGAAGCATCACTTGCACGATAGTTGAATTCGGTAATATTTCGTCCTTGTAAAGCACGGCAGAAGTTAAGGAAAGATCCTTTTTCTTCAGGGATGGTAACAGCAAAAATTGCTTCTTTACGTTCACCTAATTCTGTTCTTTCTGCAATATAGCGTAAACGGTCAAAGTTCATGTTTGCGCCACATATAATCGACACCATGTTCTTGCCTTCAAGCCCATGCGTTTCTACATATTTTTTGATACCAGCCAATGCCATAGCACCAGACGGTTCTACGATACTACGGCATTCGTCATACGTATCTTTTATCGCTGTACAGATTTCATCGGTGTTGACCAGAACAACTTCTGGCTCAACTATGGGGCCAGAAAGATCTGATTTTTGTAACTGAATGACTTCAAAAGGTTTCTCACCAATCTGAGCCACAGCTGTTCCATCTGCAAATAGACCAACAGAAGGTAAGATAACCCGTTCTTTGGCTTCTAAAGCCGCTTTTAGACAGGCAGATTCGTCGTATTCTACAGGGATGACTTTGACATGTGGAGCGACATCACCTAAATAAGCGGCAACACCTGCGATTAAACCACCACCACCCACTGCAACGAATACATATTCTACATCACGCCATTGGCGTAAAATTTCATTGGCAATTGTCCCTTGACCCGCCATGACCAATTCATCGTCATATGGCGGAATAAAGGTCATGCCTTCATCTGCTGCACGTTGAATGGCATATTTGTTGGCTACATCAAAAGAATCGCCGTGAAGCACCACTTCACCACCTAAGCGCTTAACGGCCTGTACTTTAATATCGGGTGTGGTTTTGGGCATCACAATAATGGCGCGAATACCTAACTTTTGACCAGATAATGCCACGCCTTGTGCATGGTTACCCGCAGAAGCAGTAATAACGCCACGTTCCAACTGAGATTTCGGTAATTGGCTGATACGGTTATAAGCACCGCGCAGCTTGAAAGAAAAGACAGGTTGTAAGTCTTCGCGTTTGAAGCGAATGTTATTGTTTAGTTTTTCACTAATTCGTGGCGCTGCTTCGAGTGGGGTTTCGATTGCAACGTCATAGACCGTTGCCTGTAATATTTGTCGAACCAAACGAGACAGCATGTTAATTTTCCATCTAACAGTTTAAAATGAGCATCCATTGTAACAAACCGTTGCACCTTTGCGTTTTAAAATTATGCAAAATGTGCAGGAAATTGAAATTTAATTGAGAGATGTCATGAGCCTTTATGCAACCCAGGATGAGAAAAAACAAGCTGCAGCCCAAGCCGCTTTAAAACACTTACCAAAAGGGGGCATTTTGGGTGTTGGAACTGGAAGTACGGTCAATTTTTTGATCGAGCTTTTGCCACAACTTCAACTTGAAGCTGCGGTGGCAAGTTCTGAAGCGACTGCGCAACGCCTTAAAAAGTTAGGAATTGAAGTGGTTGACATGAACCATGTTGGTGGTCTGGATGCCTATGTGGATGGCGCAGATGAAATAGACCGTCATATGCACATGATCAAAGGTGGTGGTGCTGCACTGACACGTGAGAAAATTGTTGCTTCAATTGCAAAAAAGTTTGTCTGTATTGTGGATGATTCGAAATGGGTTGAGCAATTAGGACGTGAGTTTCCGTTGCCTATCGAAGTAATTCCTATGGCACGTTCTGCTGTTGCCCGCAAAATTGTGTCTTTAGGGGGTGACCCGACTTATCGTGAGGGAGTGGTTACTGATAATGGCAACGTGATTTTAGATGTTTTTAATTTGAATATTTTAAATGCGCTTGAGTTAGAAAAAACCATTAATGATATTCCTGGGGTTGTGTGCAACGGGATTTTTGCAATCAATAAAGCAGATATTGCAATTGTTGCGACCAACAAGGGTATTGAAGAGCGTACAGCAATCTAAATATTCGATTTCTCTCTGTTAAGCCCTTCGTAAAGAAGGGTTTACTTTCTTCTGAAGCGTTACGGTAAATTAAATTTAGAGTCATATGGCAGCCACATTTCCTGAAATTAAAATTACCCATCATGCACGTGCTACACGTTTGCGCTTACGTGTTGAACCTAGTCAAATTAAACTAACCGTCCCCAAATTTTGTACTCAGCGTCAAATTGATGATTTTTTAAAACAGTCCGAATCCTGGATGATCGAAACTTGGCAGAAACAGCAACAAAATATTGCGCTTGCTGACCGAAGTTTACCCTCTACATTGACGCTTTTTAATCTGCAACAACCAATAAAAATTATTTATCAAAAGCAAAGACCAGCCTTCGTTTTTGATGAGCAGGCGCTAACCGTATTGATCAGTGACCAACAAGCTGAAGTCTATTTAAAAAATTTTGTAATTCACTATGCCAAACAGCATTTACCAATTTTTTTACAGCAAATCAGTGAAGAAACAGGTTTGAAATTTAA
Organism: Acinetobacter sp. Res13-Abat-PEC15-P4-01; assembly: GCF_015676285.1. Lineage (NCBI taxonomy): Bacteria > Pseudomonadati > Pseudomonadota > Gammaproteobacteria > Moraxellales > Moraxellaceae > Acinetobacter > Acinetobacter sp. Res13-Abat-PEC15-P4-01. The sequence continues at coordinate 135,380 of NZ_JADAIN010000010.1, read as the reverse complement.
CCAATGTGCGATTCGACAAGCTAAAACACGTTGGGGAAGTTGTACCGTAAAGCATGATATTATGTTGAATAGTACATTGGCTTTATGTGGTTTCAATATTACGCGCTATGTCTGTATACACGAATTGGCGCACACTCGTTATTTTGACCATAGTACGGCATTTTGGTCTGAAGTCGCAAAATATGATCCGAATTATAAACAACATCGTCAAATTTTAAAAAATGGAACTTTACCGTGGTGGTGGAGCTAATCAAATTGTAAAATAAAGCGCAGCTTTTAATCAGTGATGCAGGGAAATGCCATGGCAATAAAAAGAATCGTCAGTAATATTCAGGCTCCAGATCTGAGGTCGGCACAAACCTTTTATGGTGATTTTTTAGGTATGCAGTTAGTCATGGATCATGGATGGATAAAAACTTATGCAAGTCATGAAATGATGAGCCCGCAAATTAGTATTGCCTCCCAAGGCGGAAATGCAACAGAGGTCCCTGATTTTTCAATAGAAGTCGATAATGTGGATGAATTGTACGCTAGAGCTCAGCAATTCAATATGGAAATCATATACCCATTAACCATTGAGGAATGGGGGGTAAAACGTTTTTATTTAAAAGATCCTTTTGGCAAGACAGTCAATCTATTGCAACATATTGAACCCCAGATTTTTAAAACGACAACACGATAGGTTTTAAATGCAACGAAAGAAATCGGTTCCAGAATGAATCTTCAAACATTTGCATGATAAGTGATCAGCTTGGGGCAGCCGATGGTTTTTCTTTAATATCCCAGCATTTGGAAGAAAAATCGTATATTAAGATCTTAATGGTGTGTACTGTATCTTGAAACAATAATAACAAAGACGATGGCTTATATCTTGGGTGGATTATTTATTGGATGAGGCATAAGCTTTTAAATCGAGATTGAGCAGCTTGATAAGATTTCAACAGGTTTAAGTTGGGTTCTATGGTTGCTGTTTAATGAAGCTGAACAACGTTGCTTCGCGCAAATGATACAATATTGTAAAACAATTTTCAGTACAGGATTCAAATGGCTCCATGAGGTATTATGGAGGCATTTGGAGAAAGGCAGATTCAAGTTGATTAAGAAATGAAATGCCATAAAAAAAGCTTGGGATGATGATGAATATCCGATATTTTCGGCAAAAAGATAGAGAGCCATTGAGTCAACTTTTTCTGCAAACTCGTAAAACAAGTTGGTTGTGGATAGATTCCTCAAAATGGCAATTGAGTGATTTTGAAAAATATACACAGCATGAAATTATTTTAGTTGCAGTAAACGGTCAACAATATTTAGGTTTTGCTTCTATTTATCTTGATGATAATTTTTTACATCATCTATTTGTTGCGCCCGATGTGCAAAAAAAGGGAGTAGGCTCAGCATTGCTGGCATCAGCAGAACAACTGTTTACTGGAACTGGCTATCTAAAGTGTTTATTGGAAAATAAACAAGCATTGAATTTTTATCAGCGTCATGACTGGACAGTGATTGGTACCGGTAACAGCGAAGAGGGCACTTATCTATTGATGTCCAAAGAAAAATTATGACTCAAAATGATTTATCCAATCCGTGATTTTTTGTACAACCTTTTCCGGCTGTTTAATCCAAACGCTATGCTGATTTCCTTGGATGGTTTTAGACAGATCTAAAGTTTGAACGACGGGCTGTTTGAAATAACGGCTTAAAGCCAACATAGATGACATGGGCGCAAAATCGTCATCTTTTAAAGCGATAAACAAGGCTGCGTTTTCCACAATTTGTTCTTTACTGATGATGTGTTTATAATTTCCTGTAAAGACGACTTTTGACCAGTCTCGCATCAAGGATTTGGCTTCTCGATTGCCAAATGCAATTTTATATCCTGCAAAGTAACCATCCTTTAAAATCATGGCATTAATAACAGTGACTGCTTTTAAAATATTGATTTTACCTTTTAAATCCCAATTTTTTAGTCCGATATTGCCTGTGGCTATACCAATGACTGTATTGTCATGGCTCTGTGCGTACAATGTAGCCAAATGTCCACCTAAGCTATGACCCAATAAAATAGGGGAATGAAGATTTGCATCCACGGCAATCTTCTCAAGTTGTGCAATAAAACCATGGATGAGATCGGCGTAACCATAATCTATTTGGGCTGATACATGAGGCGTGTTCCGTCCACAATAGGGATAATCTGCGACAAGAAGATTAAAACCATGATTTGCCAGTAAACCAATTAACTTCTCGTATTTATTGATTGTTACGCCTAAAGCCGTCAATAAAATAATCGTGTGTTTATTCTGTGGATGGACATAGAGGTCAACAAGGATAGGATGTTGTTGAAAATATATCGTTTTCTGTATTAAGTTGTTGTTTAACATTTGATTACTCCTTAAAAATATTAAGCTGAATCATGTATGGTAGTCCTAATCCAGACAACAGAGCTGTGCGGGATTGAGGGTGATTGAGCGACTCCTTATGTAAAAGTTTTTTGAAATGTGAATTAAATTGAGTTCGAGGATGTTCTGTCAAAACATCTTCAGCATAAGTTTTTGAAAACCGTACATAATCTGTGCCAATAACGTCACATGAAGTTGCCTGATGCAGTAACAGCGCTTCTATCGGCAAATTTTGATTAGACTCATCTAAATAGCCATTCATATGAAGGCAAATCGCTTCAGAAATAATTTTTGTACGCGATTCATCGTAACGGTGTTTTAGACATAAACGTTCTGAACGTAAGGCACTCTCATAAGTAAAGCAGTGACAGGAATATTGATCTAGATGTGCAACCAAGCCCAAATCGTGCATTAAGCAGGCAATTAAAAAGCTTTCTTGGTCAAATTGCCAGTCTTTACTTTGCGCGATGCCTGCTCCCCAAAAAAAGCTACGCCAAGAATGATGGAAAATAGCTTGATCCCGTGCGTTTTCTAGCTCAGCTATTGCCTCTTTGACAATAGGTGTATCGGGAATTCGGACATCTTGTATGGCAATATGAGCCGGCTGAATATGGGATTGTATAAAGGTCTTGGAGTACTTGTAGGTGATTGGCAGTAAAGTCTGTTTGATCAGATTTATTTTTTCTTTAAAGCTCAGGCTTCCTTGGTTGATTTCCATCCATTTTCGGGATCCGATCATGGGACATGATTCCTATTGTTAATAATTAGAGTAATTACTCTAATTATTCTCTCTGAATTGAAAAGAAAATACAAGTTGCTTTAAAACAACGTGGATAAAACTGAGTAGGGTGAGATTGGAATGAGCAAATTCAGTTGGCTTTTGATTCTAGCTGAGGCTATTTTATTGCCCGAACTGTTATGGGAATAGCCTAAAATAGGAGCAAGCGAGCAGTAAAAATAGTAAAGAATTTAAGTTTTAAGCAGATATATGAAATTAAATTACAAAATAATGTGACTATTTTTAATCATTGATTGGGCGCGTATAAAAAAATACTCTAAACTTATCGACTTTCCGATATTTCCTATTTCTTATCATAAAGATATCAGACGTGAATTTTGCAGATACCCATTACTTTATTTTAATTGTGCCCATCTGCCTGATATTAATGGGTAGTTTGCTTCTGATTTGTCATTTCTTTTTTAAAGCACCTGCATATTTATTTTGGTTGGGGCTTGGATATATTGTGCCGTCATTTTCTTTGGCTGCGCAAAGCCTTATGACCAACCAGCAGTTGACATTAACAGCACCACTTTTAGGCTGTTTCTATTTATTCGGCGCTTGGACCAGCGCTTATGCAATGGCATTACGTAAAAATGGAAATGCTCATAATTTATTGGCAGTTGTTTTAACTGGATTAACATTGCCATTCCTCATTTACTTTTCATATGTTGATGAACAGCTTTGGGTCAGAATGCTGATTTTAAATCTAGCCATTGCAATGATTGAGTCTTTGGTCTTGCCATCGCTTTTTAAAGATTATCAACATCGGGACTGGTTGAATAAATTAGTAGATTATTCTTATCTTTTCATAGTTTTATATACTTTTGCCCGTAGCGTTATTGTCTATTGTTGTCTGCAAAACGTTCAAACCAATATGCTTGTAGATTCTGTGTGGTGGCTCATGATGCTAGCCGCAAGTATTCTGTTGAGTTTATGGTTTGCGATTATTGTTGTAGGAACTTTGGTTCGCGATATTATTTTAAAATTGAACGATGATCGTTCAAGAGATCCACTCACACACCTGCTCAATCGCCGTGGGTTTTATGATGCTGCCAAGACAAGCTTAATTGATTTATCCCAAACCCAATATTTTTTACTGATGTGTGATGTAGATCATTTTAAAAAAATTAATGATACCTATGGACATCTGATTGGTGATCAAATTTTACAGAGAGTCAGTAATTTGGTCAGTCAAAATGTTGGAAAAGAAGACTTGGTCGGGCGTTTCGGAGGTGAAGAATTCATTGTTCTATTGCACGTTGCCAATGCTGAAATTGCATATGAAATTGCTGAGAAAATCCGTATCAGCATTGAAAATGAAGTTTTTTCTTCGAAAAATATTGTATTAACTGCCAGTTTCGGACTTGTTCAGGTGCAGTATCGAAATCTAGCACTCGGCATTGAATCTGCGGATAAATGTTTATATGCCGCCAAGCGTGCTGGTCGGAATTGCATTATTCAAGGCTAATGAATGCCTGAAACGATGCAAATTAAGATTTGCAAGGCGATTAAAACGATAAAAAACCAAGTAAAACAGTTTAGAAAGCATAAACTTCCTGTCATACTACAGTTCATACAGAATGGATACATTTAAATCGAGGTAAAAAACGTGATTTCAGTGGGTATTGTCGGTGGAACGGGTTATACAGGCGTTGAATTGTTGCGTCTTTTACTGCGACATCCAAATGTTCAAGTGAATGTACTGACATCGCGTACTGAAGAGGGTCGTCGAGTAGATGATATGTTCCCTAGTTTGCGTGGACATACGACACTTAAATATTCAGATTTAAAAATTGATGAACTCAAAAAATGTGATGTAGTATTTTTTGCAACGCCGCATGGTGTTGCAATGAAACATGCCGAAGAACTATTGGCATCAAATACTAAAATTATTGATTTAGCAGCTGATTTTCGTTTAAAAAATTTAACTGAATTTGAAAAATGGTATGGAATGCAGCATGCTTGTCCGGACATTTTAACCGATGCCGTATATGGTTTGTCTGAGCTTAACCGCGAACAGATCAAGCAAGCGAAAGTGGTTGGAAACCCAGGCTGTTATCCGACAACCGTACAACTGGGCTTAGCACCACTATTTAAACAAACTGCAACATTGGTTAAACCTGAAAGTATTATTATCGATGCAAAATCAGGTGTGTCTGGTGCTGGACGCAAAGCCAGCTTAGGTATGATCTATTCTGAAAATGCCGACAACTTTAAGGCTTATGGCGTTGCAGGACACCGTCATCATCCTGAGATTGTCGAGGCACTTGAAAATATTTCAGGGCAACGAGGGGTATTTGATCATATCCTCTTTGTCCCTCATTTAGTGCCGATGATTCGCGGCATGCTCAGTACGATTTATATTGATCTGACGGATGAGGGTGAACATGCAGATTTACAAACACTTTACGAGCAGTTTTATACTGATGAAACATTTGTAGATGTCATGCCGGCCAACAGCTCACCTGAAACGCGTTCAGTACGTGGTGCCAACCAACTAAGAATTGCATTGTACAAACCACAGCCAAAAAAACTGATTGTTTTATCGGTGCAAGATAATTTGGTGAAAGGGGCTGCGGGGCAGGCAGTACAAAATATGAACTTAATGTTTGGTTTTGCTGAAGATGCTGGTTTACAAGGTATCGGATTATTACCATAAAAAACGCTTTATAACTTCCCACACATTTAACTTTGCGGTTAAATGTGTGTTTTGATGCGATCAATACTTTAGAGATGACGATGCAGAACACAGAAACAAATACCGCGTCACAACCAGCTCAAACACCCAAAAAACCTTTTTTAAAAGGCAATATGCCATTGGTGATCGGGGGTGTCGTATTATGTGCGGGTAGTGTACTTTTAGGCTACACGGTTGGACACCGCCAAGGACTTACGGTTGTTGGTTTTGATGCAGACGCGGAACAATTGGTAGAAGTGGTTAAACAACAAAAAACGACACTGGCTACGTTAAATAAAAACTTAAATGCCACTGTACAAGAGCGTGATGTGGCTGTTTCTAATGCCAATGACTTACTAGAAGCATTAAATAAAGCCAATGCAGAAAAATCACAAATCGATGTAATGAGTGCAATTTACCGTGAAGTGTTAAAACAACGCGGCGGTTTAAGCTTGACGATTCAGAATCTTGCGGTTAAACCTTTGCCTGAAAATGCTTACGAATATCAACTCGATCTTATCCAAGTGAGTCCAAGACGTGCTACGGGTACAGTAGAAATTCGTTTAATCAGTGGTACAGAAGTGTTGACTGTACCTATGGGTGATGCTAATTACAATTTTACTGATTATGAGCGTTTGACAGGTCGCTGGACGATGCCGAAAGGCTTCAATCCACAATTTATCGAAGTGCGTTTAAATGGTGCCACACCAGTCATCAAGCGATTCAGTTGGTCACGCGGAAAGGCGGTAGACAGTGCAGCCGCATTTGCTGCTGAGGTACCTCAAGCAGAAGCTAATTCTCAATAAATCATAAGTATTTTGGAAAATATGCGAACTAATAAGCGTCAAATGAGTTTAAATGAAGTGAAATCATCGTTCCGTGATTCAGGATATGTAGATTGGCATTTGAATATTCGTGCAAGCCAATCAGAAGATCCTCATCACGAACAGGGGGATGTTGCTGTCCAAACAGCTCCCCCTGAAATAAAAAGACCACCGATGTATTCAGTCATTTTGCTAAACGATGACTATACGCCAATGGACTTTGTTATTGAAATTTTACAACAATACTTTGCTTTGAATCTTGACCAAGCCACTCAAGTAATGTTAACAGTACATTATGAAGGCAAAGGTGAAGCTGGCGTATATCCGAGAGATATTGCGGAAACAAAAGCCAACCAAGTAAACAACTATGCTCGATCTCAAGGTCATCCATTACTTTGTCAGATTGAGCCAAAAGAATAAGGGGGTTTCATGCTCAGTCGTCAATTAGAAGTTTCACTCCGTTTGGCTGTTAGCATGGCTCGTCAAAAGAGACATGAGTTTCTTACGGTTGAACACTTATTATTAGCTTTACTCGACAATGATTCAGCCGTAAATGCCTTAAAAGCATGTGGTGCTGAAATTATCAGTTTGCGTAAAGAATTAGAAGAGTATGTTGAGCAACATACACCTAAATTAGGAGAAAACAGCGACCAAGCCCCTCATCCAACAGAAAGTTTTGATCGTATATTGCAACGCGCAATTTTCCATGTTCAGTCGAGTGGCGGTGACCGCACGGTTGAAGGTGCAGATGTCCTGGTGGCGATGTATTCTGAACGTGATTCTTTTGCTGTTTACTTACTCAAACGTCACCAGATCAATCGTTTAACGTTAACTCAGTATTTATCGCATGGCGCACGTAAAGAAGAGATTCAGGTTGAAGAAGAATCTGATGACTTGGAAGGTGAATCAAGTGCTTCAGCAAATGCAGGTCCGCTTGAGTTATATACTTTAAACCTAAATATTGAAGCTCAAAAAGGTAAAACTGATCCTTTAATCGGTCGTGAGAAAGAAATTGAGCGTGCTGCTCAAATTCTTTGCCGCCGTCGTAAAAATAATCCTTTACTGGTGGGCGACCCAGGTGTGGGTAAAACTTCGATTGCAGAAGGTTTAGCTTGGCTAATTGTCAATGGTAAAGCGCCTAAACCACTTGCCAATGCTGAAGTCTTTAGTTTGGACATCGGTGCGTTGGTTGCAGGAACTAAATATCGCGGTGATTTTGAGAAACGATTAAAACAACTGCTGAATGCTTTGAAAAAGAAATCGGATGCGATCCTGTTTATTGATGAGATCCATATGATTATTGGTGCCGGTTCAAGTATGGGCAGCACGATGGATGCATCAAACTTAATCAAACCAGCATTGGCGAATGGCACTTTACGCTGCATTGGCTCAACCACCTTCCAAGAATACCGTCAAGTATTCGAAAAAGATCATGCTTTATCACGTCGTTTCCAAAAAATCGATGTGAATGAGCCATCAATCTCAGAAACAATCGATATACTGCGCGGTTTAAAAAGCAAGTTTGAAGACTTTCATCATGTCAAATACGATGACTCTGCTTTAATTTCTGCTGTTGAGCTGTCTGCTAAATTTATCAACGATCGATTCTTGCCAGACAAGGCGATTGATGTGATTGATGAAGCCGGTGCACAACGCCGTTTAAAAGCAGAACAGGACGATACATTGATCACTGTTGAGAATATCGAAGATATCATCTCTAAGATTGCACGTATTCCGCCAAAAACTGTTTCTAAAGATGATAAATCTGTATTGGAATACTTAGAACGTGATCTGAAACGTGTTGTCTTTGGTCAGGATGAAGCAATTACAGCGCTTGCATCTGCGATCAAGTTGTCACGTGCCGGTTTAAAAGCACCAGACAAGCCAGTCGGGAGTTTTGTCTTTGCCGGTCCAACAGGGGTTGGTAAAACAGAAGTCACCAAACAGTTGGCAAAATTGTTAGGTGTAGAGCTTGTACGTTTTGACATGTCTGAATATATGGAACGTCATGCTGTATCACGATTGATTGGTGCACCTCCAGGTTATGTAGGTTATGACCAAGGTGGTTTACTGACAGACGCCATCCATAAAAATCCGCACTGCGTACTATTATTGGATGAAATTGAAAAAGCGCATCCTGATGTATTCAACTTGTTATTACAAGTCATGGATCATGGGGCGTTAACCGATAACAATGGACGCAAGTCTGATTTTCGTAATGTGATTATTGTACTTACTACCAATATTGGGGCAGAAAGTATTTCTCGAACCAGCATTGGATTTACAGAACAAGACAACAGCAATGACAATCAGGAGGCGATGAAACGTGCATTTGCACCTGAATTCCGAAATCGTTTGGATGGTGTGATTCAGTTTAAAGCTTTACCTACCACAGTGATTGAATCAGTGGTTGACAAATTCTTAACTGAGTTGCAGGCACAGCTTGATGACAAGAAGGTGGTGCTTGAAGTTGATCAATCTGCGCGTGACTGGATGGCTGAAAATGGTTATGACCGTTTGATGGGTGCTCGTCCAATGCAACGCTTAATCCAAGAACATCTGAAGAAACCACTGGCTGAAATGATCTTATTTGGAGAGCTTGCCGATCATGGCGGAAATGTAGCCGTTTCAGTGAAAAAAGAGAATGGTCAAGCTGTTGGTTTAACACTTGAGGTTTTTGAAGACCAAACTGCTGAACCAGCATGATGATTGATGATCTGGATATAGGTGCTGTAGAAAATAACCCGTATTGATTACGGGTTATTTTTTGTCTGAATATTCAACCGGCAAAATATTAATTTTTTTCAAGCATGCGAGTAATAAAGTAGGCCATTGCATTGTTTCGGTATTTGCTTTTCCTAAGCCCCAACCATGTCCTCCTTTTTTTAAATAAATGAATTTCATAAGAGATACTGTTGTTCTCTAAAGCTATTTGCATAACTAAACTATGCTGAACAGGGACTATCGGATCATCAATCGAATGGGCTAAAAAGATAGGTGCTGTAGAAACTCTGATGTGGGTGTACTTTCTTTGGCGAGTTCTTCTCGGGCATATCCGCCACCGCTAATCGTCAGAATCGCCACATGATTGCTATGTTTGGGTAGCTATACCCTGAGATAGGGAAAGTCAATGTGGCTAACTGCACCATGTTTAACAACTGTATTTGGATTTTGTAGTGTCATGGATGCGTACGTCCAAAGCGGAAGTGTGAATGCTGCTGCTCTTGTTGACTGAAAAAGAGAATCACCAACAAACCACATCGCATATAGTGGATGTTCATTTGAACCGCCATGATTCTAAAGTTTTTGAGTTTAACGCATTTGTTTGCATATAAAATAATCGATGGATGCTTTAATGTAGGATTTTCTTTTTTTAGTTCAACATAGGCAATAGGTGGATACTAAAAATTGAATCAGGCATCAAGGATGATTAAATTTATTGCGGATATTCTGTGAAAATCCCCTATACTTTTACAACATCAATTAAGCTTGAGTAGAAATGGATATTGCATTTAATAAAGTATTCACCACGATTTTATTATTTTTAGTCACTGCCGTAGCTGAAATTTTAGGATGTTATTTTCCTTATCTGATTTTAAATCAAAATAAAAGCCAGTGGTTATGGATCCCGACGGCATTGAGTTTGGCTGTATTTGTTTGGCTATTGACCTTACATCCGGCAGCATCTGGGCGGATTTATGCAGCTTATGGGGGAATCTATATTTTTTCAGCATTAATGTGGCTGAGATTTGTTGATCAAGTCAGTCTCAGCCGTTGGGATTTACTCGGCGGGTGTATTGTGATGATTGGTGCTTTAGTGATTATTTTACAGCCACAAGGGCTGATTCGTTAAATGTTTTTGCCACAAGTCAATTTAAGGTACTGGGTTTTTCGTTGTTTCTAACTGACTGATTCTACAAACTTCAGGTAATGCTTTCCGGTATTCTTGATAATCTTGAGTATATTTTTTAAACCATTTTTGATATTCAGGGTTCAATCTTAAATTTGCTAGATTGGGTTCATCTTCAAAAGAAGAGGGTTCAGTGCTGTTCTCATCTGAAAATTCTAATTGCTTTAAATATGAGAGTGCTTTAGCGGGTTGATTCAATAAGGCATAGAATTCAGCTAAAAATTCATTTTCACGCTGAGTATGCTTACGATTTTTATTGACCACTTTTTCAATTTTTTGTTGATTATCTCTTAACCATTTTTCAGCTGCTTCGGGGTTCTCTCTATTTAAACCTTGATAGTATTGCTGTGCCAGAATAATAAAGTTACCAGAATCAAAAGCTTGTTCAGGATGAGATAGATACTGAAATAAGGGCTTTTTGAGGATATTCACCAAACGTTTTTGTTCTTCCGTATCTCGATGATACTTGTATAGCAACATTAACTTATCGCTCAATACGGCATAATAATTTCTTTCATATTCTTCATTCTTGGGTTCAATTTGAATCAAGGTTTCAAATAATTGCTCCGCTTTAAGCAAATAAGTTAAACGAGGTGTTGGATTGCTATTTTTTCGATAATAAACAGACATTTGTGCATAGAAAAGTCCAAAATTATTTAATGCAATGCTATCTTTAGGATCGCGTTTCTGTAATGCAAGATAGGCTTGTTCAGCCAGTTCTTGGATCGGATGTGAAATTTCTGCACAATCTTGATCAAGCAAATACTCAGCATATCCAGAAGTAATGATTGCATAATTATGTAAATAGACGGAATCATTATAATTAATTTGTTCAGCTTTGAATAATTGTTGCACAGTGGGTTGTGATTTTTTGATTTGAGCTTTGATCTGGGGTTCCAGTTGGGCTAGTTTTTTATTTCCCAAAACCTGACCCGTTAAATTTTCAATGGTTTGAAGATCATCATCGCTGATCTCAGCGTAGGCAATAGAGCAACTCAGCCATAATAACAAGAAGAGGTTTTTTATTTTCAAGATCAATACTTCACTTTTATATTATTGCAAATTATTGTATAGAAGCTTAGGACAAACAGCAAAATTTGCTGCAACTGGGTTATAGAAAAGGCAGTCAAGGCTGCAATAAAAAAGCATCCAGTAAACTGAATGCTTTTTCTTAGCGGTCATCCATGACTATTGAATAGGTGGATGCTGTAACTGGTTTAACTCTTTTTTACTGAAACCTCTTGAGATCAGTACTTTCTTAATTCCAGTAATCACATCTTGATCTGTAGTATTCATCAACGCAGATAAGAGTTGATCATTGGATTTACAAGAGCAATCATTTTCAACGCATGCAATCTGATTTTTATGTTCATTTTGCACAGTATCTTTAGCCATAAACAGCTTTTGCCAAAAACTCATAGAGCCTTCATACGCAACCTAACATAGTTCGAAATATAGACGTTTTTTTATAAAATTCAAGATAGCAGGCATGGTAAATGGTCGAGTTATAGACTGAATTTGCCAATCATTAAATATTTTCTAAGTGGTTCTTTTAAGTTTAAATATAAGAAAATATTATATGTTATTGATATATATAAGCATTGGTGAAAAATAAAAATGCCATGAAATCTTTCATGGCATATCGTGGTTGTAATAAATTGTTTAAATCTTTTTAAGCAAAACCCCAGATTCAACATGATGGGTGTAAGGAAACTGATCAAACATCGCAAATTTAACAATTTTATGGGTTTTGGTAAGGGTTTCCAGATTACTGTATAAAGTATCTGGATTACATGAGATATAAAGAATCGTATCGAAACCTTGCAGTAATTTGAGCGTATCGTCATCAATCCCTGCGCGTGGAGGATCAACAAAAACAGTATCAAATTGATAGCTTTGTACATCAATTTCTGCTTCCTGTAAACGGCGGAATTCACGCTCACCATTATACGCTTGGGTAAACTCTTCAGCAGACAGTCGTGCTACCTGAATATTATCAATTTTGTTCTGCTCAATATTCCATTGTGCAGCATAGACCGAAGACTTTGCCAACTCAGTTGCCAAAACACGCTTGAAATTTAACGACAAGGGAAGGGTAAAGTTACCATTGCCACAATACAGTTCCAGTAAGTCTTGATTGTCGCCATCTACTGCTTGACAAGCCCACTCCAACATTTTTTGGCAGACTTGTGCATTTGGTTGAGTAAAACTACTTTCGATTTGTTTATATTGAAATTTTCTTTCGAATACCTGTAATTCTTCAACAACAAACTCATCGCTCAATACGATTTTTTGGCCACGGCTACGTCCAATAATTTTAATATTCAGTTTGTCAGCCAATTGTTTTGCTAAAACTTCCCATTCTTCATTTAAAGGAGCACGGTAAATTAACGAGACCAACATCTCACCTTTCAGTGTTGCAAGAAAATGCACTTCGAAAAGACGTTTGGATAACTGCGGACAGGTTTTCAATTCAGCCAATAAAATGGGCATAAGTTGATTGATGCTAAGATCTGCTATAGGAAATTCATCAATACGTGCAACTGTTTTCTGCTGATTTTCATCTCGCTCAAACATGGCGTAGAACATATCGTCTTCCGTATGCCAAATGCGGAATTCTGCACGCATACGAAAGTTTTGTTCAGGCGATACAAAGACTTCCAGTGATGGTGGATTAAATTCTGCAAATTGAGATTGAATACGTTCAATTTTGGCATCAAGTTGTTGTTGATAAGATGAAGTCATATAAATCAGAAAAACGTTGGAATTAAGCAGTGGTGATGGTATCAAAAATAGCTATAGATGGACACCGAATAACGCCCCATCTTACTTAATTTATTCTGCTTAGACTTTGAATCAGATTCCGCAAATCCTTATTTTCAACTTTTGAGTAGAATCTGCGCTTAACGGTTACTGAGATGTTCGACTAAATAATCAATAAACACCCGTACAGCAGGGAGTAAGCCACGGCGTGAAGGGTAAACTGCATGGAAAATACCATGTGGCGCTTTCCAATCAGGCAATACACGTACCAGCTCACCTGATGCAACAAAATCATTGGCAATTGTATCTGGGAGTAGGGCGATGCCACAGTTTTGGCTGGCTAATTTTGCAAGCATCATTAAATCTGATCCCATAAGCACAGGATTGACTTTAATTTTTTTCTGTTGGTTTTGACCATCATGCAAAATCATTTGCTGATCCAAATGTTCATCGACCATACTTAAAATACGATGTTCAGTTAAATCTTCAGGTTTTTTCAGCATCCCAAATTCATTTAAGTAAGCTTGGCTTGCTAGCAGATGCTGTTCAATATTCCCAAATTTTCTCAGAACTAAGCTTGGATCATCATCCAAATTTGCTCGGACACGTAGGGCGAGATCAAAACCTTCATTGATAATGTCAACACGACGGTTGCTGACCAAAAGTTGCACTTTAATTTCAGGATAGGTTTTTAAGAATGCAGGTAAAATTTTGGATAATTCACTTTGCGCAACAGTAACAGGTACGCTGACTTTAATTACACCTCGTGGTTGTTCACTAAGATGATCCACCAAATCATGTGCAGACTGAGCAGCATTCATCATGACTTGCGCATGGCGATATATGTTCATGCCAATATCAGTTACAGCAAAATGACGGGAACTGCGTTGAATCAGACGTACGCCCAGTTTTTCTTCAAGATTATAGACTCGGCGACTCAGTTTAGACTTTGGAATATCGGTTGCACGTTCAGCAGCACTGAATCCACCGTGTTCAACAACCAAACCAAAACAATAAAAATCATCCAAATCAGTCAGCATGAGACATTCCATTATTGCGACAATTTGGCTTTTTTAACCTTAATCGTTGCATCAAGTCAATTGTAAATTGTGAAAAAAAGGGATTTAAGCTGTACCCGCCATTAGAATATATTGAACCTGTTTATATTCTTCCAACCTCAAAAGATCTTTGGTGGTGGGATGTGGAATACGGGAAAGATCCATATTGTCTGCGACATCTGCTAATTTGACAATTCTCGCAATGGGATTTTTTACCGCACGATATGCTGCTTCGATACGAGATTCATTTTCTTTTTTAGTCAATGCAAGTATGGCATCAACAATTTCTTGACTAAAACCCAGAGAAATCAAATCGACCACAGTGGTATCGGTATCTTCTAAGATATCATGCAACACAGCAACTATCTGCTGTTCAGCAGTTTTAACTTTAAACATTAGTCTCAATGGATGAAAAATATAAGGTTGCTGTCCTTTATCTTTTTGACCTGCGTGTTTACGAGCTGCTAAAGCAATCGCTTTTTCAATCGTTGACATAGTATCCTTATTTATATTTTCTCTATTTATAAAAGATTTAACAAGCAATTTTAAACTGGCAAGAGTCGTGTTTAAATCCCGTGTTTAATTTTGCCAACTGGTTTAAAATACAATTTTATTTTGTTCTAAAGCGTATGCCATTTCAACTGATCACTCTAGAAAATTCTCAAGAAAATGTTACATGCCCGCATTGCACACATGCAGTGATTGATTGGAATGAAGAACAATATCTTCAACCTTGCGAGCATACTTTATTTATCGCTATGGATTTGGGTTTCGAATATATTGCAGATGAATTTGAACAAACGATGCAACGCAGCGTGGATGAAATCCATCAGCATGATGATCAAGGATTAAATATTTTTAATGAGCTGGGTCAAAGTACATATGCAAACTATATGATTTATAAAATAAGTCTAGGTTCAGTTGGTTCTCAAGAAATTTATCGCTATATTGGTTTTAGTGCTTAAATGCAATCTAAACCTATTTGAGATGGGGATAGGCTGTTTATTTCATAAATGTATTTTTGGAAATTTCTACTTCAGCAAGAAGCCATTCAACAAATTTTGCAATGAGTGGTGATTGCTGCTGCTCAGCATAGACAAAATAATAAGCTCGTGAGCCTTTAAGTTTAATATTAGAAGCAATCACCAAATCACCTGAACGTAGTTCTTTTTCCAGAAGTTTCTGAGGAATAAGTGCAACACCCATGTGATGTGTGGCTGCTACAGCAAGCATTGAAAATAATTCATGTCGTTGCCCTTCCAGAGCAAAAGGGTGTTCATAGCCGTTCACTTCAAACCATTCTTTCCAAATATAAGGCCGTGTGGTTTGTTGCAGTAGGGGTAAGCTGGCGATTTCTTCAGCAGTGAGGCTGCGACTTAAATGTCCTGAGGTCGTTTTTAATTCGGGGAAATACTTAAAAATTAATTCAGCTGAACAGACGGGAACGACATCTTCATTCATTAAGAAATGAATTTTTGCCCCTGGCCAATTTTCGATTTGTGCCGGTGTTCCTGTATAAATTGCAGCATCAAAAATATGTTCGCTGAATAAGAAAGGTTTGGTACTGGTTTCAAGGTGGATGGTAATTTCTGGATAGACTGCATTGAACTTGTATAGTCGGGGCAGTAACCAGCGTGTTGCAAATGTAGGAACGACACCGAGTTTTAATGTGCCGCCTAAACCTTTATGACTGATTAAATCAAGCGTACTTTGCTCAATGCCCAATAAATGAGATTTTATATTTTTATAATAATGTTCACCTGCTTGGGTCAGTTCAACACCATGTCGAGTTCGATTGAATAAATGTAATCCCAGAAAATCTTCCAATTGCTGCACTTGACGAGAGATTGCACTTTGAGTCAGATGTAATTCTTGTGCTGCAAAGGTATAACTCAAATGTTTGGCAGCAGCCTCAAAACAAATTAAAGATTGTAATGAAGGGATCATTCTACGCATATTCATTCCTTGAATATCTGGGGCTATTTTAAAGACCGATTTAACAGGGTTGGCTACAGTGTTGACAAAAATAAAATCATCAATACTTCACGTAACTTTAAGTGGTATTTGTAAGTCTATGAAAATAAAACAAGATGACTGATTGTTTAGATCTGTCAACAATAAAAGGTGTTCTATTACTGAATTTATAAAAACATAAGATATGCGTAAATGGAATATCTGAGTGAGAATTTATCGTTTGAAAGAATGATTTATCACACATAACATCAACTGCAACAAGACAAAATACATCAAGCAGAGGATGCGATGAATCAAATGGTCAATTCAGCGAAAAAACCACATGTACAGTTTAACTGGCAGGATCCCTTTTTATTGGAGCAGCAACTCACTGAAGAAGAACGCATGATTCGTGATGCTGCCAATGCTTATTCACAAGATAAACTCATGCCTCGAGTGCTTGAGCAGTTCCGCCATGAACAGACAGATATTTCGATTTTTCGTGAAATGGGTGAGTTGGGTTTATTAGGACCTACAATTCCAGAGCAATATGGCGGTGCAGGACTTAATTATGTGAGTTATGGTCTGATTGCCCGTGAAATTGAACGTGTGGATTCTGGTTATCGGTCAATGGCGAGTGTGCAAAGTTCATTGGTGATGGTACCGATTAACGAATTTGGCTCGGAACAACAGAAGCAGAAATATTTACCAAAACTTGCATCGGGTGAGTTTATAGGCTGTTTTGGTTTAACTGAACCTGATCATGGATCTGACCCGGGAAGCATGATTACACGCGCTAAAAAAGTCACAGGTGGCTATCGTCTGACGGGTGCAAAAATGTGGATTACCAATAGCCCAATCGCTGATGTGTTTGTTGTCTGGGCAAAGGAAGTTTCTGCTGAAGGTCATGTAGGAGAGATTCGTGGTTTTATCTTGGAAAAGGGATGGGAAGGACTTTCCGCACCAGCCATTCATGGCAAGGTGGGATTACGTGCCTCAATTACAGGTGAAATTGTAATGGACAATGTTTTTGTGCCTGAAGAAAATGCATTTCCTGAAATTCGTGGCTTAAGAGGTCCGTTTACCTGCTTAAACAGTGCCCGCTATGGCATCGCTTGGGGTGCAATGGGGGCTGCTGAGTTCTGTTGGCACACTGCCCATCAATATACTATGGATCGTAAACAGTTTGGTCGTCCTTTGGCTGCAAATCAATTGGTACAAAAGAAATTGGCAGATATGCAAACCGAAATTGCATTGGGTTTGCAAATTGCTCTGCGCTTTGGACGTATGAAAGATGAAGGAATTGCTTCGGTCGAAGGAACCTCCTTAATTAAACGTAATAACTGCGGTAAAGCCTTAGATATTGCACGCGTTGCACGAGACATGATGGGTGGAAACGGTATTAGTGATGAATTTGGTGTTGCCCGTCATCTAGTTAATCTTGAAGTGGTGAATACCTATGAAGGTACTCATGATGTACATGCTTTAATTCTTGGGCGTGCACAAACAGGCATTGCCGCTTTTTCTAATTAATTTATTGGTTTTACAACAGGGATGTTAAATCAACATCCCTGTAGCATCTTTTACCTTAAATTCAGTCATGATTTAGGTAAAAATATCAACGATAGAAGGATTCATCGTGAAAATATCTCATTATCTTTAAGGACTGTCGCCATTTCATACATGGCTTGCCCTGCAAATAAAGCAAGGCAATACGCAGCGGGGGGATTGTGTTTTTACTAGATCATCGCTCCCTTAGCAAACAGTGTTGATCATTATTCAGCATGACTAAACTTCATACTTCGCGCCTCATATCGTTTAAAAACATATCTGGTCGCAAACATGGAAGAATTGTGAACAGCCCTTTAATACTCTTACTTCATTCCTAAACGATATTGAATAAAAACAATAACGGAATCAGTAGAGAAAAGATGAAAGATACCCGATGACTCATTTGGGAAAATGAGGTAAAGGAAAATGAACAATGAGGTTCAATCAGTTGCTATTACAGCAAAAGGCAACCTGCCGTCGAATATTGGTACTTATGAAAAAATAGGACCAAACACGTGGAAATGGGCGCTATTGTTTGCATATTTTGCCATGGTGGTTGATGGCGTAGATATTATGTTGTTGTCCTATAGTTTAACCAGTTTAAAAGGTGAGTTTGCATTATCTACTTTTCAAGCGGGTGCTCTGGGCAGTGCTTCACTGGCAGGGATGGGAATCGGTGGAATTTTAGGCGGGTGGGCGTGTGATAAATTTGGTCGGGTACGTACCATTGCAAATTCTGTAACCTTTTTTTCAGTGGCGACCTGCTTATTGGGTTTTACACAGAGCTTTGAGCAATTTATGGCGCTGCGCTTTATTGGTGCTTTAGGGATTGGTGCTATGGCATGTAATACCTTGATGGCTGAATATGTACCCACCACTTATCGAACAACGGTACTGGGTACATTACAAACAGGGCAAACAGTGGGCTATATTGTAGCAACCCTTTTAGCAGGTGCGATTATTCCGGAACACGGTTGGCGGGTGCTATTTTTTATTACAGTCATTCCAGCGTTTATCAATATTTTCTTACAGCGATTTGTACCAGAACCAAAATCTTGGCAACTGACTAAAATCGAACAGCTTCAAGTGAAAAAGAAACCTGATGTAGTCGTTCAAGAAAAGCCCAAAAGTGGCAGTATCTACAAGCAGATTTTTGCCAACTTCAAGCACCGTAAAATGTTTTTACTGTGGATGACGACTGCATTCTTCTTACAGTTCGGTTATTACGGGATCAATAACTGGATGCCAAGCTATCTTGAAACTGAAGTGCATATGAATTTTAAAAACCTAACCAGTTATATGGTGGGTTCATATACAGCAATGATTTTAGGGAAAATATTGGCAGGCTATCTGGCAGATAAATTCAATCGTCGAGCAGTATTTGTTTTTGGCACCATCGCCAGCGCAGTTTTCCTTCCAATCATTATTTTCTTTAATACGCCTGACAACATTTTGTATTTATTGATTACGTTTGGCTTCCTGTATGGAATTCCTTATGGTGTAAATGCAACCTATATGGCTGAATCATTTTCAACTGATGTCCGCGGTACAGCAATTGGTGGAGCATATAACATCGGGCGTGTTGGTGCTGCAATTGCTCCTGCAACCATTGGATTTCTAGCCTCAGGCGGGACATTTATGACAGCCTTTATTGTCATGGGGGCTGCTTATTTTGTGGCTGGTGTACTGCCAGGCCTATTCATTAAAGACCGTCAATACGATCCGCAACAACAATAGTTATTGGTCAAGCATAAGCGGCTTAGGACACAACCCATTGTTATTAGGTTCAATTCAATCATGAATTTGTGGGAGCGTTAACTGCTCCTCGGATAGAGGTAAAACAGATGAGTGCATTACACGGTATACGCGTATTAGATCTCAGTAGAGTACTTGCTGGTCCATGGTGCGGGCAAGTTTTGGCAGATTTGGGCGCAGAGGTGATTAAAATCGAACGCCCCAAAGTGGGAGATGATACCCGCATGTGGGGACCTCCTTGGATGCTTGATCAACAAGGGCAACCCACTCGAGAGTCGGGCTATTATCAAGCCGCGAACCGTAATAAATCTTCTGTTGCGATTGATATTGCAACAGAAGAAGGTCAAAAACTGGTACAACAGATTGCCCAAACAGCAGATGTGGTGATTGAAAATTTTAAAGCAGGGTCGTTAAAAAAATATGGTTTGGATTATGCGACTTTAAGTCAAATCAACCCAAAATTGATTTACTGTTCAATTACTGGATTTGGACAGGATGGACCTCGTGCTGAGGAGCCAGGTTATGATTTCATCATTCAAGGTATGTCAGGCTTGATGAGTATCACGGGACAGCAAGAAGGTGAGCTGGGTGCAAGTTCACAAAAAGTCGGTGTGGCGGTGGTGGACATTCAAACCGGATTATATGCAACCATTGCGATCCAAGCTGCGATTATTGCTCGCCAACACACAGGAGTTGGACAGTATATTGATTTATCACTACTTGATGTGCAGGTAGCTGGATTAGCCAACCAAGGCATGAATTATTTAAGCTCAGGTATTGCACCGCAACGGATGGGCAATAGTCATCCCAATATCGTGCCGTATCAGACTTTTAAAGCTCGAGATAAGGAATTTATCATTGCCTGTGGAAATGACAAGCAATTTAAAGATTTGTGTATGGCGATAGGCAAACCTGAATTACTGGACAATCCTAATTACATTCGGAATCAAGATCGAGTGAAATATCGGCATGAATTAATTGCAGAGCTGTCTGAATATTTCTTGAATAAAGATGCGAAACATTGGGTAGATGCCATTCATGCTGTCAAAGTGCCTGTGGGCATGATTAATTCTGTTGCCGATGCCTTGCATGAGCCACAAATCCTGTCTCGTAAAATGGTGGTCAATATTCCGCATACGGAGAATAGTGAGTTTAAAATGATTGCTTCTCCGATCAAAATGTCAGGAACACCGATTCAGTATCGCAATGCTCCTCCACGTTTGGGAGAGCATACAAAAGAGATTCTAGGAAAATTCTATACGAATGATCAATTACAGCAATTGAAACAGCAGGGCATCATTGATGGGATGGGGCTTTAAACTCAATTAGAATGAATAGGACAGGTTGTACATGATAAGCCCAGTTCATCTGTAAGGATCAAAATAGCCTTTCTCCTAAAAGTTAAAGAAAGGCTGGATAATGACCATGATTTTGCTGAGTGATAGTGATGTAATCTTTGTCTACGCCGAGGTTGGAAGAGTACGTTGTTGCATTAACACTTGTTGTGCAATATGTGCTTCTTCTCCATCTTTTGGGCTTACTGCATGCCATTGATCATTTGCATCCAATTCCCACGCACGCACATTGTCTTTAAGATAGCTGAGTAAACCATAGTCAATGATTTGCTTCTTCAGCTTTTTATCCTCGATTGGAAAACAGGTTTCAACCCGTGAAAACAGATTTCTACCCATCCAGTCCGCACTAGCACAATACAAGTCTTCCTGACCATCATTATGGAAATAATAGACGCGAGTGTGTTCCAGGTAGCGACCTACAATCGAGCGCACGCGAATATTTTCGGAGAGCCCTTGTATCTGTGGTCTTAAACAGCAGATTGAACGTATGATCAAATCAATTTTTACACCCGCCTGTGAGGCTGTATACAATGCAGAGATGAGTTTTGGCTCAGTTAAAGCATTTACTTTAATGATAATTCGGGCCTTTTTACCTGCTTTGGCATGTGCAGTTTCCTGCTCGATCAAATGCACAAGCTGGGCATGCAAGGTGAAGGGTGCATGAAATAACTTTTTCAGCTTTAACAGTTTCCCCATGCCAGTCAGTTCTTGGAAGATTTTATGAACGTCCTCACAGATAGCTTCATGTGTTGTCAGTAAACCGTAATCGGTGTACATCCGTGCATTTCCAGCATGATAGTTTCCTGTGCCCAGATGAACATAACGTTTCAGTTTTCCAGCTTCACGCCGTACGATCAAAATCATTTTGGCATGGGTTTTGTAGCCAACAATTCCATAAACTACAACAGCACCGGCTTCCTGTAAAAGATTTGCAACAGTAATATTGGATTCTTCATCAAAGCGTGCACGCAGCTCAATGACCGCTGTGACTTCTTTGCCATTCCGGGCTGCTTCTGCAAGTACTTGTACAATTTCAGAGTCGGGACCACTGCGATATAGAGTTTGTTTGATTGCAAGCACATTCGGATCTTGTGCTGCTTCACGCAGTAAGTTGATGACAGGTTTAAAAGAATCAAATGGATGATGCAAAAGCACATCCTGTTTGGTTAAAGTTTCAAAGATCTTGTTTGAATTTCTGAGTGCTTTTGGAATTACTGCTTGATAGGGTTTAAAACGCAGTTCAGGAATATCGAAATTGGTGATCAATCGGGTTAAATTAACCGGTCCATTCACTTGATAAAGATGTTGTGGATCAAGATCAAATTGCTCCAGAAGATAATCGTTGATCGAGTTTGGGCAATTGCTGGCAATCTCTAATCGAACTGCACGACCAAAACGGCGTGAGGATAACTCATCTTTTAAAGCGACAGCGAGGTCATCAACATCTTCTGCTAGAGTCAGATCGGCATTTCGCGTCACACGGAATTGATAACAGCCCGTTGCAATCATTCCTGGGAATAAATCACTGATATGTTGTTGGATGATTGCAGACAACAAAATGTAGTGTTCTTCACCATCCGTCAATTCGTCCGGTAGACGTACTACACGCGGTAAAGAACGCGGAGCAGGAACAATTGCCAATTCAATTTGTCGACCAAATGCATCTTTTCCTTCCAAACTCACAATAAAATTTAAGCTTTTATTGACCAGTCGAGGAAAGGGATGTGCGGGATCCAAGCTAATGGGTGTCACGACGGGTTGAACTTGTTTAAAGAAATAGTGCTTAATCCAATCCAGATGTTTTTCTAAGATATTATGATATTGAATGAATTTAATACCGTAATTTTCAAGTTCTGGTAAAAGTATATGATTCAGCGTATCGTATTGTTCTTGAATCGCGAGGTGAGCACTTTCTGAGATTTGTTCAATGATCACTTCATTGGGAATACCGTCAGGCGCTGTGGTAATGGTTTTGAAGTCAATCTGCTTCATTAATCCCGCCACTCGAATTTCAAAAAATTCATCTAAATTACGTGAAAATATAATGAGGAAATTTAAACGTTCAAGCAAGGGATGATTTTTATCTTTAGCTTGTGCCAACACACGCTTGTGAAACGCCAGCAATGAAATTTCACGATTGATGTAGCTACTTGAACTATGTTGAAATTCAACTGGGGATAAATTTTTTGAAGCGGGCATGATCTGCGTCATTTGAAACTGTCTTAACGACCTTGATGGGCATAGTAAGTATTCTACATGACAAAATTGTTACAGCTACTTAAAATATTGAAAATTATTTCAATTTTAAATCTTGGGTAAATCAATGCTTTTAACCAGCTTGTAACAATTGCAAACACATCAATTTTCACAATTTATAAATGTATCAAGATATTGAATAACAAAAATGTCATTTTTAAAAGCTGCATTGATCATTTTTGAGTTTAAGTTGATAGTTTTTTTGTTTAGAACTTAGTTTCATTTTCACGTAATAAGGATTATGCCTTTGAAATTCATTTTCAAAGATTAAATGGCAGTTCTCAAGCATGCCTTGCAGCAGGAGTTGCTGTGTCTTTTCATGACCGATACTGTCAGAAAACTGTTTGAAATTCTCAGATGTAATTAAACCTTCTAAATCGATATGATCATGATACATACGTATTTTTTCAATCACTGTATTTTGATCTATTTGTACAGGAAGTACGCGGGAGTCTTCATCACTCAAGGCATTTAAAACTTCATCTAACTTTTTAGAATCCTTGATTTTATAATTTTTTTCAATCAATTGGTTCTGAATAAAATAATCATCCAATTCAGTTGCATAACTTGGGATCGATTGAGTGAGTAAAAAAGTAGTGATCGATAAAGATATTATTTTGAAATTCATTTGAATAATACACTTATTAAAAATATGGATTTATTATACTGAAACAAACACTATCTACTAGCCTTGCAGCTAATTTTTATTAAAAATCTTACATAATTTTCAGATATGGATCGGTGAGAAAATACAGAATAATCTGTTGAAAATCCAGACAGAGTGAAACTGAGCGTGTTTCAATGAGTTAAAGAATTTTAAGAATACATAAAATTTAAATTTTATCGATCACAGATTACAGATAAAAAATAAGCACCTGAATCGGTGCTTATTTTATGGATATGATTTGATCATAACTTTAGAAAACTAATCTTTTTTTAAGTTTTCATTGATCAAGAATTCAACCAATGCTTTTTGTGCATGTAAACGATTTTCTGCTTCATCCCAAACAACTGCATTTTTGTGATCCAGCATATTCTCAGAAATTTCCTCACCGCGATGTGCAGGGAGGCAATGCATAAATAAACAATCTGGATGTGCTAAATTCATCAATTTTTCATTGACCTGATATGCAGCAAATGCTTGCTCACGAATTTTCTGCTCTTCTTCTTGTCCCATACTTGCCCAGACGTCAGTGACAATCAAATCAGCATTGACCGCAGCATCTTCAGCAGATTCAAACAGTTCAACACAATGAGCGAATTCAGAAAGAAACTCCGGTTTTGGTTCATAGCCTTTTGGAGAAGCAATCTTTAATTTAAAACCCCACATATGAGCTGCTTCAATATATGAGTTACACATATTATTGCCATCACCTATCCAGGCAACTGTTTTGCCTTCAATTGAACCGCGGTGTTCAACAAAAGTCTGAACATCGGCCAGTAATTGGCATGGGTGGTGGTCGTCGGTCAGCGCATTAATGACGGGTACAGAAGAATATTCAGCAAAACGCTCAACAATATCGTGACCAAAAGTACGAATCATTACGATATCGAGCATGCTGGAGATGACACGTGCTGAATCTTCAATCGGTTCACCACGTCCTAGCTGTGTGTCACGAGATGATAGGAAAATTGCACTGCCGCCAAACTGGCTCATACCGGCTTCAAAGGATACACGCGTGCGGGTGCTCGACTTTTCAAAAATCATCCCCATGACTTTTCCAACGAAAGGTTGGAATACTTCGTTATTGTGCTGTTTTCGCTTTAACTCTAAAGCACGTTCAATAATGCGATTCAGTTCAGCAGTGGATAAGTCACGTAAAGTAAGAAAATGTCGTAGAGCCATGGTTACTCCACAATAATTGTCTAGTCAAAGCCAATAGCGAATTGACCAACAATTCATTGTTGGTTGATGAAAATAGAAAGGAGAATCATCTAATATACTATATCAATATGAAAACGCAAAAAAATTAGACCTTTTGATGCCCTTGAAGGAAGCGATCTACGCAATAACTGATGCAATCGAGTATTTCTTGATCAGAATCTTTGATTTCGATCCCCATCAAGATTCGCCATTCTAAATTTCTGAGAATCCCAAAATAGAATTGTGCTGAATAGAGTGGATTTTCACAAACCAATTTCTGATTTTCTGCATAACGTTCTAAAGCACTGGCAATCGAGAGTTGGACTTGTTTAGGTCCCTTTTCATGAATATAAAGAGCCAGTTTTGGATCTTTTTGTGAGCGTTCAAAGATCAAACGGATAAATGCAATATTTTCAGGCATGATCATATGCTTATAGAAGGTGATCAAGGTATTAATCAGATAAGCACGAAGATCATTGCATGTCGGATTGAAAGGTCGGCAGATATCTTTGAAAAAAAGATCACGCCGATAGTCGCAAATTGCAGTAAACAAGCCTTCTTTATTGCCAAAATATTTATAAATCGAAGCTTTTGAACCACCTGCATGATTTACGATGTCATCAAGTGAGACTGCATCATAACCATGCTCCAAAAAAAGTTGATTTGCACTAATCAATAATGCCAAACGACGTTCATGACCACGCTTTGTTTGTGGGAAATCACATCCAGAGGCTTCAATATGTGCTAAATCTTGGTTCATAAATGGCGGAAAAAAAGTACGTTGTCATTATTATAGCAAAAATGTCAATAAATTTCTTTATCAGCATTGATTTGACACAGTTGTCTAAAAAACAATCAATAAATTAAAAAAATGAATCAAAATTCATTTTTCTTTGACTAAAGTTTTAGAGTAATATACCTAAATGGTCATATGCGGTTTACAAATTATGGCTATACTCAAAACTCAATAAACAAGTGACCACTGTGGAAGGGAATATGACACAACAAACGTCTGCAGGCTTAAGATTTAGACAAGCGCTAGAAGTGGAAAAACCATTACAAATCATTGGTACAGTCAATGCCTATGCCGCGATGATGGCAAAGCAAGTGGGTTATAAAGCTATCTATGTCTCAGGTGCCGGAGTAGCCAATTATTCATACGGCTTACCGGATTTAGGGATGACAAGCTTAGACAATGTATTAGAAGATGTTCGCCGTATCACAGAACGTGTAGACACCCCATTATTGGTCGATATTGATACAGGTTGGGGCGGTGCTTTTAATATTGCACGCACAATAAAACAAATGATTAGTGCAGGTGCTGCTGCTGTTCATATTGAAGACCAGGTGGCACAAAAGCGTTGTGGGCATCGTCCGAACAAAGAAATCGTTTCTCAACAAGAAATGGTGGATCGTATTAAAGCAGCAGTGGATGCTAAAACTGACTCGAACTTTGTGGTGATGGCGCGTACAGATGCCTTACAAAAAGAAGGATTGCAAGCGGTGATCGACCGTGCATGTGCATGTGTTGAAGCTGGTGCTGATGCAATTTTTGCCGAAGCCATGACTGATATTACCATGTATAAAACGGTATGTGATGCTGTCGGTGTTCCTGTACTTGCCAACATTACTGAATTTGGTGATACCCCTTATTACACCACCGAAGAGTTGGGTGAGCAGGGCATCAGTATGGTGTTATATCCACTATCTGCAACACGTGCCATGCAAAAAGCTGCACTCGAAGTTTTTCGATCTATTCGTGAAAATGGTACTCAAGTCAATGTATTGGATACCATGCAACAACGTAAAGAACTTTACGAATTCCTTGATTATCACACTTTTGAAAATACTCTAGACAAGCTGTTCACGCAGGAGAAATAATAAAATGGCTGAAGGAAAAGTACTTACAGGCGCAGGATTGCGCGGTCAGGTCGCAGGTAAAACCGCACTTTCTACAGTAGGTAAAAGTGGTGCAGGTTTAACCTATCGTGGTTACGATGTACAAGATCTTGCCGAAAATTGCCAATTTGAAGAAGTTGCTTATTTGATCTTTTTTGGTGAATTACCAACAGTAGAACAGTTGGCTGCCTATAAAGCAAAATTAAAATCTTTACGTCAATTACCACAAGCTTTGAAAGAAGTATTGGAACGTATTCCTGCCGATTCACATCCTATGGATGTTATGCGTACAGGCGTATCCATGCTGGGTAATCTTGAAACTGAAAAATCATTTGAAGAACAGCAAGATGTTGCAGATCGAATTCTAGCGACTTTGCCTGCAATCATTTGTTATTGGTATCGTTTTAGCCATGATGGCGTGCGTATTGAAGAAAATACGGATGATGATTCAATTGGTGCTCAATTCCTGCATTTACTTCGTGGTGAGAAGCCAAACGAGTTGCATGAACAAGTCATGAATGTTTCTTTAATTCTTTATGCAGAGCATGAGTTTAATGCATCTACATTCACTGCGCGTGTTTGTGCATCAACCCTGTCTGATATGCATTCATGTATTACGGGTGCAATCGGCTCACTCCGTGGTCCATTGCATGGCGGTGCAAATGAAGCGGCTATGGAAATGATTGAAAACTGGACCTCTCCTGAACAAGCTGAGCGAGAAATGCTGGGTAAACTTGAGCGTAAAGAAAAAATTATGGGCTTTGGTCATGCGATCTATAAAGACAATGATCCTCGTAATGGCATAATCAAAATTTGGTCTGAACGTTTAGCAAAAGATGTGGGTGATACAGTACTTTATCCGGTATCTGTTCGTTGTGAAGAAGTCATGTGGCGTGAGAAGAAGTTATTCTGTAATGCAGACTTCTTCCATGCATCTGCTTATCACTTTATGGGCATTGCGACTAAATTGTTTACCCCAATTTTTGTGATGTCCCGTGTGACAGGTTGGGCTGCACATGTGATGGAACAGCGGGCAGACAATCGTATCATTCGCCCAAGTGCGGACTATACAGGTCCAGAACTGCGTAAAGTTGTTCCAATTTCAGAGCGTTCAGCTGCGTAATTGCTGTACCCAAAAATGATCAAAATAAAGCCTTCATGAAGGCTTTATTTATTGAGGAAGCTGACGATGAGGAAACAGGATTATTGCTTCTTCACGTGTATATCCCTCATCAAAAGGCAAGCTGAGGGATTCAAAAGTGATCAAGGCACCTTGGTTTCTGGGAAGTTCAAACGCCTGTTTAAGTTTTATATTGGGACTGTAACTGGTTAAGTTCATCACTTTACTTTGATTTTGACTATCCAGAACTGTGAATATTGAACTGTATACGGTCGTTAGAGGTGTTGAATCTTGTTGTGATGACTGTTTTTGTTCAACGAGATTGAGCTTGAAATTTCCAAGATCCAATGCTTTAAGTGGCTTAAGTTGGGGCTGAATCTTGGCGAGTGTTTGCTTAAACTTAACTTGATCGTTGATTGCTGTGAATCTTTCATCATATTTTGGCAAGTCATACTTTTTTTCGTTCATAGGGTAATAATAAACTTTAGGAACGGAGTAACTTTTTGAATTTTCAACAACATATATATGATTAGTATTTAAATCATAACCTAGGACTTCGAGTGTAATATTACTGTACTCATTTGCGAAAGCGGTACAGCTAAACATCAATAAAATACTGGACGCGATTATTCTTGACATTTTTGCCTCATCATTTTTTAGGTAATAATAAAACCGGATCTTCAATATCATAACCCGTTTCTTCAGGAATACCGTAGTATTTGATCACTACTAACATCTTATTCTGATGGGGTATGACATAATTCTGAATGATTTTTATTGTTGGAGAATAATGTACTACCTCTTGACTGCCGCTTTTTAAAGAGCCAGTGCTCACCCTATATAGGGTTTTGTACTGAGGAATCTTTTCAGAGGGATCATCCCAAGCAGGAACATACTGAGTTTGGCTTTTTACGATCTGAATTTTTGCGGTAATGGCATTGCTGATCAGCAATGGTGTTAATCGTTTTTTTATTTTAGCCAGGTCTTTTTCAAATTGAGTAGCATCTTGATCATAATCAATTTGATGGGTTTTAGGATTAACATACAGCGACTTAACTTCAATCAAACGATCTGGTGATCTGCTATTCAACTGATAATAATACAATTGTGCTAAGCGTCCACGCTCATCTTGAAAATGTCTGAGTAAATAAAGCTTTTGTTCCATCGCTTCATAGCCGAGCACTTCAATGTTCTGACCGCCACCAACAGTAGCATTACAATGTAATGACGTTGTAAGAGTGACTCCAAGGAGTAGGTATTTTAAAATCTGCATTTGTGAATTTTTATTGTGTTGCATGATTTTTGTCCAATCAAAAGTAGTATTTAAGAGATTCATTTAATGTAGAACGATGGAGTTTATTTGTACACATTTTTCAACGCGTGATTTCATATACAGGCTTTCTCTCCGAGCTTTTTAAAATGAGTTGAATTACTAAAAATATGGGTATGTTTTTTACTGTTTAGGATTGTTTTTGATTTATGGAATATGGTTGACAAACATCAGCTTGAAGATGCAAAAAGTGCTCAGGTACTGTTGTTTCAACCGAGTTGATGCGTAAAAAAAGATGATTCAAAACTTTGATTTCATATGGCGTATCTGTATCTATCCATATTTATTAAAGCTATAATTCATTCCAATTTTTAATATTAAACAAGGTTTTATTCAACAAGACCTTTAGAATTAAAGTTTATAAGAAATGATGCATATAGAAAATCTTGCTGAAGAAAGTGGAAATATTAGTTTTATAGAATATACGGCGACCGGGATATTTGTCTTAAAGATAAAAAGCAGAAAGTATCGCGGCACGAAAATTCAATCAAAAATTTTTGAATTAGAGGATGATGTTCAGGTAGTTTTCAATGCTCTGGATAAAGATATATATGCAGTATTCAATAAAACCAAGCAAATACTTTATTTGAATGATCAGATTGAATCAGTTGAACACTTTGACGCTGTATTGAATCTGCGTAAATCACTCAGTTTCAGTATGGCTGTTTTGATTTTTGCACTGGGTGCATATCCTTTTTATCAATATTTTATGGATGGAACTGTTTATTATTTTGATACGTTCATACATTTGACCATATTAACTTTGGGCAGTTGCTTTGTTTATTTTATTTATGAGGGGCTAAAATTAAATCAACAAAAAAGCCGCAATATTGAAGCGTTGTTTCATATGTTGGATCTGCCTATATTGAGTAAAAGAACGCTTGAGAGTTTAAAACTCATCAATTCATATTTTTATGAGTTTGATCAATTGTATGATTTAAGCTTAATCAATCATTTGAGGCGCAGTCTAAATAATACCGCATTAAAAACTCAATTACAGCAGCAAACCCAAAAATTGTTCCAGTTTGGTTTAACCCAACATGAACTTGCCAAATTTAAACTGGAGACTATTTCTGGAAGATTGGATCAATATGTGATCGAAACGCGGGAATCAACAACTGCCCATCCAGATGCTTTAACTGAAGTAAAATTTAATCTGCAGGGGATAAATTTCTATAGCTATTTAGACGACTTTTTCTTTGTCCAAGGTACTGATGTAATGATGATCATTTCTCAACAATATGATTCAACAGGACAATATGCTTGGTTGATTCATGATGGTCATGATTATTTAAGCATGGATGAAGAATTGGTACAGGTCATGCAAAGACCGCAATTCCCGCAGACTCACCACGAAAAATATATGCAAACTTTAAGATTAATAACAGGCTTCATTGTTTTAGTCAGTTTTATATTGTTTGACATTTTTGCAGCATTGGTTGCATTAGCTATAAGTATCGTGAGCTATTATTATTTTCAATTTTGTCATGCGGTTTTCTTAAAGTTTTCATTCAGCAAAGATATTTACGCTTATTTGGGATTTCAATCACTTCAATTATTTCAAGTGCTCAATCTTAAAAAATTAAAGTCAGATAATTTTAAATCTGTTTATCTGACTTCAATTGCACGACCAAGTCGAACAGGATTTAATATCGAAAAAAGGAGATCAAGATGATCTCCTTAATCAGGACTTCGTGATGAACATGGTCAGAAGCGTTCAGCGTTGGCTAGATTCCACATTCTAAAATAGAAATTTTCTTCATCTTTATTTTCACAACTGAGTAGTTCACCATCTTTCATCCAAAAATGTAACTGCTCATAGTTTTTAATTTCACGGTCATTGATTCGCTGAGCAAGATGGTGTGCTTTAATTTCAGCTGGATGTTGCAATCCTGCTGCTGCAATCATCTCTGCAAGTGCTTTTAAGGTGTTTTTCTGGAAGCTGAATACTCGATCTGCTTTTGATGGAACATCAAGTGCTTTTTGGCGCTCTTTGTTTTGAGTTGCAACACCGACGGGGCATTGGTTGGTATGGCAGCTTTGCGCTTGAATACAGCCTACGGCAAACATAAAGCCCCTCGCTGAATTGACCCAATCTGCACCCATGGCCATTGTACTTGCAATATCAAATGCACTGATAATTTTACCACTTGCCCCGATTTTGACTTGTGAACGTAAACCTGCACCAACAAGCGTATTGTGAACGAACAGCAGACCTTCACGCAAAGGAGTCCCCATATGGTCAATTAATTCAATTGGCGCTGCACCTGTACCCCCCTCTGAACCATCCACAACGATAAAGTCAGGGACGATTTTGGTTTGCAACATCGCTTTGACTATACTCATAAATTGCCAAGGCTGACCAATACACAATTTAAATCCGACGGGCTTACCATCAGATAATTCACGTAATTGTTGAATAAAATGCATCATTTCAATCGGTGTACTAAATGCTGAATGTGATGCAGGCGAGACACAGTCTACATCCATCGACACACCGCGGATTTCAGCAATTTCCTTGGTAATTTTATCTTTTGGTAGAATACCGCCGTGACCGGGTTTTGCGCCTTGTGAAAGTTTGATTTCAATCATTTTGATCTGTGGCAAAGCTGCTTGCTGTTTGAACTTTTCGGGATCAAACTTACCATCCAAAGTACGACAGCCAAAGTAACCACTGGCAATTTCCCAAACAATGTCACCTCCTGGTTTAAGGTGATAGGGGCTTAAACTTCCTTCCCCCGTATCATGATAAAAGTTGCCTTTTTTTGCACCTGTGTTTAAAGCTAAAATTGCGTTTGCACTTAAACTACCAAAGCTCATTGCAGAGATGTTCATGATAGATGCACTATAAGGCTGCTTACATTGATCATTACCGATACTGATTCTAAATGTATTAAAGTCAGCTGGAGTTTTTGGTGTCATTGAGTGGGTCAAAAAACGATAGTCTTCCTGGTATACATCAATAATCGAACCAAAAGGTTTATCCGCATTTTCATTTTTGGCACGCTGATAAACAAGGCTTCGTTGTGCACGTGAAAAGGGTAAAGCATCATCGTCAGATTCGATAAAGTACTGACGGATTTCAGGGCGTATATCTTCAAAGAAGAAACGAAAATGACCCATTAAGGGGTAATTTCTTAAAATGGAATGCTGTGTCTGAATAATGTCTGCAAAACCTATCGCAGCAAGAATTGAGAAAATAACCCAAGCCAAATTCAGGACGGTATCTGAAAAAAAGTAATAGATATAGTGACCTTCATTAAAGAAAATAATCCAAGTCAAAAATAAACAGAGAAAAATACAGATAAACCAAACGGAATAGCGAGAGAAAAAAGTGTTTAAAAGTTGATGTCGAATTGCTTGAGCAGGACTTGCCATACAGGAAATATCTCTTTCGTTATATGCTGTTAAAATTGCCTAAATTTATGAAACAGCTCAAGTAATGATTTGTTAGACTTGAGAATGGTTCTAGATTAATACATCAATGATTTCTTTTGTTCATCATTAAAGACAACTTGCTTAATCATGGGTTGAATAATTTTTGCAAAATAAAAAGGAGAAATCTATGTTTGCGGAATTTCAGAACAAATTGTTAAATCCGAATACCAGCTTTTAAGCCATCTATGTTTCCATCATTGTAGTTTTGTCTTATATCGGGCTTTTACTACAGTTTTTATAAATAAAAAGATGAAGTCAGACAATCAAGCTTTAAGGCATCCGTTAAACTCTCGATCGCACTCAAACAGCAGTTTGAATAAAGATAAGGGAATTATTTCTTAAAATTATCCTAAATGTAAATCCGTACAGAGATAAAGCCTGAATTTTCAGGCTTTATTCGAAATGAAATCTCTGAAATTGCGAATTTTATTCTTCAGTAGGCACCAGCATTAGAATGGATTCATTCAGTAAACCTGCAATATCTTCTAGGATTTCCTGTTCGGCTAATTCATGATTTAACGATACGGTTTGACCATCAGCAATCTGTTTTAAATAGGGGGTAAATTGATTAGAAATACATATCGATTCGCCATTTGCCCAGAACAATAATTGATTATTTTTTTTAAGATAGATCAGTCTTGAAGCAGGTTCGATTTGCAGTAAATAGCCTTGTTCAAGAACTTCTTCCAAATCTCCCGTTCCTATAGCGTCTGCATCTGGAATGTTTTCAGGATATTTTGGTTCAGCCACTAAACTCATGATTGCATCTTCCAAGACTTCAGAATTGTTTAATTTTGCCAGCAATTCTGTTTTCAAATAATCAAGTTCAGCTTGAGTGACTTGCCCAATCGGGTTTTGCTTGTTGCGTAATATGTCCAGTAGTGGATTGCGTAACTGTTGATCTTCAACAAATTTATCACTTACACGATCCATCATGTCTGCAATATTCGGCATACGAAAGCCAAAAGAGTAGGTCAGACAATCGTCTTCTGCGACACCATAATGTGCCAAGCCTGGTGGAACATAAAGCAAATCTCCCGGTGCTAGAACTTCATCAAAATTGATCTCTATGTTGGACAGTAATTTTAATGGTTGTCCTTCAACAAACTCAGTCTCGGCATCACACATTTGTCCCAATTGCCAACGTCGATGTCCATAACCCTGCACGAGAAAAACATCATAAAAGTCAAAATGCTGACCGACTGAACCGCCTTTTGGCGCATAAGACACCATGATGTCATCACGGCGCCATTGTGGAATAAAAGGAAATTTCTTCCAAAGTTCAGCCAAGTCAAATGAATAATGGTCGACTGCTTGAACCAACAAGGTCCAGAGCTTCGGCATTTTTTGAAAATCACCTTTGATGAGAGGCGATGTTTTAACGGACCATTGATTTGGATCTTTATCTTTTTGTTTGATTAAACGAGCAGTAATGTTTTCATCCAGGGCGAGTTCCATCACATCATCGGGTACCAAAATCTCTGCAATTTCGGGAAGTGCATTACGAACCAATAATGGTTTTTTTTGCCAATATTCTGTGAGGAATTGTTCGGCAGTTATTTCGCCAAGAACATCTAAAGGTTGAGACATGAAAATAGCCTAAGCAAATTTAAATCTATAATGTGCTATTGTCTTATGAGATGAATGGAGGTGCAAGCATTTGTAATTTTATCCAAAATATATTGATATAAAAGGACCGTCATTCATACTTTTTAGAAGTGAAGAGCACGATATCAGTGATGATTGTAAAAATGCCAGACAATTTTTTTGATTTAAAAAATTTTTTTATCGGATAGACGCATATGGGGGTGTTCCTATTTCTTATCGTGCTGATCCAAAGCAATAGTACTCAAAACGCTTCAACTGATACGCCTGTACTGGCAACTCACTATCAAAGGCAAAAATTTGTCTTTAGCACAATCGACAGTTGATGAAACACAGCTAAATGATTGAAGTGAAGCGCAGTTGAATCTGATTTAGTGAGCGTATTTAAATAAGATGATCCTTGTCTTTGATTTAGTCTTGGCTGGGGATGATCAAACTCGCGCCCAAGCCAAAATTAAAGAAGCCTTCATGTGATTTGCAATGAACTGATGGTTATTTCTCAAAAAATGCCAGTGATTTAAGGGCATGATCATTAAGGCAGTGATATTCCCAATTCCCTTAAAATTCTACAGAGTTGAATCATGGGCATACCCATTAAGGTTGTTTGATCTTGACCAATCATTTGTTCAAACAAACTGATCCCTAAACTTTCACATTTAAAACTACCCGCACAATGTAAAGGTTGATCGATTTCGATATAGCGCTCTATTTCTGCACGCGTTAAATCACGAAATTTCACATGATAATGTTCGACTAAGGTCTGTTCATAACCAGACGCCAAATGCTGCACGCTTAAAGCAGTACTAAAAAAGACATTTTGACCAGAATTTGCCTGTAGCTGTTGAATTGCCTGATCTTTGAACAAGGGTTTTCCAATAAAATCCTGAGGTGCATGTTCACGCCAAGCCACCTGATCTGATCCGATCACAATAGCATTTGGGCAGTTTTGAGCAATAAAAAAAGCCTTTTCAAAAGCCAAGCGTTTCGCAAGTTGATCTGCATGAGATTCATTTTGAGGAGATTCGTCAATATCAGGTGAAATACAGCGATAGTCCAAACCTAAACGATTCATCAAATCCTGACGGGTTTGACTGGAAGATGCCAAGATAATTTCCGAATGTGCCATGTCTTCGTTTTTCCAGTTATACCGCATATTCCATTAAGAGGTCTAAAGGAACATAAGCCAAAACAGCTTGATGGCATGCTTGTAGTTTCACACGCGGTGCCATATCGTTTTGGTAGGCTTCGACCCATCGAGTAACACATAAACACCAAAAATCACCAGGCTGTAGACCCGGAAAGCCGTGTTCTGGAAGAGGGGTAATCAGATCATTACCGATTTTTTGGGAAAAGTTAAGAAATTCAGAGGTCATTTCAGCACAAACCGTATGCTGACCTAAATCGGTTGTTGCAGTATGGCAAAAACCATTACGAAAATAACCCGTGATGGGTGAAAAGCAACAACTTGCTAGAGGTTCACCTAAGACATTTAAACCATTGATTTTAGGATCTGGATGAAAAGACATAAGCATATAAAATTAAAAAGTTTGCCCTATAATAATCAAATCTCAACATTTCTACAGCTTTTCTACAAAAGTATCTAACCTTTTTTTGTGTAATCATTTAGAATCTACGCGATTTTTAATATCTATAAGAGAGCTATACATGAATTTTCAGCGTATGACTGACCTTGATTTAGCAGGCAAGCGTGTACTTATTCGTGAAGACTTAAACGTACCTGTTAAAAATGGTGTGATTACCAGTGATGCACGTTTACGCGCTGCGTTGCCAACTATTAAACTAGCGCTTGAGAAAGGCGCTGCAGTAATGGTTTATTCCCACCTTGGTCGTCCAGTTGAAGGTGAACCAAAACAAGAACAATCACTGGCTCCGGTAGCCGCTTATTTGACTGAAGCACTCGGTCAGGAAGTTAAATTATTTACAGAGTATTTAGATGGTGTCGATGTTGCCGCAGGACAAGTGGTATTGCTTGAAAACTGCCGTTTCAATGTCGGTGAAAAGAAAAACAATGCTGACCTAGCAGCAAAATATGCGGCACTTTGCGATGTATTTGTTATGGATGCATTTGGTACTGCACATCGTGCGGAAGCTTCAACTGAAGGTGTTGCACGTTTAGCAAAAGTTGCAGCGGCAGGGCCATTGCTTGCAGCTGAATTGGATGCTTTGGGTCGTGCGCTGCAAACACCTGAAAAGCCAATGGTTGCCATTGTTGCAGGTTCCAAAGTTTCAACCAAGCTTGATGTCTTAACATCACTTTCAGACATTTGTGATCAATTGATTGTAGGTGGCGGTATCGCCAATACTTTCTTGGCCGCAGCAGGTTTCAATGTCGGTAAGTCATTATGTGAAAATGATTTAATTGATACTGCCAAAGCAATTGCAGCTAAAGTCTCTGTTCCACTTCCAACAGATGTTGTGGTTGCAGATGCCGCTGAAATCGATTTTGCAGATTTCTTGGGTTCATTGGCGAAAGCAAAAGCTGTTGTGAAAAAAGTGGAAGATGTCGCTGACAATGACATGATCTTGGATGTTGGCCCAGAAACAGCGAAAGCATTCGCTGAAATTCTAAAAACATCTAAAACGATTCTTTGGAATGGTCCTGTAGGTGTATTTGAAGTGGATCAATTCGGTGAAGGTACAAAAACACTTTCATTGGCCATCGCTGAATCTGAGGGATTCTCGATTGCAGGCGGTGGGGATACATTGGCTGCAATTGATAAATATGAAGTTGCGGATAAAATTGGTTATATTTCAACAGGTGGCGGTGCATTTCTTGAGTTTGTTGAAGGCAAAACCCTTCCAGCTGTTGCAGTATTGCTTGAGCGTGCATAATTGATATTTTAGCGCAATTATGACGTTTTGATGAAAGGCTGGCCATGTGTCAGCCTTTTTCATCAAGCTGATTCACTGTAAAGTAATAAAAATGAAATATAACTGCAATAAACTAAGTTAAATCCAATCACCAACACTGGGAAATGTGATGAAATTAAAATTTGCACTTGTCGCTCTTATTCTTGCTCCTTTGGCACTTACTGCATGTTCTAAAAAAGAACAGGCGCCAGCTTCAGAACAAACTGCTACTTCCGAAGCCGTTGCAACTGAATCAGCAAATACGACTCCAGAACAACAAGCTGCGATTGATGCAATTGATCAACCTGTTTTGGATGAAAAAAATACGGATGTCCCAGCTGAAAAAGCAAATGCACCTGCTGATGCAGCGACGCCTGCAACTGAAGAAGAAGCACCGAAAGCTCAATAATCTTTTTAAATGTTGTTATTTGTTAAAAGTCCTCGCAAACGCGGGGATTTTTTATGAAATAGTCAATATTGTTGCTGAATTGAAATAAATCAGCATGTAGAATATGGGGCATTACTTGGGAGGATATTATGGCTCTTATTTCATTGCGCCAACTCTTGGATCATGCCGGTGAGCATAGCTACGGTGTTCCAGCGTTTAATGTAAACAACTTAGAACAAATGCGCGCAATCATGTTAGCCGCTGACGAAACCAATTCACCTGTAATCGTGCAAGCTTCTGCTGGTGCACGTAAGTATGCAGGTGCGCCGTTTTTACGTCATTTAATTTTAGCTGCCATCGAAGAGTGGCCACATATTCCAGTGGTGATGCACCAGGATCACGGTACAAGCCCAGACGTTTGCCAACGCTCAATTCAACTTGGCTTTTCATCGGTAATGATGGATGGTTCATTGGGTGCAGATGGCAAGACACCAACCTCTTATGAATATAACGTTGATGTAACCCGCCGTACTGTTGAAATGGCGCATGCTTGCGGTGTTTCTGTAGAAGGTGAAATTGGTTGTCTCGGTAGCCTTGAAACAGGTATGGCTGGTGAAGAAGATGGTGTGGGCGCTGAAGGCGTTCTTGACCACTCTCAGCTGCTGACTTCTGTAGAGGAAGCTCGCCAATTTGTATCTGATACCAATGTCGATGCTTTAGCCATCGCTGTGGGTACGTCACATGGTGCGTACAAGTTTACACGTCCACCTACAGGCGATATCTTGGCAATTGACCGTATTAAAGAAATTCATGCGGCACTTCCAAATACTCACCTTGTTATGCATGGTTCAAGCTCAGTACCACAAGAGTGGTTGGCTGTAATTAACCAGTATGGCGGCGACATCAAAGAAACTTATGGTGTTCCTGTTGAGCAATTGGTTGAAGCAATCAAACATGGCGTACGTAAAATCAACATTGATACAGATTTACGTTTAGCTTCTACTGGTGCGATGCGTCGTATGATGGCTGAAAAACCAAGTGAATTTGATCCGCGTAAATTCTTCGGTGAAACGGTCCAAGCAATGAAACAAATTTGTGTAGATCGTTATACAGCGTTTGGTACTGCAGGAAATGCTGACAAAATTCGTCCAATTTCTTTGGAAAAAATGGTTGATCGTTATAAATAAATTTTAACGATAATAAACTACAGAAAGCCCACTCCAGTGCAGTGGGCTTTTTACTGGCCAAATACTTGATAACTTTGTAATAGGATAAATTTTGAAAATTTATCCATCATATTGATCGGATGAAACCCAATTATGGAACTGATATTTTCAGCTGCTTTGTGTAGTGTATTGGTCTCAATGCTTTTAAAATTTACCAAGCAGAAAGGCTTTGATGCATTGCAGATGATTGCTTGGAATTATTTGGTTGCCAGTTTATTGAGTTACCTTTGGTTTAAGCCAGATTTGGTTCATATTTCAATTTCAAATACACCTTGGTGGCTGATTGTTGCACTGGGGACTGTATTACCCAGTATTTTCTTTTGTCTGTCGCAATCATTACACAGTGCAGGAATTCTGAGAACAGAAATTGCACAGCGTTTATCTGTTGTCCTATCGCTTCTGGCTGCATATTTTCTATTTCAAGAACAGTTTAACCAATTAAAAATGTTCGGTATTGGTCTTGGGATTTTTTCAGTTTTATGCATTGTACTTTCTCATTCAGAATCATCAAATCAGTCAGTCAATAAAAAGGGCATGCTGTATTTACTCAGTGTATGGGTAGGCTATGCCTTGGTTGATATTTTATTGAAATATACAACCAGTTTAGGTCTTCAATTTCCAGTCACATTAACGCTGGTATTTATTTGTTCTTTTGTCTTATCTATAGGCTATTTACTGCTACAGAAGACACAATGGAAAATCCAGAATGTATATACAGGATTGGCGTTAGGTGTTCTAAATTTTGCCAATATCGCACTCTATGTAAAAGCTCATCTTTTGCTGAAAGATTCTCCTGCGATTGTTTTTGCGGGCATGAATATTCTAGTGGTTTTGATGGGCGTAATCGCAGGCTTGGTTATTTTTAAAGAAAAACTCAAAATTGTTACAGCTTTAGGTTTGGTGTTGGGCTTGCTCGGTGTGATCTGTTTAGCTTTGGCGATTTAAGACTTCCTGAATCGGATTATATGTTTCGAGTGTAAAACTTGAGAATAAAAAAACTCAGCTTTATCTATACTGCATCACAATTCTGCCGCTCTTTTCTTTACTAAAGTTCGTAAAAAAAATTACTGAGTATAAGGAAATTTCCCCTGTTTCTGAAAGATGAGAGGCACTGCTTCGCAAGGTTTAGATTTTATAGACCTCTGGCATTGTTTGAGATTCGAGTAGGGATGGCTTTTGATTTAGAAGCTGTCGCATCAAGCACAAATGAGCAAAAACCTACTTTCGCAAAAGACCTAATATAAAATATTTGAACTTTTACTCTTCATTTTTTACAGATTAGCCGATGATGGCAGATTAACTCCACCAATATCTTAAAATATGGAAAAAGATCGGTGCTGAAAAACAAATAGAATCAATACGATCTAGCATACCACCATGACCATGAATCAATTGTCCCCAATCCTTAACACCACGATCACGTTTGATCGCAGACATAACCAAACCACCAAAGAAGCCAAAAATACACACCACAA
This sequence comes from Acinetobacter sp. Res13-Abat-PEC15-P4-01, assembly GCF_015676285.1. Lineage (NCBI taxonomy): Bacteria > Pseudomonadati > Pseudomonadota > Gammaproteobacteria > Moraxellales > Moraxellaceae > Acinetobacter > Acinetobacter sp. Res13-Abat-PEC15-P4-01. Next base: position 94,885 of record NZ_JADAIN010000010.1, on the reverse strand, counting down.
GCCCAATAAATGCTGCCTGTAAATAACTAAACGGGGTCAGCCATGCCATAGCAACACCTAGAGCAGTGGCGAGGACGATACCGCCAAGCAAACCCTCTACAGTTTTAGAAGGAGATAAAACAGGGGCAACCTTGTGTTTGCCAAAAAGCTTTCCGCATACATACTGCAAAACATCTGATGCCTGCACAACCATAATCAACCAGATTGCCAGCCAAATTGGTTCACCCTTAAAACCATGTAGCTTTAAATTAAGTAGTGCAGGGACATGAGAGATACAGAAAACACAGACCATCAAACCCCATTGAATTTTAGAGCTGCGTTCAAGAAAATGCTTGGTGTCTTCTTGTTTTAAACTGGCAATCGGAATCAGTAAAAACACATACAGTGGAATAAAAATAGAATATAAGCCATACCAGTCGATAGCGATTAAATAGTATTGATATGGAATCACAAAATAAAAAGCAATCAACAGCGGAAAGTAATCACCACGCCGTGTCGGCAACAAACTGATAAACTCACGCAATGCAAAAAGCGAAATAATGCCAAATAAGATAATAAATGCAGTTTGACCAAGAAGAATTGCTGCACCAATGACAATTAACATCACCCACCAAGCATTGATTCGAGCATTTAAGTTATCAATGACTGGCGCAGGCTGATGTCCCGCTTTTTGTTTAAGAATAAATCCCACTGAGGAGGCAAAAACCAAAATGCCCGCAAAAATGCCAAATAAAAGATAGGTCTTATATAGATTATCAAGAATCATTGATTTTCAACCTCTTTTAATTGCAATAATTGTTTTTGGGCATAGTCAATAAAAGCGGTCTTATCCATCTCTAAATGTTGCTCTAAAGGGCAGCCAAAACATACTGTAGATAATAGAGGTAAAGGTATAAAAGAGCCTTTAGGCATGACACGTCTTAAGTTTGAAATCCAAACAGGTACAATTTCGATTTCGGGGAATTGCTTATGCAGGTTATATAAACCACTCTTAAATGGCAGTAATTCAACATCATCGTCCAGATTGCGTGTACCTTCAGGGAAGAAGATAATCGAATATCCTTGTGCGAGAGCATCTTTTACAGGCTGTAATGGATCTGAACCATCTTCTCGGTTACGTTGAATGGTGACTCCATTAAAAGTATCTTTTATCAAAAATTGGCGAAAACCATCTTTCAGCCAATAATCCGATGCAGCAACAGGTTTGGTCTTTCGACGCATTAATTTGGGAAGTGAAGACCACAATAAAATAAAGTCGATATGGCTGTTATGATTGGCATAGTAGATTCGTTGTTTCATTTCAGGCTGACAACCAATCCACAAACTGCGCGCACCTGTGATCAAGCGCGCACCACGACGGGTTAAAAATGCAATAAAACGAGCAATCGAACTAGATGCCAGATTTCCACGAGGTGGCTGTAAAGCCTGCATTTTGTTCTGCACAGGCGCATTATTCTCTATTTTTAAATCTTGTTGGGGACGCTGTTCAGGTAACTGATTCATTATTTAAGCCAATTGATATTAAATCATTTTTGTACTATTCATACGAATGATGAAATGATAAGAAAGTAAATCTCTACTTTTCAAAAGTACAAAATTATATTGAATTCAACGATATATTCATTATCGATTTTAAATTAACAGTTTTGAATAAAAAGTAAAAATCATTTATATCTAAATGTTAATTTATCATTTTTACTTTTTGAATCATAGCGTAATTTAAAGCAATTTATCGATCTTAGTCTTTCAAATATAGGCATTTTAGCCCCTAGCTTAGTTTGAGTTTTAATCTAAAAATTAACCATCAAAGATTGCTTAAACCAAGGAGCCAACTTAGATAATTCGATAAATTAAAATCACTAAAACCAGATATTGTATGAATAGGAGTGCAATTTGCAATTTGATCAATCGAAAACAACCTGCAAAACGCAGGGACCAATCACGACCTACTTTGTGCGCTGGGAGCAGTTTCATCTCCACTAAAGTTTGATCAAACTGTTGTGTAAGATTTTCAATCGTATCTGTTTGGGATTTTTTTGCAATCATTTCAATCAATTGAGCATCAAATTTGACTCTAAAAGAGAGATAATGATGTGCAGCCATCAGCAATAATGTAATGACAATGAATATCCAAAACTCAAACGATTGCCAACCTTTGAATAATATTGCAAAAACAGATAAAGCAAATGCCAGATAACCTGAACACATTAAACCAGCGCTTGCAGACAAAAGTTTAGCAACCACAAAGAAATTCATTTTCATGGTGCTAAACCTTTTAGTTTAAGCTGATAAATTTGCAGCTCTTCAATTTGAACAGCTTTAAGCACCACCCACGGACGTGCTTTACGAATAATTTCAATCACGTCTTCAACAGTTGCATCTTGATTTTGCTGCATTAACCAAGCAGCGAGTAAAGCACTACTTCTTGAATATCCCAGAGCACAACAGACAAGAATATTTTGTGACGGACTGTGATCAATGTTTATCAGTAACTGATTGAACCGATTCACTGCATAGTCAAGCTGATTGGCTTGTAAAGGAATCAAATCAAGGCTTGGATACTGTTGATACTCAGATTCACTGTTTAAGGGTAACTCTGCAACACAATCAAAAATTGCGGTATATTTTTGGCTGTCTTTTTGAGTGGGAATCCGCCCAATAAAGATTTTTCTGTTTTCCGAATCAATCACCAATGAATCTTCAGGATGTTTTTTAGTCCAAATTCGGCTATTGAGCCATGCAAAAATAAGGTATGGTGCAAGTAGAATCTGTGCAGCGACGGTCATTTTTCCATTGGTTTGTTTTTGGAAAAAGTGAGGCCGTACAAAACTATAGCTATGGGCAACGATAAATAAGCTGACGGCTGGATAAATCAGCCATAATCCCCAGGGTCTTAATTCATATGCCAAGATCAAGAAAATTACAGCTCCACACAGGTAATAACTGCCTAGTTTTAAATGTTTTGCTGTAAGCTGCTGTAAGCCATCTTTTCTGAATGGTGATTTAACCGTTATTGGAAATAACCACAAACACAAAGCTCCGACTAAAATCCCTGTAGGAAGGTCGATAAAATGATGCTGCCATGTGGTAAGGATAGACAGTCCGATCAACGCACTCCAAAAGTCCACCAAGTATTTCCATGAGCCTTGTACATGTCGACGATAAAAATCCCAAAGAATGACCATTAGAACAATATGCAAAGAAGGCGCTTGGTTAAAAGGTTTATCGAAGCCCATAAGAACATCAAACCAAAGACCGAAAAAACCATCCAAAGCAGGTCGTTCAAAGCTGAATTTTAATGGGAACAGTAAAAAGCAACTGATTGAAATCACTTGTGCTAAAAACAGTCTGAGAGCCTGTTGTTTGAGTTCAAACTTGTTCCAGCACAGTAGCAGGGATAGACCATAAAACAGGTCAATTGACCAGTAAGGCACAATAGTCCAAGGCCAGAGCGGAATATTTTTTTCCCAGTCAAAAACAATACTTGGAACATCCGTTAATGCAGATGCGTATTGATTTGCAAAGCCATAAGTGAGGAAAAAGAAAGGTGCAAAGAGAACCAAGCAAAGCAAGCCCCATTTCCAGGTTCCTGATTCTTTGATGAGTGTTGGCATACGACATCCATTATTATTTTAATCAGCATTGATGGCTGAATAAAATTACTATTCAGCCAAGAAATCTAATAACAGCTTTTATAGCTTTTGTGCGACTGAAACTGTAAATATTCCAAACTCATCAATACACTGATCAACCTTCTTAAAGCCGGCAGCTTCAACCAGCGCATCCATTTCTGCCTGTGAGCGCAAACGCATTACCCATGCATCACCTTCGCGATGTGAAGTAAGCGCACGAGCAATAAACTCTTGTTGTGGGTGCCAGATTTGACCTGTGTAAATTAGATAGCCATCTTTAAGTATCGCTTTACTTAGTCCATCAAGAGATTGTCGTAATAAATCATTGTCACTGAACAGTTCGTACAAACCAGATACCACGGCTAGAGAAGGCTTTGGTTTTACCGAAGCTAATGACGCTGCGTCAAAAGCATCTGCTTGAACAAATTCAGCGATATGACTTAATCCACGTTCTGCAATCATTTTCTGACCAGCATTTACATTGATGTCACTATAGTCACGTAACAAAATCGAATCAGGTTGTTTAGGCAATTGAGCAACCGCATCCAAAATATAGCGCCCGTGTCCAGATGCGATATCCATAATCCGGAGCGGCTTGCGTTTTTTAATCAGAATATCTGCATATTTTTGTAGTAAAGATTCAATATTCTGTTTGCGTACTCGAATACCACGCCAACCAATTGCATTCAGATATTGGCGATCAATGATTTTACCAATCGGGTTAGTGCTTTCAGTTTGATTGCGGTAGACAAAATCTAAAGTACTGCCTGAGTCATATCCTGTATCTTCACCAATTTTTAAACCTTGGGATAAATGGCTTCCAATTTTTAAGTTCTTTTTGGTCAATTCCCAAAATGCATTCTTTATTGATTTAGCGGGTAATGGGGAACTGAGATCTTCTGCAATCGCACAGCTTGAACCAATTTTATCGGCATTTAAAACATCTGGTGCCTGATATGCTGTTGCAAAGCATTGTTGAATAAATCGGTGTATTTTTTCGGTTGCAATATGTCTGTCTTTTTCACCCAATGTATCGTGGAAGAAACCATCTAAAATGTGTAATTCTTTTTTAGGATGTGGAAGTTTTTGATAAAACTCACGTTGTGGTTTTTGGAAAACGACGAAATCTGAACCTGAACATAAGACTTGGGTTGGTACAAAGATATTTTGTGAATCAGCAACGATACGTTTTGAAGCATCGTAAAGCCCGAGTAACATTCTTACTGAAATTGCTTTCGCAATTTTCGGATCCGTATCATAGCTTGATGCACGTTCTTCATCATGAGTGAGCATTTTGGCTTTGACATAACTTTGAATAAAGAAGTTACCGCGCAGCTTTTCCATAACTCTTAAGCTTGGTTCTGCAAAGGGTACATAAAGCTTGATGTCAAAAGCAGGTGAAGCCAAACACAGGGCACGGATTTTAGGTGCATAATCATGTACCCATGTGGCTGCAAGTACCGCACCAACACTTTGCGCTACAACGGCAATATTCTCAGGGTCAATTGCATAGTTCTGCTGAATATGTTGGACAAAATATTGAATATCTTTTACACAGGCAGAAAAGCTCGGGGCATCTCCACGCTCACCCGGAGAATCGCCATGACCACGGGCATCCCATGCAAAGAAATCAAAGTCTGATAGCTTAAGTTCGTCAACTAAATGCGCCATTCGGCCAGAATGTTCATGTCCACGATGAAATAGGATAATGGCTTTCTTGCTTTCAGAAGGTGTTTTTGTTGCCCAGTGTTGATAGAACAATACTGTGCCATCGTGACTGGTGAAGGTGTGGTGACTATTGTTATACATACCAATTTACCCTAAAGATGAAACTATTTTATGAAGCTGTTTTTAAACTATTTTTAATTCGGTTATAGATTGTTAAAGCAAGTAACACACCCATGAGGCTGAGTATGCCATTACAGATTAAACTGAGTAGTTGTAAATTTGTATTGAACAATGGAAAAACCATAATCAGCACTGTAATTAAGCTAAACCAAAATGCACGGTCACTTTTTCCCATCGGGCCATCGTAACGACGTTGTTGTCCAATCAATGGAGCCATTACGCCAGTGTATTCACTTAAAATAGCAAGAAAAGCCACCAATAACAGTAGTTTTGCATGGATAAAGCCAAATGCAATCAAGCAAACATAAAGTGCTGTATCTGCAACTACATCGCTTAATTCATTGTAAAAAGCACCTAAATTGGATTGTTGGTTAAACTCTCGTGCCAATATGCCATCAATTGCGTTAAATGCCATTCGAATCAGCATCCATAATGGAAACAGTAATAACCACCAATTCACAGGATGATTCAAATAATACACATATAAAAAAATGCTTAAACCCAATGAAATAAACATCGCAAAAAGTGTAACTTGATTTGCAGTAACACCGCGCTTGAAAAGCCATTGTACCAAAGGGCGCAATAAGTTTTGAAATGCTGGTTTTAATTGATAGATAGATGGCATTGTTCTATTAAAATGAAGTCTTTGAGATGATTTTAATCAGGTTGTTCAAGATTTTACAAGTGATAATTTTGAGCAATCAATGTTGAAAACGAATTTAAAATTTTTAACAATCGTCCTATAATTACAATATCTTTTTAATTTCCACCTCTTGTTGATCTTATGACACCAGCCTGTAAAGTTTTAAAATCAAATAAAATTGAATTTTCTATTCATGAATATGAACATGACATGAATGCAAAAAGCTTTGGTTTAGAAGCTGCAGAAAAATTGGGATTGGACGTGAAAGAAGTGTTTAAAACACTCATGGTAACGGATGACAAAAATTATTTCGTTGCAGTACTCCCTGTCAATCATCAACTGAATTTGAAGAAAGTGGCGAATGCTTTTGGCTGTAAAAAATTGCATATGGCAGATCCAAAAGATGCAGAACGTTTAACAGGTTACTTGGTTGGCGGTATTAGTCCGGTTGGTCAGAAAAAACGTTTAAAAACGGTTATTGATGAAAGTGCAGAGGCATTTGCAAAAATTTATGTAAGTGGCGGAAAACGAGGACTTGATATCGGACTTAATCCTCAGGATTTAGCACGTGTTTTAGGTGCAAATTTTGTTGATGTTTTGGATGAATAAGCAATCCTGAAAGAAGTTTTAGAATGTCACTCAAAAATATTTTTATTATTTTGTCAAAATTGCTTTATATATAAACAATCAATATGATTCTGCTGAATCATCAACGATTCCAACTTTTTCCAAAATGAAAAGTAAGTTTTTATATCTAATTATATTTCTTGTCAAAATAGAATAATTACAAAATAATTTACATGATTGTTGTAGCATAATAGCTTGGAAATAATTTTTGATTTATGATTGATCAGTGACAAATTGATAATATTCAAAAAGATGCATAAGTTTTATTTAACATTTCACTTCCCAAAGGAATAGATAAAGTGATCATAACCAAACATCAGATTTTAAAATTTCCTATTTTTATCAGTCTCTTAATTTTTTTAGGAATTTCCAATACTCATGCTGAAGGTAATTGTCCTTCGGGATATTATCCAGTTGGTGGGCAAGGTGTTCAAGGCTGTGCGCCGATTTCAGGTGGAGGCGGTGGAAATTATAATCAAAGTCCAGCACTGTATCCTATGGCTGAAAACTTATGGGGAGCAATTGCTGAAGAAAAAGGCAGGGAATTAAAGGGGCGTTCGGTTGGTTTTTCAAAAAACCATAGAGCTAAAGATGAGGCGCAAGCTGATGCATTAAAAGCATGTCAACAGCATGCTGTACAAAAGTGTGAGCTTACGCATACCTATAAAAATGGTTGCGTTGCCGTGGCGGATCCAATCAATGGCGGGCAAAAATCGGAAATAAAATATAATGTTTCAGAGGATAAGGCCAAGGATGCTGCACTATTGTTTTGCTCTTTAAGCAATCAGCAGTCATGTCGTATTGTTTATTCTGGATGTAGTTTGTAAATGCTATTGCCAAGATTGGACAAAGTGTTTGAATTTGATCTTTATAGTGAATTTAAATCTAGGATACTGCAATACAATACAATAAACATGATGAATGAAATCAAGACTATATTTACTTATGTAAAATTATGTATATAGTGGGTTATATTATATTACAAAACTCAACACATGATTTCGATGAATAATTTTTTTAAAATTTCCACACTGGTTTTTTCATTGTCAATAACTGGATGTGCAAGTATCATCTCAGGTTCAACTCAAACACTTTCTTTTAAAAGTGTTCCTGAAGCTAGTCAAATTAGTATAACCAACAGGAAAGGAGAAAAGGTACATATTGGACAAACCCCAGTCACAGTTACTCTAAACAAGAGTGCTGGGTATTTTAAAGGTGAAATCTACAATATAACATTTACAAAAGAAGGTTTTCAGCCTAAAACTATAGAAGTAAAAGCAAAAGTTAGCGGTTGGTATTTTGGTAATATTGTTTTTGGTGGGTTCGGGCTGATCGGAGTACTGATTGTGGATCCTGCTACAGGTGCAATGTATACATTAACGCCAAAAGATGTATCTGCTGTATTAGACCAAGAAGGTTTAGTTGCTACAGATAAAACACTTATCGTTAGACTTAAACAAGACATATCTCAAAGCATTATGGCTCGTGCTATTGAAATTAAATAATGTTTTCTATTTAAATTTTAACCTCCTTAAGGAGGTTTTTTTATGCAATACAATATTGAATATTATCTAAAACTACTGATTAAATTTATGTTAAAAATAGAACTATTTCTTAGATAAACATAAATTAAATTTTACACTAAAAACACCTTCCTAATTTCTATCCTGATAATTTTCTGTTTTTAAGCTAATTTGTGATATTAAGCACGAAATAACTTAAATAATGCAATTTAATGAAAATTTTCATGAAATCTCTCAATCCTAAATGAGAATATTATCATTTAATACCATTAAAAATTTTAAGATAGGGATGTTCAGAAAAAATACGATTTACGATAAAAATTCATAAAATCATCAAATTAACTATCCTAATACATGAAAAATACAAAATTGCATTCTTAAATGAGAATTATTAACATTAAGATCGATTTGTGCTGGGCATGACAGCATGATCCAAGAAAAAACATAAATTAAATTTAGAACTTTTTAGTGCAGTAAAAAGTCTTGTATAGAGGATATGGTCAGATGAAAGAGCTTGCCAGCCGATTGGCGATGCAGCACCTAATCAATGCATACTCACAAGAAACAGGCAGTGGAATTTTACTTGAAAAATATCAACAAAATTCTACTCAACTCACGTTTAGCCAAGGCTTGACGTTGTTAGTAATTCCTTTGGAATCAATTCAATCTCAATTATTTGTTCCATTGTCATATCGCAGTTTTGTTGGCAGACATAGAATCGCCAGACTTCCACAACTATTTATTAGAGGACAACTACAGCAGTTTAGTGCAATTGCGATGGTCAGCTTACTGTTGGAAGAGTTGGTACAAAACGCTTCGCAAACATTGGATTGCGCATCACTGGTGGAAAAGTGGATTCAAAGTCGAGATGCATTGCTTCAGTTTTTAACACATCGAGAGCCTGATTTTGATCGCTTGATTCAGGCAAAACAGGATTTCATTCAATCAGAACAAGCATTAATTCTAGGGCACAGCATGCATCCCGCACCTAAAAGTAGGTTGGGATTTATACATGAAGACTGGCGGAAATTTTCTCCTGAACATCAAGGTCAAACCCAGTTGTACTACTGGTTGGTTGCACCAGAATATGTCGCTGAAAGCAATGCTTCTTGTGAAGAGAACATCACATCACAACTCAAGCAAAAGATACAATGGTATTTAAATGAAGCTGAAATCACATTACTGAATACCTATTCAAGCTATAAGTTACTGCCTCTACATCCTTGGCAAGCGCGATATTTACAAAGTAAAGACTGGTACAAGGAGTTAACAGCCAAAAAAAAATTGATCGATTTTGGTGAAAAAGCTTGGCAGTTTTCAGCTACAACTTCAGTAAGAACTTTAGCCAGTTATGCCGCGCCGTGGATGGTCAAGCCGTCCTTGTCAGTAATGATTACCAATTCAATCCGCATCAATTTAGCCAAAGAGTGCCATCGTGGCGAAATGACCCATCGCTTGTGGCATGGGCCGATGGGGCAGTCGATTGTTGAACATTGTCCTACGCTTAAAGCGGTTAACGATCCGGCATGGACTGCGTTGAAGCTGGGAGAAAGTATTGTCAATGAAACCATCTGTATTTTCAGAGATCAACCTTTTGACAAAAAGCAGCAGGTCACCTGTATTGCATCTTTATGTCAGGATCATCCTGAAAAGGATTTAAATCGTTTTGATCATTTGTTTGAAGAAATTGCTCAAGCTGAACCTCAGCACAATATTGAACAAATTGCATTAAATTGGTTCAAGCAGTTCTTGGAAATCAGTTTAGTGCCCATGATGTATCTCTATCATCGTTACGGCATGGCATTTGAATCACATCAACAGAATGTCTTGGTTGAGTTGGAAAATGCCTATCCTAAAAATTTATGGTTAAGAGACAATCAGGGGTTTTACTATATCGAAGAATATGCGACTGAAATATTAAAAGAATTTCCTGAGCTTGATGAAAAAGCACATGCTGTTGGACCGAAGTCTTTTGTAGATGAACGGTTTAGCTACTATTTCTTTGGCAATACTATTTTCGGCATTATCAATGCAATCGGTGCAACAGGCAGTATTTCTGAGCAAAGACTCATTCATGTGCTGCAGGATAAATTATCTGACTTGCTCAAACAATATCCTGAAAGTACTTTACTGCACGCTTTGTTATATCAGCCAACGTTGCCTTATAAAGGTAATTTACTGACGCGTTTATATGAATTGGATGAGCTGATCGCTCCCGTTGAACAGCAATCAGTGTATGTCCAATTGCCCAATCCTCTATGTCTTAAACAGAAGGATGCCATCTATGCTTGATTTTATTGCTGTTGGCTTAGGTCCGTTTAATTTAAGTCTGGCCAGCCTGTTACATAAAAAATCTGATTTGCAATATCTCTTTTTCGAAAAAAAGCAGCAGTTTGATTGGCATGCGGGGATGCAGTTACCGAATACCTTGTTGCAGGTTCCATTTATGGCAGATTTGGTCTCCATGGTAGATCCAACCAGTCCATTTAGTTTTCTCAATTATTTAAAAGATCAACAACGCTTATACAAGTTTTATTTTCTTGAACAGCCCCATATTCCACGTAAGGAATATAACGATTATTGTCAATGGGTGGCGGATCAACTTGAGTGTATTCAGTATTTGTCGACAGTGACGGATATTATTCCTAAAAGCTATGGCTTTGAGGTGTCTGTGCATCAAGATGGTATTCAACAACGTTACAATTGTCGAAATCTTGTATTGGGGGCTGGTAACGCTCCTTATGTACCGCAATGTATGCGCAAGTTCATGCATGAGCACCCTGAACGCTGCAAGCATTCAGCAGACTATCTTGAGCATTCAAAACAAGATTTACAAGGCAATGTGGTGGTTCTAGGTTCTGGGCAGTCAGCAGCTGAAATCTTTTTGGATTTATTTGATCGTCAGTACCGATTCGATCAAGTGTCTAAACCTCAGTTCAACCTAAACTGGTTGACACGTGCCAATGGCTTTTTCCCGATGGAATATACGCCTTTGGGTTTAGAGCATTTCAGTCCAGATTATATTCAGCATTTTTATAAATTTGATGTTTTAAATAAGGATTTGCAATTAGGAAAACAGGCATATCTCTATAAAGGTATTAGTGCCCAGACCATTCGAGAAATCTATAAAAAACTTTACCATCGAAATATTGCCAATCAACAGCTGGCGACACATTTACATAGTCAGTCTAATTTAATAGATGCAGCATTGACATCTGAGGGGAAAATCAAACTGATTTTTCAGGATCGTGTTGGCTTAAATCATTTCAGCATTGACAGTGATTATGTCGTTTGTGCGACAGGTTATATGAGTCCAGAGTTTGAGTTCCTCAAACATATTAAACCGCTGATCCAGACCAATGCACAAGGACATTGGGATATCACTATAGACTATCGTAGTGCATATACAGGTGTAGGCGAAATCTATGTACAAAATATGGAAATGCACAGTCACGGTGTCGGTACACCAGACTTGGGCTTGGGGGCATATCGTGCAGCAACGATTGCCAATCAGCTATGCGGTTATGCCTTGTATGATCTTCCTGAGCAATCGCAATGTTTTCAACATTTTGATCCTTTCCACAATCCACAGGTTCAAGTGATTCCAAAAAATCCAGCGATACAGTCTTACAGACCGACTAAAGAGATTGAGCATTCGGCAAAAAACCTGAAAACCTCATCAGCAACTTTACCGCAATGTGCGCAGCATAAACAAAACCAACAACGATATTCAAATATTGAGAAAAGCATATGAATTTTGCCCAATTAAAAATTAACCAGAAGCAGTGGCGTAGTGCAGGACAGCGCCTGATCGAAATGGCAATTGCTGAATTTTTATATGAGGAAATTATTCAGGCAGACCACATGGGAGGCAATTTATTCCAGATCACTCTGGATGATCAGTGCTATCAGTTTAATGGCAGACAATATCTACTGGGACATTGGTGGATTGAAGAAGGTTCTGTCCGCAATGTAAATCAAGACGCCATTGAAGTTGCTTGGAATTTACACCAATTCATAGCAGCATTTTCAAATCAAGCCCAAGTAAAACCCTTTACCAAAGCCTATTTGATCAAAGAAATGAATAATACCTGGCTTGCAGAAGCGCATGTCTTTGATGAAAACCGCTTAACGAGCTCAGCTGTATTGACTGAACCACACTATAGCATTGAAGGTATGTTACGTGGACATCCATGGCTCATCATGAGTAAGGGACGTATGGGATTCGGTTATGATGACTATCTCAGTGCAGCCCCCGAAATTTCACCCAGAGTAAAACTACTTTGGTTGGCTGTACATGCTGATTTGGCGGAGTTTCGTTCCACCAATGAATGGCAAGCAATAGATCTATATCGGCATGAATTTGATGCTGAGGAACTTGATCGCTTCCGTGAAAAAATGCATAGCCTGAATTTAAATGCCGAAGACTATTTTTTAATTCCTGTGCATGCTTGGCAATGGCATCAATGGATTGTACCGACTTATAGCAATGAAATTGTCCATCAACGAATTGTAGAGCTTGATATTGGCCAAGATGATTATGTCCCAATGCAGTCCATTCGGACATTATGCAATACATCAAACACACAACGTCATTACATTAAACTGCCAGTGAGTATTTTTAATACAGCAGTTTACCGAGGTTTGCCGTCGAAACGAAACCTTGCAGCACCTGCAGTTACAGCTTGGCTAAAAAAATTGCTCGATGAAGATACAGATTTACAAAATACTGGTGTGGTGTTTCTCGGTGAAGTCGCAACATTGACCATACAGCAGCCTTGTTATGATCAAATCGAAGGTGCACCTTATCAATTCAAGGAATTATTTGGTTGCCTGTGGCGAGAAAGTATAGATCCTTTTGTCGAAGATCATCAGCAAGTGCTATCTCAAGCTGCGTTATTACATCGAGATATTCACGGTAAATCTATTCTTGAGGTGCTGATTCAAGCCTCGGGATTGACAGCATTGGCGTGGTTAAAGCAATTTGCCGTTGTAAGTTTAACGCCCTTACTGATTTGTTTGTATAAATATGGTCTAGCGTTTTCCCCACATGGTGAAAATACCATGCTGATCCATGAAAATGGTAGACCTCAAGCAATGGTATTAAAAGACTTTATTGATGATATCAACCTAGTGGATGAAGATTTCCCAGAACTGTCCGGACTGCCAGAAGAAGGAAAAATATTACTTCGCCATTCAGCCTTGGAACTCAGTCACTTTATTTTTACAGGCTTATTCATGGTGCATTACCGTTATATCTGTAATGTATTTTTACAGGACTTCCCCGCGCATAGCGAAGTGGAATTTTGGCAAACAATTTCGGATGTGATTGCTGAGTTTCATCAAAAGCATCCTGAACTATCGGCACGTATTGACAAATTTGCAATGTTTAGAAGCCAGTACGACAAGATCTGTCTAAACCGCGTGCGTCTGTTTACCACCAGCTATAACGATGAAGCTGAACGTCCTGTTCCTGTTTTTTTGGATTTGATCGCAAATCCTGTCAGTCCAACCACATTGCAGCAGTGGGCGGAACAACAGTTGCAACAACAGCATTTCACTCAAAAGCATTCAGCTAGCCTGTCTGCATAGTATCCAAATTGAATCTTAAATATTGAAGCAATACATTTTATCAAGGTGACATCAATGAAAACATTATCACAGCAATTACCAGATTTTTATGAGTATTATGAAAATGGGACACAGTTTTACCTGCGCCAGGTGCAATATCCTGATGATATGGCACTGTTACACAAGTGGATGCATGAACCCCATGTCATTCCGCAGTGGCAATTGAATAAGTCTGAATTGGAACTCAAGGTGTATTTTGAAAAGCAACTGGCTGACGACCATCATCGTTTGTTAATCGTCGGTGTAGACGGACAAGATGTAGGTTATAGCGAAATTTATGAAGGAAAACGTGATAGATTGGGGCGTTATTATAAGGGACATGAATTAGATTTAGGTTGGCATCTGCTTTTTGGTGAAAAATCAGCATTTGGTAAAGGTTATCTGAGAGCAGTGATGCGTTTGTTGAGCTTTTATATCTTTGAAAATGCAGCCTCATTGAAAATCGTGGGTGAACCTGACTCTAAAGTCAAACCTTATGCAGCAGTAGTAGAAGACATGTGCTATGAAGCTCAGGGTATAATTCCAATGCCTGAGAAAGATGCCATGCTGTATTATTGTTTTAGAGAGACCTTTTATCAAAAATTTGGGGATTATTTAACGCAGTCTCAGCAGTATCTTGCGCAAAAGAAATTTCCAAACCAAACAGAGCGAGTTGAACCCTCCATATGAGTTACCAGTCTACACATATTCAAATTATGGATATGACGTTTTCAAAAGATGTATCAATTGCCGAGTTTGAGCAGTGGCTCACTGAAGTTGAAAACTTTTTGCATCATCAACAGAATTTTGCACTGGTGATGCAAAGTCTAGATGGTACGACTTTCCCAGAGGAATATCGCCAAGTTCAAGCGGCTTGGTATAAAAAAAACAAAGTCAATTTTTTTAAATATTGTGTGGGCTTGGTGAGGATTGCGTTGGATGATGCAGATCAACAACGCTTGAATTCACCCGCTTTACATGTGGCTTGGCGCGTTCCTTATTATGTTACGTTGGATCGTTGTGATGCTCTGCAGTGGGCGGTGCAGAGGTGGATATGCAGAACATAAAGAATTCAAAACCTACAGCAATGACGCAGCAGATTTCAGTATTGAGTTTGAGTGTTGTAATTGTTCTGTATCTGGCTCACGCTTTGCCTTTGTATTTTTACAATGTGGCACTGCCTGCAATTTTAAGGCATCAAGGGGTAGATCTACGTTGGATTGGAATGTTGTCGCTGTTATATATTCCATGGGCGTTTAAGTTTTTTTGGGCACCGTTGATTGATCGAATATATGTTCAAAAATTAGGTAAACGGAAAACATGGTTGCTGTTTACGCAAATTGCTTTGGTGCTTGGGGTATTGGCACTGGCATTTACCCAGTTTTCATACGGCTTGGCTGTATTTGTAGTAATTGGACTCTGGATTTCAACTTTTGCTGCGACCCAAGATATTGCCATTGATGGATATACTGTAGAAGCGTTCTCGGAACAGGATTATCGTTTTGGCAGTATGGCACAAAGTATTGGTGTTGCCATCGGTAGTATGATTGGTGGCGCTGCGACATTATGGATCTATCAATATTATGGCTGGCAAACTGCATTAACGTGTTTAGCGGTCATGACCGCTTTAACCATGCTGGCTGTATTTCAGATCAAAGAAAAACCGAAAGACCATATTGCGCAGAATCCGCCAAGCCTGATTCGCGCATTTAAACGACCAGAAATTCGTTGGGCTTTATTGTTGATTGTCTGCTATCGCTTTGTCGAAGCACCTGCAATGGCAATGCTTAACCCAATGCTCATCGATCAACACTGGTCGTTGTCACAGATTGGTGTACTGATGTCTGTAGTGGGGGCTGGGGTAGGCTTATTGGCTGCAGTTTCAGCTGCAGTTTTACTCAAAAAAATAAAGGCAACACAATTGCTGATTTGGGCAGGATGGCTCAGAACTTTAATTTACGGATTATTAGGACTTGCTATTTTACTCGGTTGGTTAAACCAGTGGCATTTATTACTGGGGCTTTTTGTCCTTGCTTTTCTGGCAATTCGTTATATAGCAATGACTTCGCTTTATGCATATTTCATGCAAAACAGTTCAAAAGAACAAGCAGGAACTGATTTTACAATTCTGGTGTGTTTTGAATTGTTGGTCTATTTCATTGGTGGGGCAGGCTCAGGTTTTCTGGCCAAATCATTAGGCTATGGCAATTTTTATATTGTACTGGCCTTTGCATCTGTAATGAGTGTAATTTTATCGCATCTCATTATTTCAAAATCGCAAATAAATCCAAAATCAAAGATTACGGAAGGATAACATATGAGAAAAAAATCGATACACATTCCCTTGACCTGTTTAAGTCTGGCCATATGTACTCAACTTTATGCACAAGAGCCTGCGAATAATAATGACGATACCGTATCAGAAGTGAAAAGCTTGGCACCTATCGTTGTTACCGCAACACGTTCTGCAAAAAGTATTTCCGAAATCGCTGGAACAGTGTACAGCATTGATCATGCTGAGATCGAAAAACAGGCAAATGCGGGTAAAAGTACCGCGGATATTTTAGGTTTGTTGGTACCTTCTTTAACGCCGAATACAGGTACAACATCAAACTACGGTATGACGATGCGTGGTCGGGTAGTGCAATACATGATTGATGGCGTCCCTCAAACTGGTTATCGGGATGGTTCACGACAACTCAATAGCATTAGTCCATCTATGATTGAGCGAATTGAGGTTGTTTCAGGTGCAAGCAGTATTTATGGTTCCGGCGCAACAGGTGGGATCATTAATATCATCACCAAAAATGGTGGTGAAGCACCTTTAAGTTTTGAAACCAAAGTCGGTGTCACTTCTGGCAATAATTTTAAAAGTGATGCAATGGCTTATGAAGCCTCACAAAGTATTTCATTCAATCAGGATGCTTTAAAGGGAACACTGGGTATCGGCTATGCTAAACGTGGAGAAATTCAAGACAGTCATGGGGATCGAGTCGGACCTGAAGTTGCACAGACAGATCGCCAAGATACCGAAACCTTCGATGTGAATGGACGTTTGACATGGAAAATTGCAGATGGTCAAAGTCTCAGTTTTGGTGGTCAATATTACAATGATGAACAAGACAGTGATTATGGTCCAGACTATGGTCCCGGGCTTGCGGTCTTATTTGGTGCGAAACCAAGCCAAAAAGCCGTGAAAGGCTTACTGCTCGACGATCAGCCAAGAACCAAACGCTATAGTTTTAATACCCAATATCAAAATGATGACTTCTTTACACAGATATTAAATGCGGAAGCCTACTATCGTAATGAGAAAGCCCGTTGGTATCCGGCAGTGAATCCTATTGCTCATACAGCATTGCCAGCGCCAGGCAGCACGTATTTAGTCTATCAATCTGATACTGATATTGATGTGTGGGGGGCTCGACTTGCTTTACAAAAGGATTTTAATTTACAAGGTCGTAAGCTGGGGCTGACCTATGGCGTAGATTATGAAAATGAGCAAGATCTTCAGGATATGCAACGTTATGATTTAGCGACTTTTATGGCGAGTAATGGTTTATCCTTTAAACCGCTTAAGCGCTATCAATTCGGTCCTGATGTAGAAACCAGTAAATTAGGCTTTTTTGCACAAAGTCAATTGGACATCAGCGATCGTATTGATATACAGGCAGGCGTACGTTATGAACGTGTTGAGAGTGATGTAGATGCTTCAACACCTTATACTGAAGCAGTTGTGGCTGATCTTGTTCCAACATATCAGGCGAAGACCTTAAATGGTGGTACGGTCAAACATGATGCAACCCTGTTTAATATTGGTGCTGTCTATCATCTGACCGATGCGCAACAGGTTTTTGCCAATTTCTCACAAGGTTCAAATTTACCAGACATCCAACGTATGCTACGTGATGTACCCGCTAACTTTGTGGTGAATAGCCAGACAATTGATCCAATTAAAGTCAATAACTATGAATTGGGGTGGAGAATTCAAAGCGCTAAAGGCTTAAATGCTGGTATTACTGCGTTTTACAATGACTCAGACAAGAGTTTGAAATTTGGACCACCGAATTATGCTATAGAGGTAATTGATACAGACGAACGTGTGTATGGTGCTGAAGCCAATCTCTCTTATCCAGTTTCATCGAATTGGACTGTCGGCGGAACAGCAGCCTATACCACAGGGCAATATAAGAATACTCAAGGCAAATGGCAGGAATTGGATGCCATTCGCATTGCCCCATTAAAAGGAACAGTCTATTCAGATTGGCAGTTTGATGATGGAATTGGTGTACGTATCCAAGCTTTAGCAATAGGTGGCACAGACAAAGCGCGGCAAGATGCGATTGAAAGTGGTTCAACACGCCCACCAGCTGAAATTAAAGGATTTACCACAATGGATGTGATTACCAATGCCAAAGTTGGACCAGGAACACTTGGGTTTGGTGTTTATAATGTCTGGAATACAGATTATAAATCGGTCTATAGTCAAGCTGTATCATCTGTGTATGGCGCACTATCAAGCTTACCGGCACAAGGACGTACCTACGGTTTGAGTTATACTTTAAAGTATTGATGGATAAACCAAGCCTCTTACGCATTATAAGAGGCTTTTTTATTGAATATGCATAGAAATGCGTCTCAGTCTCAAAAAATCTAATCTCAGTACATTGGGCTATTTGAATAAGGTCAATATGAATAAAAATAATACGATTCTGTTGTTGGCAAGTTTGGCGAATGGCATGAGTTTTTCGATGATTTTACCCTTACTTGCACCTCTGATTCGACAGCTCAAAATGTCAGAACTTCAGGCAGGCTTATTGGTGTCCGCAAGTGCCTTATTAATGAGTTTAACGGCAATGTGGATCTCTAAAAAAACCAAATTACAGAAAGAGTATGGTTTACTCAGTCTTGGTTTTATTGGGATGACCATCACTTGGGGACTATTTTCAGGTGTACTCAGTTATGGGCTGAGCTATGCAATACCGATGGGGCTGTTATTTACTTTACTGTTATTGAGTCGTAGCAGTACAGGTATTTTTATGGCAATGCCGCAGATTGCTTTACAAAGTTATGTGATGACACGCTATGCGGAAGAAAAACAACGTAGTCAAATGATGGCAAAATTTGGTGCATTCAATAGCTTGGGTTTAATTTTAGGACCATTCCTAACCACATTATTGATCGTTTATGGGATATTGCTTCCCATGTGGCTGGCTGTGGCGATTCTGGCAATTTTGAGTATATTGATCGTATGTTTTTATCAAAAAAATAACCACATTTCAGTCGAGCATCCACAAAAATCATTTCAAGACCATACAGATTCAGCCTGCGAACAACTTGATCTCAATGATCAGCCTCGAGCAAAGATTAACAATAAGCATAAATTAAACAATGCCTTGGTATGGCTGATTTTAGGATTTAGTTTATATATTGCGATTGTTACCCTTAATCTAACGGCTGGTTTCTATATTCAAGACAAATTCAAATTTAGTATCGAACAAAGTGCGCTGTATTTTTCCCAATGCTCATTAATTGTTGGCATTGCACTGGTTAGCATGCAGGTGGCAATTTCTAAATGGTTGAAATGGTCATTACAACGCCTTTTATTGGTTGGATTATCAGCAATGCTGATCGGGTTGCTGATGTCGATCTATACCCAACAGATTATTGTCTTTCAGCTTGCTTATATTTTTTATGGAATCGCCGTAGCGTGTTTAATGCCTGCATTTACTACAGGTGCTTCACAATCCGTGCCACTGGCAGAGCAAACAAAAATAGCAGCCTTATGCACGATGGTGCAGGCGTTGAGTTTAGTGATTGCACCTTTAATGAGTACAGCACTGTATCAATTCAATATTATTTTCCCATATTATTTATTGATTGGCATTTTTGCACTGTTCTTATTTTATTTTATTGTTTTTAAATGCAATGCAGAGAAATAATGTCAATTAAGGTTATTCATTTAATAGTAATCAAGTGACAAAATTTCTTTTACTTTTCCATCAGTCAATTTTAGCTGAAATTGCAGTCGCATTTGGCGGTAGGGATGCTGCCTTTGGTCCTTGAGGATATGGATTCCGCTTTGACAGAGATAGCGCTTTTTACTACTTTTTGTCCGTGAAAATTACGGTGCCGCCTGTACAAATCAATTGAAACTCTTCACAAAATAACGTACTTAAACATGATTATACAAGTTTTCAAGAATGATGAAATTTCTTTAAAGTCATACCAATGTCATATTATTGAACTAGTTTCTTCGGCATTTAGTCCAATTTGACACTGTGCTGATGAAAAATTTAAAAATTAAACACTCTATATTTATATGTTTGAGTTCTGGTTTATTCCTGACTGCCTGTAATGATGATACGGACAATAAGAACTCTGCTACACCACCACAAACAGCTACATCTCTATATTTGCAGACCAAACAACCTTATTTACCACAACAGAAATTAAGCACTTATGAGGCTCAACCTGCTGGCTATCAGGCAGTTTTTACTGAACTTGTTGCACGACATGGTTCACGTGGTTTATCGAGTATTAAATATGATCTAGCACTTTACAACATGTGGCTAAAAGCCAAACAAGAAAATGCTTTAACGCCATTAGGTGAAAAACTCGGTGCTGATCTGGAAGCAATGATGAAAGCCAATATTTTATTGGGTTATAGGGTCGAAGGTATCCGCCAATACGGATATGGCAATGAATCATCGATAGGGATTAAAGAACATCGTGGAATTGCAGATCGACTGTTAAAGCGTTTACCTGACTTGTTTATTCAAGCCAATCAACAGGGTAAAAGCATTCAAATTGTCAGTTCAGGCGTGGATCGCGCCGTAGACAGTGCTAAATTTTTTACCCATGAATTGTTAAAACAGCAACCGAACTTAAAGGATTCGATTACACCCGCAAGTTATCAAAGCTTGAGCAGTGGATCTGTACCCAGTATTGCTGATGGTGGTGTAAGTCGCTTTAACTTATATTTTCACAGCTTGAATACACAGGATGATCTTAGCAACATCAAAACGGATGTAGAAAAGCAAGTCTATGATGCAAGCCTGAAATATCAAGATTTTGAAGAAAATGATCTAAGTTTAAAACAAAAGCTTAAAGAATTGAGTGTCGACAATAATGCTCAAAAAATTGCATCAACGGTGTTAACGCCTATTTTTAAAGCAGCGTTTATTCAAAAAATAGGTCAAAGCGGTTATACCTTTAGCAATACAGGGTCGTTTACTGTGACCAGTCCTCAAGGTGAGCAAATCACTGAAAAAGGTAAAGGCAAAAATACCATTGCAAGTGCAGTGGATGCCGCGGCTTATTTATATGAGTTATATTCAATTACAGGTGGCATGCAAGACGAGTTAGGCGCTACAGATTTTAACAAATATATGCCAATCGATGCCGCCAAATTTTATGCCCAATATAACGATGCCGGTGATTTCTATAGTAAAGGACCAAGTTTTGATGCCGGTAAAGCGATTACCACCGATATTGCACGGTCACTTAAACAAGATTTATTTAAACAAGTCGATGATGTGATCAATAAGCGTCAAAAGAATATTGCCGTGCTCCGTTTTGCACATGCTGAAATTATTATTCCTTTAGCCACCAGTCTAGAGCTAAAAGGCATGATGCAATCTGTGCCATTTTCACAGACCTTTAATTACGATAACAGCACATGGCGCGGTGAAGTTATTTCCCCAATGGCTGCAAACATACAGTGGGATATTTACCAAAACTCACAAGGTCGAACCTTATTGAAAATGTTATACAATGAGAAAGAGACCAGTTTTAAAAAAGACTGTGATTATGCGCGTTATAAAGTCAACAGTTACTACTATGATTATTCAAAGCTTAAACAATGCTATAATATTCAATAAATTGCTTTTTTGATGCAAGGGAGATACAGGTCTCCCTTTAATTGAACAACACTCATGCAATTTAGTAATTAAATCAGTTCATTCCATGCTTTAATAGAACAATTAAAATGAATGTGAATTTGACTGTGTTTTTACATTCCCAAAGCTTAACGATAGCAACACAAAAGCATGATTATCCTGAGTGGCATAAAGGGAGGAAAGATTATGCTTTGTGGTATATTGAAATTAATCATCCGGAATTGCTCAATTACCTAAATGAATTAAGACGGCAATTTTCAAAGTTTTTATTTCAACCTAATACGCGACAGTTTCATATCACATTATATGTTTGTGGTTTTTTAACAGATCTATCTCCGCAATTTAATGATGATTTTCAACTCAAACAATTAAAACAGCAACTACAGGATTTAAAGAAAAGCAATATTCAAGCATTTCAACTCAAGACAGGCAAGATAAACAGTTTCAGCAGCGCTTTATTTGTTGATATTGAAGATGATCAAAATAGCCTAAGTAATATAAGAACGATTTTATCCAGTTCTACCCGTGAAATTGCACCGACAAATTATTGTCCACACATTACGCTAGGTCTTTACAATGCAGAATTTCCTTCACAACAAATTTTAGAAGAGATTGAAATGACACAGCAACAACAGTTTGAAATCACGGTAGATCAACTGCATTTTGGTTTTTATAAAGCAAAACATCTACAGGGTAAATTATTTGATTTAGACTATTATTCAATCAATTCAGATACTAAAAATGCATCTTTGGAGCAGAATACATGCTGCAATTAATTTTGGGTGGAGCACGTTCTGGAAAAAGTAAACTTGCGGAACAGATTGCAAAAGAAACGTCGTTAAATGTGATTTATATTGCCACAGCACAAGCTTGGGATGAAGAAATGCAACTGCGTATTGCCCATCACCAGTCGCAACGACCAAGTGAATGGCAATTGATTGAAGAAACATATTATCTTGCCGATACATTGAAAAAAAATGATCAAGAAGGACAGTTGATTCTGGTTGATTGTTTAACATTGTGGATGAGTAATTTACTAATACATGATGATCAAAATCTACAGATTCAGGAATGTCAAAAGCTATTACAAGTTCTGCCTAAACTGCAGTCTCAGGTGATATTGGTAAGCAATGAAACCGGACTTGGAGTTGTTCCTATGGGAGAAATCACTCGCAAATTCGTCGATGAATCGGGGCGTTTACATCAACAGCTGGGACAACTCGCCGATAGAGTTGTGTTTTGTATTGCTGGTTTCCCGATGGTTTTAAAAGGTGAAAGTCTATGATTTATATTGTTTTAAATCATATATTTAATTGATTTTTTTATACGTTTAAAATGATTGAAATGGAGAAAAACAATGAGTTGGTGGTTAGAAGCATGCAAAGTTCCAAATGCCGAGATGAAACAACAGGCAGAAGAGCGTCAGTCCCAATTGACCAAGCCGACAGGTTCGCTTGCTGCACTAGAAAATGTTGCTGTGCAACTTGCAAGTCTACAAAACAATTCCAAACCACAGGTAGAGCATCCTTGGATTACAATTTTTGCAGGTGATCATGGGGTGATGGCAGAAAATGTGTCTGCCTATCCGCAAGCGGTAACACGTCAAATGTTGCAAAATTTCGCCACAGGCGGTGCATGCATCAGTGTGATTGCCAAAGAATATTCAGCAACATTGCAAGTGATTGATTGTGGCACGGTTGGAGATGCTTATGAATATCAAGGCGTTGAACGTCACTGTATTGCGCCAGGAACAGCAAACTTTGCAAAACAAGTGGCGATGACTGAAGAACAATGTGCTCAGGCTATGGATTTAGGACGTGAAAGTGTTGAAAAAGCCCTTGCCAATCATGCTTCGATTTACATTGCTGGAGAAATGGGAATCGGGAATACCTGTGCTGCATCCGCCGTGGCAAGCTTTTTATTGAATGAACCGGCAGAGCAATTAACTGGTGTAGGGACAGGAATTCGAGAAGAACAATTGATCCACAAGAAAAATATAATTAAAAATGCTGTTGAAATGCATAAAAATTATGTTAAAAGTGATGTATTTAAGGCGCTTTGTGCAGTGGGTGGCTTAGAAATTGCAGCAATGGTTGGTGCATATATTCGTTGTGCTCAGCTCGGTTTGGCTGTGATTGTGGATGGATTTATCAGTTCTGTTGCAGCTTTGGTGGCAGTTCAGTTGAATCCTGCAGTTCGTCAGTGGATGTTGTTTGGGCATCAATCTGCTGAATATGGTCACTTGCGTATATTAAAACAACTTAATGCTGATCCATTACTAAAATTGAATTTGCGCTTGGGTGAAGGAAGTGGAGCAGGGGCTTCACTAGGGGTTATCAAACTCGCATGTAGCTTACATAACAATATGGCAACATTTGCTGAAGCTGCTGTGATTGGTGAAAAAGTTTAAAATATTCAAAATAAGAGCAGATAAATGAAACTGAGGGTTGATCTACTACGTCACGGCGAAACTACGTTAAGTCATACCTTGCGTGGTTCGACTGATGATGATTTGACAGAATTGGGCTGGCAGCAAATGCACCAGAGTATATTCTTAGATCAAAACTCAGTTCATACAAAGTGGGATTATATATTTAGTTCACCTTTAAAGCGTTGTGCACAATTTGCGCAGTCTTTTTCACAACACGTCAG
This sequence comes from Acinetobacter sp. Res13-Abat-PEC15-P4-01, assembly GCF_015676285.1. Taxonomy (NCBI): domain Bacteria; kingdom Pseudomonadati; phylum Pseudomonadota; class Gammaproteobacteria; order Moraxellales; family Moraxellaceae; genus Acinetobacter; species Acinetobacter sp. Res13-Abat-PEC15-P4-01. The sequence goes on along the minus strand of NZ_JADAIN010000010.1, from coordinate 70,449 downwards.
CATTCCGCTTCTGCAAGATCAACGACTTCAGGAAATACATTTTGGTGACTGGGAAGGTATTTCTGTTCAGCAGATTTATACAGACGCCCCTGAGCTTTTGGCAAATTTTTGGCAATATCCTACTCGTTTTACGCCACCCAATGCTGAAAAATATTTAGATTTTCAATCTCGAATCAATCAAGCATTGCATTCGATTCAACAGCATATGTTGGCTTCAAACAGCCAGTCGGCTTTGGTGGTTACACATGGCGGTGTAATTAAATTATTAAAGTGCATGGCGCTGCAACAATCATTAGATGATATTTTAAAAATGACTGCTGATTTAGGGCAATTAAATCGCTTTATTCTAGACAGTGAAACCATGCAACTAGAACTTTTGGAGGATGTTAAATGACTCCATTTTTTATTGCACTGCAGTTTCTAACGATTTTTCCTGTTCACTTAAAAACATTACCTTCACCACAACAGAATGGCTGTTCATTATTATTCTATCCCGTGGTGGGGCTATTAATTGGCTTAGTACTTTATGCTGTAGCGAGCCTATTGCATGTTTTACCCATTGTTTTATTAAGTACTTTTATTTTGGTAATCTGGATTTGGTTAACGGGTGGTCTTCATCTGGATGGTTTGGCAGATACTGCTGATGCTTGGGTGGGTGGCTTCGGTGACAAAGAAAATACCCTCAGGATAATGAAAGACCCTGCCTGTGGGCCTATTGGCGTATTAAGCCTGATCATCATTTGTATAATTAAATGGTCTGCCTTGTATGTTTTACTTGAAAAACAACTTTATACTGCTTTGGTGCTATTTCCTGTTTTTGGACGTTTAACGCCACTTTTTTTATTTCTGACGACAGAATATGTTCGTGAAAAGGGCTTAGGTTCTACCATTGCGCAATATATCCCAAAAACATGGTCAATCATTATCTTCAGTATCAGTTTATTGGCAGTCGGATATTTTGTCTGGGTTGGTTTAGCCACTGCAATTCTCTTTATTCTGACTCTGATTTATCTCCGACATAAGTTTATTCAGCGTATTGATGGTATTACAGGCGATACGATTGGTGCGAGTATTGAGATTGCTGAAACTGTTTGTTTGCTCAGTTTTGTGATTTTGGGCTTTTATCTTTGATTGCATTCAGCACCCCATGATGAGGCTGTTGATCAAAATATCATCTGAGTAATGAGCTTTAAAAGCAAGTTATGAGCAAAGATAAGCTATATCGATGCAATGATGAGATGACGGAAAAGATCATCTGCAACTTTTCGGAGCAGGTGATTGTTCAATACGTTAAACATATCGCTAAATTGAAATGATGTTATTTATATTCAGTTATGTAAGTTTAAATTAAGATTGTGCCTAATCAATTGATCTTAGAGCACAATCCATGTTGTAAATAATGACAGATAGTTTTAAGCTGCCCCAAAATTACCACATTAAATCATCTGGAATAATGTAAGCGGCATAAGGATCTTCTTCATCCGTTATCTGTTCATTTTTTTCAGAATTATTGACAATAATAAAGCCAGCCATTTTCTCGTTGATACGGTCAGCTAAGGCTTTGGGTAAAATCGCATAAGCATCGTGATCATGCGCAATTACGAGACTACCAGAAACCAAAGCATTATAAACCTGTTGATTGATGTAAATTTTCTTAATTGAACCATCAATAAACTGGTAAGTGACATCGCCATCGGTATCTTTGATTTTATGTTGATTAATCATCTGGATGATTGATGCTTTTAATGCTTTTTCATCTAAAATTCTTTGTTTTTCTTGATTGAGTGCTTGGTCCTTAGATACTTTTTCCTGTTTGTCTTGCTCAATTTTTGCTTTCAGTTCAGCTTCATTACTCTGACCAGTACGCTGTTCATGTTGTGCTTGCTTAGAAAGTTTCTTTGCTTTTTTATTATCAACTAAGCCAGCTTTGAGTAACTGCGCTTGTAATGCATTTTTAACCATAATAATAACCAACGATTAACTGTGTTTCGAGCCATGTCGAAAATAAATAAACCAATACACTAAGCTTAATATTAAACTTAATCCAGCAGGGATAAGGAATGCATTCAATTGTAAATAAGGATGAATGATACTGGCAATGATTCCACCAAGAATAAATCCAAAAAGAATCAGCAAATGCAAAGTTACCCGGCGTCTTTCAACCACAAGCCCTCTGAAAAAGTAGCCTAATGCCAAACCTAAATCTGTTAATACACCTGAAAGGTGTGTGGTACGAATAATTGTACCTTTGTAATGGCTCACCATGGCATTTTGTATACCCATGGCGGCACTTGCCCAAAGTAATGCGTATTGAGGGTGATAGGGAATAAAGATCCAGCATAGAAAGATAAAGATACTGACTAGACTCAGCGGGATGCCGTATCTGCGACCAAGTTGAAAATGACTATTACCCAATATGTAGCCACTATAACTTGAACCGAGTACATAACAGATCATAATCAGTAAGAGATAAAGCACATGACTATACTGTTGATGTACCAATGCTTGCGCAAACAGACTGGCATTGCCGGTCATATGAGAAATGGATTGGTGTAGAACCGTGATTAAGCCCAATACATTAATTATGCCTGCATTGATTGCAAGCATAAAAGCACCAAGCTGAATCCAGGCTGGTAAATATTGAAGAGGCATAATTCCTTCTTTTCTTCATATGGTCGACAAATTACCTTTTTGACAGGTCAATTGCTGCTGTAAATATAACATCAGTAGATGAATTTAATGCAGTTTCTGTAGAATCTTGCAATACACTGATGACCATTCCAATAGCCACTACTTGCATCGCGATTTCTGAAGGAATCCCAAACAAACCACATGCAATTGGAATCAGTAATAAAGAACCACTGGCAACACCTGAAGCCCCACATGCAGATAAAACAGATACAATACATAAGATAACCATGGTGACAATATCAACATGAATATTGAGGGTATGTACTGCTGCAAGAGAGAGTACCGTAATAGTGACTGCAGCACCAGCCATGTTGATTGTGGCACCTAACGGAATGGCAACATTCGCAGTGGTATCATTTACACCCAATCGTTTTGCGAGATCAAGATTGACAGGAATATTTGCTGCAGAACTACGGGTAAAGAAGGCAGTAATTCCACTTTCTCTTAAGCACTTGAGTACCAAAGGATATGGATTTTTACGCATCACAATACCCACAATCAGTGGATTGATGACCAATGCGACAAACAACATGGTTCCCACAAGGACTGCAATCAAATGTGCATAATTTTTTAAGGTTTCTAAACCGGCTTGTGCGAAAGTAGCAACCACTAAACCAAAAATACCTACTGGCGCAAATGAAATCACAATACGAATAATACTGTTAACTGCATCTGCTACATCTGTAATCATTTGCTTAGTCGTTTCTGATCCGTGACGAAGCGCAGCGCCTAGACCAACAGCCCAAGCCAAAATACCAATAAAATTGGCTTCATGTAATGCTGTAATGGGATTGGTAATAAAACTCAGCAGTAAATTTTTTAATACTTCCGCAACACTTCCAGGGGGTTGCAAAGCAGCTTCACTGGCATGAGTGAAAATAAGTGTACTTGGAAATAGGGTACTAATAATTATTGCGCTAATCGCAGCCAATAACATTCCGATTGCATATAAAATAAGAATGGGTCTTAAATTACTTGCTCCGCCACCGACTTTAAAATTAGCGATCGAAGCGAGAACCAATACAAATACCAGAATGGGTGCAATAGATTTTAATGCTTTAATAAAAAGCTCGCCTAAAATATTGAAATATTGGGCTGAATTTGGGAATAAATACGCAACTAAAAAACCAAGAATGATGGCAACAAGAATACGTGTAACTAAACTTAAACGTGCTAGGGCAGCAAACATATTGAACCTTTTTGCCTAAACTGGTCTAAAATCAATGAACAAGCCGGCTATTCTATACCTAAAAGCGAAAACTTAAATACCACATTTTCGCCATAAAAATTAAGATATTAAAAAATATATAGCTTTTTCAGCAATCATATTAAAATTTGTTGATAAATTAAATGATTTTTTATCTGAAAGTTTTAGCATCTAAGGCATGCATCGCCTGATAATGGGTTAAATAAACTGTCCCACTCAGTTCATTGATTAAATTCGACTGTCTTAAACGATCCATGACAGGTCCTTTAATCTCGGTAAGATGCATTTGAATGTTTAACTTGCTCAATTCACTATTAATTTCTTCTAAAGTTTCGAGCGCACTTGCATCAATATTGCTGATACTTGAACAATTGATCACAACATGATGCAGTTCAGGATGTTGACTGACTTCAAAAATCACAAATTCTTTTAGTGTATTGGCATTTAAAAAAGTTAAATTTTCATCGATACGAATTGAGACAATATTGGTGCTGGTCAACACGTCATGCCGTGAAATGTTGCGAAAGTGCTGTGTACCTTCAACTAGCCCGATTACAGCAATATGGGGGCGACTAATCCGCCACAATAACAAAATAAATGTCGAAATAATGCCGATGATTAAGCCTGTAGAAATATCGATACACAACACTCCCCAAAAGGTCACCCACATTGCAATTCCATCTGCTTTGGAATAACGCCAAGTTTCGATAAAAGGCTTAAAATCGACTAATTTCCAAATCGATACCATAATGGTTGCTGCAAGTATTGCCAAAGGTAAGGCTTTAAATAGACCTGTAAAATATAAGCTGACAATGACAATAAAAATAGACGATAAAACTCCGGCCATTGGCGTTTTTGCACCAGCATCGGCATTGACTACAGTCCGGGAAAGGCTACCCGTCACAGGAAATGCCGAAGTAACACCTGCGCTAAAATTGGCGAGACCTAAGGCAATAAGCTCTTGATTGCTGTTTAATTCACTGCGCTGTTGAAAGGCAGTGGTCTGAGCTATAGAGATAGACTCAACAAAACTGACCATTGTAATCATGGCTGCACCGGGGAGAAGCTGAACCACCAAATCCCAGTTCCAGTAGGGTATGGCAATCGGTGGAAATCCTGAAGGAATTTCACCTACGGTTTTAATTCCATATTGATCCATATGAAAAAAATGAATCAGTGCAATTGAAATAAACACCAAGAGAAGGGGGAGTGCCTTGATCCAAAATTGCACAGAATTTGAAAATGCGTGACATATTTTTGACTTCAAGACATTTGGCATATAAATCAAAAACAGTATTGCAGTAATACCAAAAACCAGCGTTTCAATACTGGTAAATCGAAGATATTGCCAGGCACTTTGAATAAACTCAATGATATTTCCTGATTTTAAGGGAATATCCAACATAAACTTGACTTGGCTAAGGGCAATCAGCACAGCAGAAGCGATAATAAAACTTTTAATTACAGGATGACTGATTAAACGAATTAAAAAACCAAACCTAAAAATGCCAAGTAGGGTCGAAAGTATGCCGACTAAAATTGCCAATAAACATGCAGCTTGAATATAAACAGGAGAGCCAACTTCATAAAGAGGCTCAAGCGTTGCAAAGGTCATCATGGAAATCAGTGCAACAGGACCAATGGATAAAGTTGCACTTCCGCCAACAATGGCATAGATAATCATGGGTAGAATACTGGCATATAACCCTGTGACTGGCGGTAAGCCTGCAACCATTGCATATGCCATTCCTTGTGGAACAAGCATGGCAATAACGATCAAAGCGGCGAGTAAGTCCGCTCGAAATTTAGGAACAGTATAGTCTTGTAACCATTGCCAAGCAGGGAGAACTTTATTGAATTGCAATCTAGGAATAGCCATTGAATCGTCATTATCACATTTTCATATATATTATGCAGAAAAAATGCTAAGAAAAATAGCGACAATAAGTGCCTGAACAATAAGTCTCTGTTTTTATTTTTAATTTTTTAAATTATTGCAATGTTTAAATTTTAGGACAGTAAAGATCGTAGAGCATTTTTAAGACAGTCGTGAGTTTGTCGTCTTTAATTGAATAAAAAATTTGTTTTCCATCTCTGCGCGTCGCAACGACATCACTTTTGCGCAACATCATTAATTGCTGTGAGAGTGTAGGTTGATTAATTTGAGTATGTTCTTCTATTTGCGAAACATTCAACTCTTGTTGAGCCAAATGACACAAAATGAGCAAACGATCAGTATTGGCTAAAGATTTTAGGATCGTAACGACTGATGAGGCTGAGTCACGCATGACATCAATTTTAAGATCGTTGGGCATAAAACGGTTCCATCATGGTTTGGCTTAGTATAACTGTGTCCAAGCATGTCGCATGGGTTAGAACATATGTTTTTTCGTGAATTTCTAAATCAATTTTATAAATATATACGCGTTGATGTCGATACAATATTAACGGTATATTGACATGTATGAAAGATGTTGAATAAATAGACAAAAATACCGCTTATGTTATGATAACTCAAACAGCACACATAGGCTGGGAATTTTTCCATGCGCCAATTTACAGTTATGAAAACGACATTGCGTGAAGAAGCAACGATTCCAGTGCTTGCTATTGATGCATTTCATCATGCATTTAAACAGGCGAGTTTGTCTGATATGGGGGTCACTTATGTGAAAGACGGTCAGCTTGTGCAACAATTACATGGTGAAATAACCGTTATTCAAGACTTATCGGCAGCATATACATTGCCTAAACTCAAACGTAGTGTTTTAAAGCGTAAAAAGAAACAAGAGGTCTTGGCATAATTTTACATGCGACCACCAAGAATAAGAATGTTTGCTGGTCCGAATGGATCAGGTAAAAGCACCATCAAAGACTATTTAGCGCCGAATCAAATTGGAGCGTATTTAAATGCTGATGAACTGGAAAAGCAGTTGTATGCGACTCAGCAACTTCGTTTAAGCGATTATCACACAGATTTATCAGCTTCTGCTTTATTAAGGTTTCTAAACCAAAATAAGCGTAAAAGAAATGAAAAATTAGTACCACTATTATCCTCTCAACCCAAAATCATGAATGATCAAGTGATCGTTTTTGAATTAGCAGAAATAGATTCTTATCTTTGTGCGCGCATCATTGATTTTATTCGGATGGAATTTTTAAAGCTCAAAATAAGTTTTACCTTTGAAACTGTAATGTCGCATGTCAGTAAAGTCGATTTTTTACGTGAAGCGAAGCGTCAAGGGTTCAAGACATATTTATACTATGTTGCGACTGTAGATCCTAAAATAAATATTGCACGTGTTAAGTATCGTGTATATACAGGTGGGCATGATGTTCCGGAAAAAAAGGTCTATGAACGTTATCATCGGAGTTTGGATTTATTGATGTCAGCGATTGAAGTTTCTGATCGCGCATATATTTTTGATAATTCAAGCGAAGGGGAAAGGGCATCTTTCATTGCTGAAATCGAGAATGCTGAAGTATTAAAATTAAACCCAGCTGTCCATTACTTTCCTAAATGGTTTGTTGACAAAGTTTTGAATGAATTCACTTGACGTTCAAGAGAGGATCTTTTTTCAGTCAAGCTAAAAACTCCCATTGCAAATGTGGTTGTACTTTGTTTTAGCTCCTATCGATTAGGAGTTTATGTCCTTATACAAAAATGATCTTGTATAAAGTATAAAAATATATATTATAAAAACATATATTGTTTGGGTTTAAAACGATGCATGATTTTATCCTTGCTTTCATTGGCGGCGCTTTACTTGGACTGGCTGTTGTCGGCTATCTACTGGTAAATGGACGTATTGCTGGTATTAGTGGCTTGGTTGCCCAGGTATTAAATCCTAAAATGCTGTTGAAGACGCCAGCCTTATGGTTTTTATTAGGTTTGTTGATCACACCATTTATCTATACTTCCATTGTTCATCCACAAATTGAAATGATGACGACAGATCCAATTTTATTGATCATTGCAGGTCTTTTGGTTGGATTTGGTACGCGACTGGGTTCAGGCTGTACCAGTGGACATGGTATTTGTGGGATTAGCCGTTTATCCAAGCGTTCAATTATTGCAACCTGTACTTTTATGCTGGCAGGATTCATCACTGTTTATGTGATGCGTCATCTATTGGGAGCATGAACATGAAAAATTTATTTGCCTTTGTTTTTGGTGGTTTATTTGCAATTGGTCTGATGCTTTCTGGGATGTCGAATCCTGCAAAAGTTATTGGTTTTTTAGACATATCTGGTCATTGGGACCCTAGTTTGGCTTTTGTCATGATCGGAGCGATCATGGTCGCATTTTTACCATTTCAGAAAGTAAAACGTCAGCCAGTCACACTATTTAATGAAAAAATCGACTTACCGACCAATACGAAAATTGATACAAAGTTAATCCTTGGCGCTGTGCTTTTTGGAATAGGATGGGGAATTGCAGGCATATGTCCAGCCCCCGCATTTACTTTGATTGGCGCAGGCGTTTATTCGGCTATGTACTTTATTGTCGCCATGTTGGTTGGTGTGCTTATTCACCGTAAAATTGCAGGAGTTTAGGTGGTGTTGAATCCAATAGTTCAAGATTTTTTTGATGAAAACAGCAACACGTTCAGTTATGTTGTGACCGATCCAACAACTAAATGTTGTGCAATTATTGACAGCGTATTGGATTATGATGCAGCATCAGCGACAACCAGTACAAAGCATGCAGATCGCATCATTGAATATGTTCAACAAGAGCAACTTTGTGTTGACTGGATTTTGGAAACTCATGTACATGCTGATCATTTAACGGCTTCTCAATACTTAAAGCAAAAGCTCGGTGGACGAATTGCAATGAGTGAAAAGATTGCCATCGTACAAGACACTTTTAGCCGAATTTATCATGTCGATATAAAAACATTAAACTCACATCACTCATTTGACTATTTGTTTAAAGACCATGAAGTTTTTAAAATAGGTCAATTAGAGGCTTACAATATTCCGACACCTGGTCATACGCCTGCATGTTTAACTTATGTGATCGGCGATGCGGCATTTGTTGGTGATACATTGTTTATGCCAGATTATGGTACTGCTCGTTGTGATTTTCCTAAAGGTAGTGCAGCACAACTTTATGATTCTGTCATGCAGATTTTTAAACTGGCAGATGACACTCGTATTTTTTTATGCCATGACTATCTTTCTGAGTCACGTACAGACTATCGCTGCCAAACCGATATCAAAACCCAACGCCAAAAAAATATTCATATCCATACAGGTGTTACTAAAGCAGCATTTATTGACATGCGTGAACAACGTGATGCAACTTTATCCATGCCTAAACTGATTCTTCCAGCGATTCAAATCAATATGGATGCGGGTAAGTTTCCGGAAGCTGAAAGTAATGGGATTCGTTACCTAAAGTTACCGCTAAATTATTTTAAATGATGGAAAATTTTCCAGAAAAATAGGCGCTTGCACCAAGATTAGTATAAAAAACTTGCATTGATTATTGCGAATAAACATGTCCGCAATAATCAGATATAGATAGGTTGAAAAAAACTAGCAAGTCATTTAAACATAGATTTTATCGCTCATTTTGTCTATAATTTTACACTCTTCTTTTGAAGTGTGATCTGATTCAATTTATTTCCTGATAAATGAAAGGCTTAACATTTCTGTTAATGATCGCAAAATAAACATGTGACTAAAATATATCATCTAGAAAAAGAGTTTATATTGAATTTGCACTGATATTATAGGATTAATCTATGGCTGGCGCTCATTTACCTTATGATCGTAATATGAATCAGGTGAGTTCGTCTCGGAATTCTATAAAGCCGCAGTGTGTGCAAATTTCAAATGAAGTTAAGTTTACTTTAGATCAACTTCCACATTTAATTTGGATGACTAAATTTGGTGAAACTTATTCTAATACCGCTTTAAAGCAATATTTCGGAATTGATCATAATAATATTGACGTTCATCAATGGATGGATTTTTTATATCCAGAAGATAGAACGCTTATCCATGACATTTGGACCAAAGCTCAAAAGACAGGTCAGCGTTTTGAACAAGAATGTCGTATCAAACGACATGATGGTGAATATCAATGGTTTTTGTTAATTGCACAAAGCACGTTATATCAAAAGAAATATTTCGATTGGACAATCACCTGTACCCACATTCATGAGCATTTTTCAAAATTACATGAAACCCGACAACTATTAAAAGCCAATACCGACATGTTGGATGTCAGTGTTGACTGTATCAAAATCATTAGTCCTGATGGTTTTGTTTCACATATGAATAAAGCAGGCTGTCGGGCACTACTTGGGCAGGAGAACGTCACTGCTTTTGGTATGCAATGGCTGGATCTGTTACCTCCTGAAGTGAGAGAGCAGGGTAAAAAGGCAATCAAAGAAGCAGCAAAAGGGAAAAATGTCCGATTTGCCGGAAAGAGTGTTTTTAATAATGTCACGATGTATTGGGACAATATATTGACGCCTATAGTCAATGCACTAGGACAAACCACCAGTATTCTGTGTGTATCAAGAGATATTACCAAACAACGCATTGCTGAAGAAAAGCTAAGACTAAACAGCGAATTTGATGAAATGACGAGTCTGATGAACCGTCGTATATTCAAAAAAAGACTGAAATCCTCAATTGGTAAAGCCCGAGATTGCCGTGGCAAAATTGGATTATTGTTGCTTGATCTCGACCATTTCAAACATATCAACGATACTTTAGGGCATTCAGCGGGAGATCATTTACTCAAGGTCCTATCGAAACGACTAGCCAATTGTCTTGATGAACATGCCTATATTGCGAGACTGGGTGGAGATGAGTTTGCAGTGGTGATTGAAAAAGTAGAAAGCCATCAACGAATTGAAACAATCTCAAAAAAATTATTAAAACAATTAGAAGCTCCAATTACTTATAGTGGCAAGCTATTAAACGGCGGGATGAGTATTGGTGGTTCGATTTATCCTGATGACGCGAAAGATGGTTCGGGACTTTTAAAATGTGCAGATACGGCATTGAATGATTTAAAAGAACGTGGGCGTGGTGGTGTACGTATGTTTGGGGCTGACATGTTTGAAACAGCACAGCGGAAAGCTAAACAATTACATACTGCACGACACATGATTCGGAGTAATCAGGTAGAAACATTCTATCAGCCTAAAGTAAAACTCGATGATTGTTCAATTATTGGATTTGAAGCGTTACTGAGATGGCGAGATCCGGAGGGAGAGGTGTATTTCCCTTCTACTGTCGCAGAAGCATTTAATGATTTTGAGTTGGCTACTAAAATCAGTGAAATTATGCATGATCGTATTTTTACCGATATGTCGTACTGGATGAGTCTGGGATTAAAGGTGGTTCCCATTTCGATTAATGCATCTCCGGTAGAGTTTATGCGGGATAATTATGCTGAAACTTTACTTAAACGACTAATGAACTATGCAATTCCGACACATTTGATTGAAATTGAAATAACTGAGCATGTGCTTGCAGATCGTGGTTATGAATATGTGGTTCGGGCATTAAAAAAACTTAAAAATGCAGGGGTGCGTATCGCATTAGATGATTTTGGGACAGGGCATTCTTCAATGTCACATATCCGAGATTATCCAGTAGATAGTCTGAAGATCGACTATAATTTTGTGAATCGTATGCATGAGGAAGATTCAATCAAGGCAATCGTTGAAGGAATTGCCAAACTGGGTCCAATTCTATCTTTAGATATTGTTGCCGAGGGAATCGAAACCACTCAACAATTAGACAGTTTAATTGCGATAGGATGCAAATTCGGTCAAGGTTTCTTATTTAGTGCAGCGATCACCGCAGATCAAGTCAAAAAAATGTTGGCTAGAGAGATTACCGTTTCACCATATGTATATTACTAAAGATATGCCAAATTCAGGGTATTTATATAAAATCAAAATTTTTTTAAAAATAGCTTGAAAAGTCATGACACACCGAGTATTGTAAATTCAATACAGATTTTATGAACGATATAAAGATGTTAAAGCAAGCTACAATCGCTACTTCTTATTATTTCTGGCAATTCTTTAGATAGTTGCCTGAAGTCGTTCGGGCACTGAAATGGTTGCCCATCCAAGTTAATACCTGATCGGGCAACCCCGGTCAGGTTTTTTTATGCCTAATATTAAAGATTTTAAATCGTTTTAATTTAAAGATTTTGGAGAATATCATGATGAAATTTAACGCAGTATACTTTAGTAACTTTTATTGGTTTTACTTTGGTCAAATGAACAATCTGATTGCCCATTTGAATAGATCCCATACGCTCAAATAAAAGTTAGGACTGATTGAGAGTCCAAAGGAATACGTGATGAATGCTCTAAATATTGCTTTACAACAAGATCAAACCATAGAAACTCAGTTGGCTCTGCCTGTTGAGTTAAAAGAAAAATTCCCATTACAACATAAGCTTGCCTTACAAATATTTGAACAACGTCAAACAATTCAAAACATTCTGGATGGTTCAGACCACCGCTTGCTTGTGATTACAGGCCCATGCTCAATTCATGATGAAAAATCTGCACTTGAATACGCAGATCGTCTTATCCAACTACAAAAAAAAGTTTCAGACCATATTTTTCTGGTGATGCGTGCCTATATTGAAAAACCACGTACAACTGTCGGCTGGAAAGGTTTCTTATATGACCCGAATCTAGATGGCTCTGCAAATATGCAGTTGGGTTTGGAAAAGTCACGCCAACTGTATTTACAAATTATAGAAAAAGGTCTGCCGATTGCCAGTGAAATTTTAAGTCCAATGGCAACGGCATATTTTGATGATTTATTGGCATGGGGCGCAATTGGTGCACGGACCAGTGAATCACAAATCCATCGTGAAATTTCAAGTCATATGCCTTTCAACATCGGCTTCAAAAATGGTACCGATGGCTCGATTCAAATTGCTTTAGATGCAATCCAATCTGCAAGCCATCCGCATCAATTCCTTGCGATGAGCCAAAAAGGTACACCGTGTATCGTACATAGTCAGGGCAATCCTTTGGCGCATATCATCTTGCGTGGTTCAAACAAAGGGACCAATTATGATGCAGAATCGATTCAGCAAATCCGTCATCAACATCAGGGAAAATTACCTGCATTGGTGATTGACTGTAGCCATGGCAACAGCAGTAAAGATCCTTTAAAACAACCATTGGTTTTACAGCAGATTATTGAAGAAAGACATTTAACCCATGTATGTGGTGTCATGTTGGAAAGTCATTTGGTTGATGGCAATCAGAAAATTTCTTGTAATATGACCTATGGTCAATCTGTTACGGATGGTTGTCTAGGTTGGACTAAGACTGAGCAGTTGCTTTTAGATGTGGCTGAACAGCTTTCTGAAAAGACTTTAGCGTGTTCGGCGTAAATACAAATTAAATTGTATTTCTAAATAACAGGTTGTCTTAAAATCCCCCACTTAATTTTTTATAGATAAAGTGGGGTATATTTAAATATTTTGTATAGTGCGATGAATCAGAAATATATCTTTAAATATCTGTAAGGCTTAAATTTATATATTTCACTAGCCAGGTTGTACTTGGGTCACTCTACAAAACCCATTACCAGAATAAGGTTCAACGTAGACAACTACACTTCGCTTCTTTTGATACCATTGGGCCAAAGTTACCCCTAGGATAACTTTACTAGTTTGAGGAATCAGCATCCAACCGTAAGGAGTGCCATTACAAACTGTGGGAAGATTTCCTTCTTCAAGTCGAATAAGTAATCCTTCAGTAATGCTAGTTATTGAGGTTATATTTCCATGTACATATGTTTCAGCTGCAAAAACTTGCTGAGTAAGTAGAATCACCAGTAATAATATTTTCTTCATCGCTGTATTTCCTTGATTTAAATGTTATTGTTTGAATTTTAGAATGCATTTGTAGTCAATTAATCGTTTAAAATATAATGATAAAATCCTCCAGCTAAAGTCCATGGTTGAAAATCTGAGCAACTTTGTGGACCAGAAAAAAATAAAGTTACTGATTTCTTTGTAACCTGTGCGGTGAGCAATACAGCAAATAACTTATTACAATTTGAGGGAGAAATTTCATTTAATGTTGTTGATGTACTGCACAGTAAAGGGCTACTTAAACCTCCTACACTAGAGGCAAAAACTCCACCTGTACGCGGATTTATTGACACACCACTTACTCGTCCTGTACACATTGCAGCAAAAACAGATTGGTTGAGCAAAATAAGTAACAACAAGATTATTCTTTTCATTTTTTTGCTACCTTAATTGACGTGATAATAGGTAATGGTTGGACTACCTGTTTCATAACAACCATCTATATAAACTTCTACAGTTTTTTTTGATAAGAAAGCGCCATAAAAACTAGCATAAGCCCTACGCCCATGGATTGAACTGCTATTAAATCTAAATGTATTTGTCATTTTACTTGGACAATTTTCATATGCGCCAAATGATTCACCAGTTAGAGTTACGTAACATGTTCCATCAGTCATGTGGCACCCTATGTCTAATATTTATCTATTTAAAACATTTTCACCAGCAGAAGTAATTGATGATAAAAGTAAGGCAATTACGAATATAATTTTTTATTCATTTTAATTTTCCGATTAAGTTATGACATTCTTAGCATCCACGGTACGGTTACATAGTCAGTTTCATCACAATTATAACTGTCAGCAATATAGCGCAAAGTAATATTCTTTTTCATTGCATAGGCTTGCATAAGAATCGCTAAATATGGTTTTGTTGATGGTTTTGACCATGAACCGATTTGCCTCCATGATTCTCGACCATTTTGGGATTTTAGTAATGCTAATAAATCTGTTTCTTGTGTTTGAATACTCATAACTTTATAAGGTCCACAATCAACTTGTGCGAAAGAGAGATTGCAAAAAAACATACTGAATATTAAAACTAAAATGTATTTCATTTTTTACCTCTAATAAATCGTATACCATGCGATAGATGGTCTTCCATCCGATGAACACCCGTCTAAATAAACATCAACAAATTTTTTAGCTAAGTAAGCAGCATAAAGTGATGCATATGTTCGTTTCCCAATAACAGTAGATGCGTCAAAACGAAATTGATTTATATTTTTATATGGACAACTCAAAGTGTTGCCGAAAGGTTCTCCTGATAAACTTACATAGCATGTACCATCAATATGGTGACAACCAATACTCGTAATTTTTCTATATGTAATATTCTCAGCAGCAAACGATGAAAAATTAATCGTCATCAGTATGAAGAGCAACATCATTTTTTTCAGCATTTGAAGCCTCACTAATAAATATTATGAATTAATTGTGTGGATATTGTATTTTTTCTTAAAAATATGTATTTTTTATATACGACTTATTAGAAAAAGTAAACAGGATTAAAATGAAAAAAATATCATTCGTTGTTTTTATCATGTTTCAATTGATCTTTGTTGGAAATGCTTTAGCGAGTACATACAAGGGGAAAGTTCAGGCGATTAACGTGAGAGATGAAGATGGTTTAGTTTGGGTATATATCTCAGGTGAACGAATAGGAAATAGACCTACGTGCGCAACGAATTGGTACATGGTGATTAAAAATGAAAATAGCCCAGCGGGGAAAAGGCAATTAGCACTCTTGATGATGGCTCAGGCTACTAATAAAACTGTATTTATAGAAGGATCAAATACTTGTAATCGTTGGGGTGATGGTGAAGATATAAGTATGGTTAGTGTAGAACGCTAATTATAAATACAATCTAATTATAAAAATGGAAATACTTATGAAAATAATACTTAGTTTGATATTCAGTTTATTTTGTTCGGTCCTCTATGCAGGACCAATTGACTGGTCTGTTGCAATGACTTCATTTCCTTCTGATCAAAGTGTTGGGGATACAGGACAAGAAAAAACACCGAATGGTTATGTTGACTTAATGAGTGGAAACCTTGTCTATGATATTCCAGAAGTTACTTTAAAGGGCGAGCGAGGGTTGAATTTTACACTTTCCCGTTCTTATGGAAAGGTCAATAATGGTTTTCGTTCTATGGGGAATTGGGAGTTAGAGTCACCAAGATTGGTGATGATGACTGGACCCTCAACTAAGCTCCAAGGCGACAGTGGTTCAGGCATATGTGAAGAGAATGGTGATGCAACCAATAATAGTTCTGGACGACCAAGTTATTCTGCATCTCTTACAAATTCTAGTTTTAGAGATAAAATTGAAAAGACGTATGTAAATCAAGCAAATGCAGCATTAGCTAATCAAACATTAAATACAATTATAAATTTAGTGCAGTATTTTGGTAGTTTAACAGGGGATGCAAATGCCCAATATAATAAACAACAAGCGCAAAATGCTACTTTTAACTTGCAAATGCAATTATTTAATGCATTCAAAAACAATGTAAATGCTTTAAGTATATCTCAGGCTCAGGCTACAACTGAAAAAGGAAAATATAGGCAAAGTATAACTAATGTGTTGCAAACTGGGCAGGTAACGATTTTAATTAATGGTACAAGATTAACGACAGGCAATATTAGTACAGTTTTAGATAATCTTGCAGTTAATTCATCTTTTACAGTACAAACAAATAACGCACTGATGGATGGCGTTATTAGACAAGTAATAATAGGATATCTGTATTATCACAATATTGAAAAAATAAAATCTCCATTTCTTCTAAATGGAATATCACAAACTTCATCTTTAAATACTTCATCTAATGTTGATTCAAGACAAAGACCAATTAGTCTATATTTACCTGGTCAAAAAAATATAACTTTTTACCCAATTAAGGCAGGTATTTCTGGGTACCCCCAATCAGCAAAATATATTTCTCAAGATAATTGGTATATCAGCTGTACAAATTCAGGAAAAGATTTTGTTGTAAGATCAATCAGTGGTGTTACGTACCATTTCCCTAGTGAAAACCGAGAAAATCAAACAGGTTTCACTTCATTTTTTGGGAGTGAATATATTCCTGGACGTGTTTCAATTTATGCTTCAAGAATTGAAAATCAATTTAATGAAGCTTATCTACTTAATTATTCTAATAAAAAAACCAATACTTTGATTTACAATGGATTCAATTATACAAATAAATTTTTCTTAAAATCAGTGCAACATACCCTTGATGGGAAAATTGTGAATGAAAATGCTCCTGAACTCGTACTCAACTATGTAAAGAGCAAAAATGGAACTGAAAATGCAGATGAAAGCCAATTCGATAATATTTCAGGAGATATAACACTTAAGAAAATTCTTAGGTATATCAATGGGGGTTATAAGCAATGGACTTCTTATAACTACACGAGCCAAAAAAATTTATCGAACTATAAGTTGACAGATACAATACCAACAGGAGGTACTATAGGCGATTTTCAAGACAAAAATTCTGCATTTATTTATTTACAAACAGCTGGTTATATTTCAGGTGACGCTGTAAATTATAGTTATGGTGGTCCTTATCGAATTGTTGGTAATGCTACACCAGCATCGACAAGTATGACAGACCAAGATTTTCTATGGTTTTACAGCGATTTAACGGGTATTAATTATTATAAGAGTTCTTCAAATGGTTTAGTGAATACAAAATCAGTCAACTGGACATATTCACTCATCAATGAATCTCGTCCAGGGTTTGCTGAAACGAAATCTTATAAAGTAACCAGTTCAAGTTATTCAGGTATAGATACCAATTCATTGCAAATTAGCTATGTATACAGCCGTAATAAAGATGCAAAAGAACAAACAACTACTGTAACAACCAAAGATACAACTACAGGTCTTACGAAGGCATATGTTTATGTCATGAATGCTTTTGAAGGTGGAATTGCTGAAAGCTTTTTACATGGTTTACTTAAGCGAGTAACGATTGATTCACGAACTGAATCCTATGAATGGGTGTTACTCAATCTCATTGGGCAAAAACCAAAAACAACCAATGATAATTATACGGATAACGAAGATGTTTCACTGGTGAGAATGTCTAAAAAAACAGTGAATCATCATGGTTCGTATAGCACAATCTATAAAGATTTTGACCAATATGGAAATGCTCAAACAGTTGAGTCGACAGGACTAAAAGGCACCAGCAATCTATCTTTGCCAAGTGTCAGCATAAGTTATTTTAATGCAGATTCGAATAATAGCGCTGTAAATGATGGTAATTTACCGTGGATTACGGGATTACCTCGTCAAAAAACTACAGGTGCTTATACAACTCAAACCATTGAATATGATGCTCAAGGTGCAATTACATCAGAAACTAAAGAGGGGCGTATAACCAAGTTTAAGTACGAAACAGTTTCATTTAGTGCTTGTCTTGGGAATTTAGCAGATTTTGCTTGGTCTAAATTTGCGAGCTGTTTCTCTGGTTATATGACAGGAGAAAAACATACAGGTTTACCTTTAGAAGTAGATGTTGGAAATGGTCAGCAAATTACACAATACTCAGGGTATAAAAAGGGTATACCAATCAATATACGTTTAGCCAATGGTGGACAAGAAACGAATACAGTTGATGATCTTGGTAATATTACCTTCCATACTGACGCAGATGGTATACGTTCACAAAAGCAATATGATGATGCAGGTCGTTTAATAGTTGAAACTCCTGTTGTTGGTTTGAGTTATACCCATATTAATTATGATGGTTTAAACATTACCAGAACCATGCAAAATGGTGGTAGTTATAGTAAGTCTGAAAAATACAATGGTGATGGACTTCTTATTTATTCATCAGAAAACACTTCAAATAAAACAGTGGTGAATTCTAATAGCTATGATGCTTTTGGCAACGTGACCTTTAGTTCAAACCCTTCAACGAACGGCACAAGTGAAGGCGTCCGAACCAGTTATGATATTTTTGATCGACCATTGACCGTAAACGACAACGGTGTAACGATTAACTATTGTTATCAATCCTGTAGTGGACGTACGGGTGCAATCAGTCTCAGTTCTGATGCTTATGGAACGACTGAATCTGATTATTTAGCGGTCGGTGATTTTAGTGCAAACCTTAAAACACTGGTCAACCGCAAAGGTAGTGATGGTTCTGTGTTTACGACCTCTACAGACTACAATCTAGGTTTATTAAAGCCTACTGTAGCTACATCAGGAGCGTCTACACAAAGTTATAGCTATAACAGTAATGGTTCTTTAGCGACTGAACGTGATAATGGCATCAATGGTCAAAAAGTTTATGGCTATGATGCGACAGGTAGAATCAAAACGATCAGCCACCAAGATGGTTCAGTTGAGACAATCCAATATTATCCAATCAATGATTTGATCAGTTCTCGTACGTGGCGTGGTGTAACAACCAATTATGGGTATAGTTTAGCAGGTCGTTTAAACTCAAGCAGTAATGCCAATACATCTCAAGGTTATGGGCGTGATGGCTTTGGTCGTGTTGTTTCATTGACACAAAATATTAATTCCAACAATGCCAACTATGGCTATACCACAACATTTGGCTATAACAATCTCAATCAAGTGGTTTCAATTATTTATCCAAATGGGAAGTTGGTGAGTTTGTCTGATCAGAATGCCTTTGGTGAAGTTTATTCGATACCAAACGTGATTCAGGGACTGAATTATAATTCAATGCATCAACTGACATCGGTACAGGCAAATGGAGATGTGGCTTGGACATATGCGTACTCCAACAGTGGCTTACCTACTGGGGTAAGTTCGACCAGTTTGAATAAATGTGTGCTGAATATTGGTTATGGTTATGATGCTTTGAATCGTATCAATAGAATGAGTGATTATTGTGGGGCGACTTATAATGCTGTCATTGATCGCTATGGTACAGGCTTAATGAAACAAGTCGAGCTCGATCAGGCACGTTATCAGTATTCTTATAACAATGATGATATTAGTTCAGTCAATATCACCTCCAAGAGTCAAATCGTTGCACCTGCTTCATATACCTATAATTATGTAAATGGAACATCACGTTTAGGTAATGTGAATGGCTCACCATATAACTTTAGTTATGATGCCATGGGTAATGTCACCAATGACGGTATTCGTGCTTTGGATTATGACGCTTATTACCGTATCAGTAAAAATGGAAATGAAAGCTATATTTATAATACTGAAGGCTTACGTGTTCGTGCCGTACGTGATGATGGAATTACTGACTATATCTATGATTCCGCAGGTAATCTCGTTTATGACATTAACCATCAATCTGGTTATAACAAAGCTTATGTTTATGTCGCTGGAAAATTAGTTGCAACATTAGAGCGCTATCCAGATACCAACAGTAAAGGCTTCGATTTGATGAATGATTTTGAAGGCGCTGAGTTTGGTATCAATAACTTGTTGGACAGTTATGTGGACAGCGATGATGATGGCTTACCTGATTATCTTGAACGTTTTATTGGTTCTGATCCGAATAACCCTGACTCAGATGGTGATGGTCACAAAGATGGTTATGAATATAAGTTATTGGGGGCTAAAGGCGTTTTAGATCCTCTGATTCATCCGAATGAACCTGATCCTGACGAAGATATGGCAGCTTGGTTACCTGCAATCTTAGATATGATCTTGGAAGATGACTAAGGGGAAAATCATGAGAATAAAAATGATAAAAGCGATGAAAAATAAAAATATGCAGTCAAACAAAGTTTGGTCATCTGCTGTTCAATTGATGTTGTTGAGTTTTGTTTTACTCCTTAGTCAGCTCACACTGGCGAAGGATCGGATTCAATATCATGTTCAGAACTTTGATGGCTCAACTTTAAAAGTGATCAATGAACAGGGTGTAGTCAGTCAGTCTTATCAATACGCACCTTTTGGTCAACAACTGCAATATAAGAAGCCAAGCAATTTAAAGAACCCCAATGCTTTTGTCGGTGGGGTTCAAGACGCTGATGATTTGGTTTATTTAAAGCAACGTCACTATAACCCTGTGTTGGGGAGGTTTTATCAACCTGATCCTGTGACTTTTATTATGAAAGGGCATGGGCAGACCAATCGTTATCAATATGGGTGGAATGATACTTATGCTTTTAGTGATCCTGATGGAAGAGCAGTTCAAATACCTTTAATTGCCTTTGGAATATGGGCTTTAGATAATTTAAGATCAGATTCGCCTAATGTAAATAATATTCCTCCAAGCGGAGTCGGTGATGCAGCCTTATTAGGCTATAGCGGAGCTTCATTATTATTTGAAGCTAATATGTTACGAACAGGAATGGCATTATCAGCTTCTAGCCTTCCGCTTTATACTTTTCTTTCAAAACCTGCTACAGTTTATAGAACTATGGATCAAGCTGATTATTTGATACTCCAAACTACAGGAAGATTGCCTGGAACAGCAAGTGGAACATTTATTTCACCTAACTTAGCTTATGCTCAAGGAACCTATAAAGGAGTAACCGTTGAGTTCCAGATTAACCCACAGTTCTATGATCAGATGCTAAAAATTGCCACAAGAGATACATCAAAAGCTGTAAGTAGTTTTCCGCAATATGCTAGTTTACCAATTAATAGAAGTGGTTGGGGATCAAGTAGTGTTCTTATTAAAAGTGAAGAATATGGAATGTCTGGTGGAATCATAAGTATTGGTCTAGGTCGGGGTAAGGGATTAGATTTATTTAATCAAAATATTATAAGATTTAAAGAAGTTCCAAGATAATTTTAGGAGTTTTATTATGATATTTAGTGTTGAACAAAAAAAAGCTCTGGAAGATCATTTCTTTAAAAATATTGAAGTAGATACATTAAAGGCAATACTTGGACTTGATATTGAAAACAATCAGATTTTCGGTTTTGAATTATTAAAGTTGGCTGAATTTAATAAGGATGAATATGCATTAATACTTGGAATGTTTTATATTATTATTGATAATCAGGATGTCGATGATAATATATTTTGTTTTATTAAAAAAATATACTTTAGTGAGTGGCACCATGAGCATGAAAACATTCTTAGTATTTTTTCTAAAAAAATAAGTTGTAAATATCTTGATTTTTTATATGAAGCGATAATATTTATACCTCAATATTTAGTAGGTTTTGAGGAGCGATCTATTGCTAGAAGGGCTTTCTTTGGATTCGGAAGAAATATTTCTTGTCCTAAAGCTTTGGAATATCTAAATCAATTTCTGAATGATCCAGACCCCACGCTAAGAGGATTCGCAAATGAGCAATTTAAGATCTTAGGAATTAAAGTTTAGCCACCTCAATAGTTTGATCTGGAATATAAATACTTTCATTTGGAAGTAATAAACTTGCTTCCTTAAATTTATGTTGTACAACTAAATTAGAGATTTCTTTTGCTTCTTCTGTTATATCGATGATACCAGTTATCCATCTATTAATGTAATGTTCAACTGCAATACCACTTAGACCGATCTGAATAGTTCTGTACTTTAAAGGTTCTAACAATAAATTTCGTTCAGGATCCCACTGAACTCTTACAGGAGTTTTCGATTTAACTATATTCCATTCATCAGTTGAAATTGCTATAGGTTTATGGCTTGAACAACTATGAGCTAATGCCCAGTCAAAGCCTTCTTTTGATATATCGATTGCTAAAATCCTTTGTTGCTTATTATCTTTATTTCCCCAGCCAGCACGATACATCATCCATAGAAATGAAGGCTTAATCCATGTCATTCGAGTTAATTTGAAATGGGGATTATCTTTAAAAGAATTATGCTTAACCGCCAGTGATGCCAATTCATCTGAAAAGGCTTGATAGACTCTAATGGTAGAGTCAGTTTGATAAGCTCGGATCACTTTTTCATCATATTGATTCATTGTAAAACTCAGATTAAAATATATTTATATTTTATAGAATAAATTGATAATTAGATCATTTTTGTTATAATAACTTAAAATATAAAAACTGGTCAAAATATGAAAAAAATATTTATCGTATTATGCTTTAACCTCCTATTTTGCAATTCTGTATTTGCAAATAGTGGCTTCTCTAACTCAAAAATTAGTGCAATCACAATTCATGATTATTGGAATGTACTTGTTATTGAATTAAAAAGTCCAGTTGCAACTGGAGAAGGGTGTGCTGTTTCTAATGCAGTAGTTTTACAAAAAAATCATTACATGTTTAAAGAAATGTATGCTGCACTTCTTTCAGCTTTTCATGCACAGACTGTGATTAGTGGTTGGGCAAATGGTTGTTTTATAGAATATCCAATATTAACCAGATTAGACCTAAGAAAATAATAAATTATGTCATCTAATTTAAGAAAAACAAAAGACCAGAATATTCTGGTCTTTTTATTGCTGCGTTTTAAAATTAAAGCCCAGCTTCATATTCAGTATTACTGAGTAGCTTTTCAACATCAGCGATATTGTCTGGTTTAATCTTATAAATCCAACCTTTGCCATATGGGTCTTCATTGACAAAATCAGGATCATCTTCAAGCGCAGTATTCACTTCGACCACTTCACCAGAAACAGGAGCATGAATATCCGATGCTGTTTTCACTGATTCAACGACACCTGCCTGAGCGCCTGCAGTTACACGGCTGCCGGCTTCTGGTGCTTCCACATAAACAAGATCACCTAAAGCATCTTGAGCATGGTCAGAAATACCAGTAACCACAAGATCACCTTCAATTTTTACCCATTCATGTGTAGCTGCATATTTCAAATCAGAAGGATGATTCATAATGACTCCATTAATCCATTTATTTTTGCCACGATTTATACCGCTTTTTCAAACAAAACAAAAAGCAGAGATACTGATAAACTTATTCATATAAATCAATAATCAGTGTAAAACATATTATAAGTACGGATCTTTACGCCAACTGCTAGGACTGCGTCCACTCCAGCGTTTGAATGCACGGCTAAAATTTGCCACATCACTATAACCAAGTTCATCCGCGATTTGCTCAAGGGTATAGTCGGTACGAGAAAGTAGCGAAGTCGCATGGCGATAACGCACTTCATCGACCAAAGTCGAAAAAGAAGTACCTTCAGCAGCCAACTGACGCTTTAATGTACGGTCTGACATATGCAGACGGTCTGCAACATTTTCAATACTGAGGTAATGCTGCTCTGAATGAGTCAGAATATCGCGTACACGCATAGCTAAACGACGTCTTTCACCTAAAGCTGAAAGTTCAGCTTCACATTGGTTAATGGCAATTTGACTGGCAATCGGATCTGCATTGACCATTTTCAAACCTAAATATGATTTGTCAAAACTTGCAATCAAATGAGGCTGTTCAAAACGCATGGTGTATTGTTTGGATAATTTTTCAATATATTTGTCAAAACCATCAGGTTTTGGAAAATCAAAATCAATATCGCCATGCAGGTCATTAATCCCAGTTAATGCCTTTGCCATGGTCATGATCCCAAAAGTCAGCCCCATCACAATTTCAGTACGCAAAGGTTCGATTTCAATATCACACTGCAATTGCAATGTGGCTTTTTCACCGAATGTAGAGAAGTACAATTGCAAAAAGGGCATACGCAATTGAATGAATCGATTTGCCAGTACCAATGCATCAGTGATGTCATTCGCGGTCATGATGGCATAGCCAATAAATCCATGAATTGAAATACGCATCTGCGTTCCAAGGTGAAAACCCAAGGTACTTTCGCCTGTGAGTTTCAGCGCATGTTTAATGAGTTCATTGGCAAGTGGTGTAGGAATACGGCAATCAGGTTCAGCGAGCTGTTCACTGGTAAAGTTAAACGGTGCAAATAATGTTTCCGCACTATATCCCCAACGCGAAACGATATCTAATAATAATAGTCCATAAACACCAGGAATTCCCTGATCTTGGCGAGCTGAGACTGTTTTCATGTGCTTTCCATTGCTCTGAACATTGCTTTTACTTGTTTCATCATATTGTCATGATATGGAAAAACCCTTAAATATTGTAAGACAAATTCAGGATTAATGCGCATCAAAATTACGTTTAAATACCACAATTTTGGTGGTTGAAATAAGCAATACATCATCATTTTGATTTTTAGCTTGTGTGATATAAGTCACAATAGCACGATCATTTTTAGTTTTAGAAGGTGTAATCGAAACAATTTCAACATCGACATGAATGCGATCACCGACTCGTGTCGGTCTAGGCCAACGTAAGCTGGATTCTGAACCAATCAGTCCATACGCAACGGGAAAGCATTCAGTCCAAAGACGCATAGTAACAGCGGATGTATGCCAGCCACTTGCAGCTAATCCTTTAAAAATAGGGTGATCTTTGGCTTTTTCAGCATCTGTATGGAAAACTTGTGGATCATACTTATGTGCAAATTCTAAAACTTCATCCAAAGTCATTTCGTATTCACGACTTTTAAAATGATCACCTACGTTTAAATCTTCCAGATACAACATTGTTTATACATTCCCTTAATTTCAAACGATACTTATAAAATCATGAATTTCTAAGTATAAAAATTAAATTATCTAAACATTTTCATTGTAAATTACCGTTATGCAATTTCAATGACTGTTTTGCCAAGGTTTCAATTTTTTAAGCCGTATTAAAAAATACATTTCAGTTTTTAAATGATTCTAATCTTCGTATTGTCCAATGACTTTAAAGCAATGCAAATACGACCAAAGTGAATGAAGTGGACTTCTATAATGTTTTGAGCATCCACAATTCACAAGCATGACTATGACCTGTGTTGCCTTTAGGTGCAGACAAACGCTCAAAACCTAATTTTTCATAGAGTTTTACGGCTTGCCACAGATTTTCAGTCGTTTCTAAATAACAGGCTTGAAAGCCATGATGCTGAGCAAATTCAAAACATTGTTCAAGAATTTTTTTCGCAAATCCAAGACCACGAAGTTCAGGTAAAAAATACATTTTTTGAATTTCTAAAATAGAGGAGTCTCCCTGTAACGGTGAAAGCCCCCCACCACCTACAATTCGGTTATTGGTATCCTCAATTACCCAATATTTCGCACTTTCTTGTGCATATACCTGATATAAATCATCCAGAACAGGGTCGGCAACAGCAAAGCCAGATTCAGCCGCAAGACCAAATTCTTTAGATACTTCCCGAATGACCTGTGCAATAGCTGCGTTATCTTGTCTTTGTATAGTCCGAATTTGATACATATAGATATGAAAATAAAAAAGATAGAATTTTTATAACAAAAATTCTATCTTTTGTGATCAGTTGAAAATTTGACTGATCAAAATTCTAGCAGTTAAGATTTAATCAATCATTCAAAACTATTTCAGTTCACTGGATGATTTACCTAACTCACGACGTGCAATAATCAACTGTTGAATTTGTTGTGTACCCTCGAAAATATCTAAAATTTTTGAGTCGCGTGCCCATTTCTCGAGTAGTTCATCTTCGTTGTAACCGACACTGGCTGCAAGTTCTACACATTTCAATGTAATTTCATTGCCAATACGTCCAGCTTTGGCTTTGGCAATTGAGGCTTCACGAGAATTCGGTTTTTTATTATCCGCCATCCAAGTTGCTTTAATGGTGAGTAAACGTGCAGCTTCCCATTCTGCCTCCATTCGGTAGATTTGCGCTGCTAGATTCGAACTTTGCAAGTAAGGTGTAGCATAGTCAGCATCCAGTTCATCTTTAAAAATCTCTTTGATCCGTTCTAAAGAGGCTTTGGCACAACCTACCGCCATTGCAGCAACCAGAGGGCGGGTATTGTCAAAGGTTTCCATGACACCTGCAAAACCTTTTGCGACATCAATCTCAGCATTTCCAAGCAAATTGGCAGCAGGAACACGACAATCAATGAAACTGATCGCAGCAGTATCCGATGCTTTAATTCCCAGTTTATGTTCTAAACGTTCAACTTTCATCCCCGGTGTACCTTTAGGTACAACAAAAGACTTGATTGCAGCTCGACCTAACTTTTTATCTAATGTTGCCCAGACCACCACAGAATCTGCACGTTCACCTGAAGTCACAAAGATTTTCTCACCATTGAGAATATATTCATCACCATCTTGAGTTGCAGTTGTACGAATGGCAGCAGAGTCAGAACCACATCCCGGCTCAGTGATCGCCATTGCTGCCCATGTACCTTTAAAGCGTTCAAGCTGTTCATCATTGGCAACTGCAGCAATCGCCGAATTTCCCAGTCCTTGACGTGGCATAGACAGAAGCAGACCAGTATCACCATAGCACATTTCGATAATGCCCAATGCCGTGGACATGTTGGTGCCATTTTTATTGCTATTGTCATGGTCACCACGTTTGTTGATTGCAGCACCAGCATTTAAGCCATCACCCCCATCATTCATACCATCCAGCAAAGAGGCAAGCATATCTAACTCTTTGGGATAGGCATGTTCTGCTTTGTCGTATTTACGTGAAATTGGACGTAACACATTGATTGCTGTTTCATGCGCTTGGTCTAAAAGCATTTTGAATTTTTTTGGATTTTGTAAATTCATGATCAGTATCCTTTTATATGCTTTTAAGCATGTAAACCAGAATGTAAAACAGCAGTAGCACGCAAATCACGGTACCAACGTTCAGCAGGATGTTCTTTGGTAAAACCATGTCCACCTAAAATTTGTACGCCATCAGTGGCAATTTTCATCGACTTTTCAGCACACAGTAAGCGTGCCAGATACGCTTCGCGATGGAAAGATTGACCTGATTCAGCCAAACTTGCTGCATTTAAGATCAGCATACGCATTGCATCAATCTCAATTGCCATATCGGCAATCATAAATGCCACACTTTGACGGTGTGAAATAGGTTCACCAAATGCGGTGCGTTCGTTGGCATAATTGATACTATATTCTTTGACCGCTTCACATGTACCTACGGCCAACGCACACCACATTAAATTGCCCAGATCAAGGAATGCAGGGTAGTTAAAGTCTTCATCACCCAATCGCAGTGCAGGTGTGTTCTCAAATTTAAGTGTTACAGTTTCTGTGGCTTTTAACCCCATGGCTGGAGACTTTTTCACAGTGATACTTGCGTCACGATTGACGATAAACACATCAGCTTTGCCATTGAAATCTGCACTAACCAACAACAAATCAGCAGTTTCACCCAACAAAACCAGTGTTTTTTCACCCGTCAGGCTAAATTGACCATTATTCGAGACTGCTTTGGTTTTTAAACGCAATGGGTTAAAGGCAGGGGTAGCTTCTTGTACTGCAAAAGTCGCTTGAATATCGGGATCATTGGCGAAACTGGCTAAGTAAATGGATTGGACTTTCTCAGCCCCCCATTGTGTGATCGCATTAATCACACTAAATGTTGAAAGCAGTCCTGCCGCAAGTGAGAAATCACCTTTAGCCAAACGTTCAGCAATCAATATGTTACTGACAATATTTTTTTCAGAAGCTACCCCACCCAATGCTTCAGGCAAGGCATAGTAATTTAAGCCTAAATCGGTACTGTGCTGCCAAAGTTCTACAGGGAATTTTTCATGGTGGTCAGCTTGGTGTGCCAATGGATAAAGTACTTCAGCCGCAAATTGATCCATTGCATCAACCGTCATCTGCTGTTCTTCACTTAAACTCAGATCAAAAAGTGATTTTTGTTGGTTGGGTAGGCGCTGTTTGCTTACATTTGAGTCCGATTTAAAGGCTTTTTGTGTGGCACTGAGCGTTTTAAAACCTGCCTTTGATCCTTGGTAAAGTGATTTCTCAATAAATTTTCGCAATTTAAATTGATCAAGTAAATCGCTGCCTGCAATTTTTGTAATTAAGTTTAAGCCCAACCCCTGAGCTTTATTTACCATATTGGTCATTCCGAAATACCCTGTATTTGAGTGTTGGTATGCAATCATCCTGACATGCAAAAAAAGAAAAAACTATGTCATAGATGACAAAGTGATTGACCTTAGATAAATGGCAAATAAGGTGTTTAAATTTTATCTAAGCTGTTGTATGTAATTAATTATTTAAAAATAAAAATACCCAACAAATGTTGGGTATTGGTAAAATTGACATTTTTAACGGATATGTTTTACAGGACTTTTATTGAATATTTAAAGAAACGGAGTGATCATTTTACGGACATTGGTTTTTGCTTCAATTACCGTCATGAACGTATAGGCACCAATAAATTTTCGGCTGATAAACATGAATTCTTTAGGCGGTATGCTGAAATAACGCGAAGCCATGGATTTAGATGCACGTTGCATCACACGACTGTGAAGTTGGCTCTTTTTCCAGTCATAGCGATTATTTTGATCCATCACGCCGGCAGGCAAATCAGGATTATTTAAAGGTGTGCTAAATGCTTCTGTCGCCAATAAAAATACTTTTGCCATATCCGGTTTAATACTCAGCGGCATTGCATCAAAGAATTCATAGCCTGACATTGCATTGACCATGGCTTCCGCATCATGGTGATAGCCTGCCTTGATCAAATTGCAGGCAACTTTGAGCAATTGGTTGTCAAACTGACGAATCGCACCAAAATCGAGCAGGATGATTT
Source organism: Acinetobacter sp. Res13-Abat-PEC15-P4-01 (assembly GCF_015676285.1). NCBI lineage: Bacteria > Pseudomonadati > Pseudomonadota > Gammaproteobacteria > Moraxellales > Moraxellaceae > Acinetobacter > Acinetobacter sp. Res13-Abat-PEC15-P4-01. The sequence continues at coordinate 41,151 of NZ_JADAIN010000010.1, read as the reverse complement.
TGTCTTTGATGTTTTCGCCATTACCCAGACGAACCAGATAATTACCAAAGTTCGGATCAGTTTGCATTTCACCCCACTCAAATATTTCACGCACCGCAATTTCCAGTGAAGCTTCACCCAGTAGATTGCGTCTTTCTTGAGGTAATGAAAGCATGACAGGGCTGTTAATTGGCACGCCACGTTCAAAGGTCATGCACAGCACTTGGCTGGTACAATAATCATCGATGATTTGTGGTACACCATAACGTGGATCTTCTTTTAAACGTTGCGCAAATCGGCGTGTAGTTGCGGCTTCGACTTCATAATTCACTTCACGATGCATCATTTCACGAACTTCATCAAACCATTGGTCAAATTCGCGGGTTTGCGGCACCATTCGAGTCAGTTTAAGCATATTTTTAAATAGACTCATGTCTGAATCTATCGCATCTGCTACACCTGGGTACTGAATTTTTAACACCAGTTCCAAACCATCGGATTTGCGTGTTGCACGGTGAACCTGCGCAAGGGAAGCGGTCCCGATGGGTTCATGGTCGATGGTCAGATCATTCAATTTAGATCCCAACTGACTGACCAATTGTTCTTTGATTGCTGGCCAAGCGAGTGCGACGGTTTGATTATTGAGTGTATTGAGTGCTTGAGTAATTTCTTCAGGTAAAAAATGCTCGCCATAAAGCGCCATCATTTGACCTATTTTTACAATTGAACCTTTTAACTTGCCGATTTCTTGAACAAGATAATTGGCTTGCTCTTTCATCGCTTGTTTACGTTTTTTTTCTTTTTCTTCTTCACTTGAAAAGATTGAACTCGCACTTGAAGCCGCCCAGCGTGTACCTGCCAATAAAGATGCTTTTGCAATTGATAAACGGCGATCCATTGACGAGGTTTTTAACTGTTTGAGCTTTTCGTTCTGATCTGACATGAAGATAAAATCCTTTATAAGCGATTCGAAAAGATAAATAAGAATGAATTGTAAGGAATATTACATGGAATGACTGTATTTAAATAGTTCAATTCGCTGAATGGGGGAATTAAATTCGCTGAGTTAAACAGATTCAGTAAAAATAAATGCTTACATCCTGAATTGAATCTTAATCTGGTTTCGAGCAGATAGCGTATGTCGGTTGATCTCTATGTGTTGGTTGATCATGTCTTTGACGAGTTGATTTGTAAATCCTAATGCATAACCTTTAACGATAATAATACTGGGAAGACTAAAGAAAAAATATTTTACATCATCAAGTGATGGTGTTGCATAAACACCTTTTTCACTGAGTGTTTGCTGTAAAAATTGTTTTTCAGCCGCAACTGATGGAGTAGATTGATCATCCCACCATGATTGACGCATAGCCATGAGATTATTGTGTTTGTAGCTCATAAATTGACAGAATTCAGAATAAATTTGAGGACCTCTATATATATAAAGGTCAATGCCTATAATTTCAAGTTGACCCTGATTGCAAGGTTTTGCTGAAATCACCAAAGGAATCGTAATAATCGAAGCAAATACAGAGTGATTGTAATTTATCTTAAATCTTTTAAACTGGTATTTTAAGGGGTTAAATGACAATTGGCAGTTTTTTCTTGGGGAAGTTGAATGTTGTTAAAATATTGGGGCTTAGGGCTTATTTTAATATTGCCTATGCATGCTCAAGCGATGGGTTATAGTGCGGAATACGTGAAGTGTATGAATTCTGCTGGCACAGGTTCGACCAGTCTTGCTAACTGCATGCAAAGTGAATTTAGTAAACAAGATGATCGTTTAAAGTCACTGTTTAAACAGACGCTTGCTTTATATTCAGATAAAGAAAAGAAAGCTCAAAAAAAATATCAAAAGCAATGGTTGAAACAACGTAGTCAACAGTGTGATAAAGATCAAAAGTCTGTTTCAGACGACTATAAAATGAAATATTACAATTGCGCACTGAAACAAACTGTAAATCGTGCGAATAGCCTGGAAAAACTGACGTATCGGCTGTAATTTTTGTCTAAGTGTGGAAATAGTTGCTAAGTAAATTATAGTAAAAGATTATAAATCTGCTTGAAAACAAGGTATCATAAGGCGTTTGAAATTATGACCTTGGAGAAACCTTAAGTGGATCGACCGACTATTAGCCCTGAACATTTACAGGAAGCTGCTGAAAACCTTTCGACAATTCGTGATTTTATTCGTTTTGGGGTTACAGCTTTACGTCAATACGATGCACATTTGGGTCAAGGTACAGAAGATTATTTTGCAGAAAGTTCTGCATTGGTTTTACAGACACTGTCTCTAGAATGGAATGCGGATGCTGAAATTTTGGATGCGACATTATTGCCCAGTGAAAAAGCTGAGTTTCTTAACTTATTAGAACGTCGAATCAACGAAAAAATTCCAACATCTTATTTATTAAATTTGTCTTACTTCTTTGGCAAACCATTTTATGTTGATGAGCGTGTACTTATTCCACGTTCACCGATTGCTGAATTGATTGAAAACCGTTTTGCACCTTATTGTTTGGATGAAAATGGGCAGCTTCTAGAGGCTAAAAACAATTTACCAGAAAACCCGAATCCAAAAACACCGCAACGGATTTTGGACATGTGTACGGGGTCAGGATGTATTGCGATTGCTTTAGCATATGCATTCCCAGACTCAGAAGTGGATGCAACGGATATTTCTAAAGAAGCTTTAGAAGTCGCTTCCATCAATACAGAACATCACAATAAACAGTATCAGGTTGCACTGCTTGAATCAGATTTATTTGCAAAAATTCCTGCTGAAAATCAATATGATCTGATCGTTTCAAACCCACCTTATGTCGATGCTGAAGATATGGCAGATTTGCCGGAAGAGTTTCACCACGAACCTGAATTGGCATTGGCAGCAGGTCAGGATGGTCTGGATTTGGTGCGTAAAATGTTGGCTCAGGCAGCAGATTATTTGACTGAAGATGGTTTAATTGTCATCGAAGTGGGTAATTCGGAATGGGCAATGAAACAGAATTTCAATACGATCGATTTCTATTGGTTACAGTTCCAAAAAGGCGGGTCAGGCATATTTGCGCTTACTGCTCAGCAATGCCGTACTTTCCGTGATCTTTTCATTCAATCCCTCCAAGCATAAGGAATTGTCAGCATGGCAGGCAACAGTATTGGACAACTCTTCCGTGTAACGACCTGTGGCGAATCTCACGGTGTAGGTTTGATGGCAATCGTGGATGGTGTACCACCGGGATTGCAATTATCTGCCGAAGATTTACAGATTGATCTTGATCGTCGTAAACCAGGTACCTCTAAATTTTCCACCCAACGTAAAGAACCCGATGAAGTAGAAATTATTTCAGGCGTTTTTGAAGGGAAAACAACGGGGACTTCAATTGGTTTGTTGATCCGCAATACAGATCAAAAATCCAAAGATTATGGCAATATTGCTCAAACCTTCCGACCAGGGCATGCTGATTATACCTATACACAAAAGTATGGTTTCCGTGATTATCGGGGTGGTGGACGCTCAAGTGCTCGTGAAACAGCAATGCGTGTTGCAGCAGGTGCCATCGCTAAAAAATTCCTTGCTGAAAAGTTTGGTATTGTGATTCGTGGGCATGTGACGCAGATCGGCACTGAAAAAACAGAAACATTGGATTGGAATGAAGTCCCTAATAATCCTTTCTTTTGCGGTGACATCAATGCAGTACCGCGTTTTGAAGCTTTAGTGACCTCTTTACGTGAACAGGGTACAAGCTGTGGTGCAAAACTTGAAATACTGGCTGAAAAAGTTCCTGTTGGTTGGGGCGAACCAGTCTTTGATCGTCTAGATGCAGATATTGCACATGCGATGATGTCAATTAATGCGGTAAAAGGCGTAGAAATTGGTGATGGTTTTGCTGTTGCAGAACAGTTTGGTCACGAAACACGTGATGAATTGACCACAGAGGGTTTCCTTGCCAATCATGCTGGCGGGATACTGGGTGGAATTTCTTCAGGTCAAACCATTCGTGTGGCAATTGCTCTTAAACCTACAGCAAGTATCACCACACCAGGAAAGACCATCAACTTGAATCGTGAAGATACGGATGTATTGACTAAAGGTCGTCATGATCCTTGTGTGGGTGTCCGTGCGACACCTATTGCTGAAGCAATGCTGGCCATCGTATTGATGGATCACTTTATGCGACATCGTGCGCAAAATGCTGATGTGGTTGCACCATTTACGCCAATCGAGCCTAAATAGGCTCAACAAAAGATATTTTTAATGAAAAAATATCCTGTGTGATTTGAAGTAAATGATTTAATTGGCGTTAAAAACGTGATTTCTCTGAATAAAAAACCAGACGACAAGTCTGGTTTTTTATTCAAACTATTTATAATTTCAATTATTTTTCAACGATCTGACCTGTATAACCTTTTAAGAACGTCAAATAAGCAGAAGATTGTTGCCCGTCCGCTTTTAAAATTGAACGTTCAACATCACCTTGGTTGGTAATCAGTTTAAGTGAGATCTCTTTACCGTTACGGAACGAGTTTAGAAAGCTTACAGGAACATTGATTGAGTTTGATGACACAGTACCTGCATATTGAGTCGCATTGATAGTTGAATACGTATAAGGCTGACCATCGACTAAAAATACAAACTGAGTGATATCATATTTTGTTGGATTGTTGATTTCAGCTGTGATTTTAAATCCATCACGGATTTCATCTTTCCAACGCATTGAAAGCTCAGGGCAGACTTCATTTGCTTCACAGATTAAAGGACCTTTGGTCACAACTCTTTCTGGATAAGAACCCGCACAACCAGCCAAAGTTAAACATGCTAAAGAAGAAATTAAAGCAAATTGAAGTTTCATAACGCTTCCTAAATAAGTTCGTTCGTGTTATTGATTGTTCATAATGTATATAAAATTTACCGCTTTTTAGTAAAAAAGTGAATTAAAATATTTCAGTAAATTGTACAGCGTCTATATTTAAAGCAGTGATGTTAATCCATTGTAAGAATATTCAAAATTTCTCTAGCAACATTGACAGTTAACTGCTCCAAGCGGGCGATAGGCGTTGCATCAATAAAATATTGATAACTGTATTGTTGTTGCTGGTAAAGGATGCTAATAAAAAATGTACCTTCGGGTTTATCAACCGTTGCACTGCCACCCGGTTTAAGCAAACCCGTACAACTCACAATAAGATCTGCCAAAGGAAAAAGTTGCTTACCATGCACAGCCATTGCTTCAGTCACTTGAGCTGATTCAGCCGTATATTGTTCAATCAGAGCAGGATCAATTTTCAAAACTGAAACTTTAATAGAAGGATCATAACTGACCAATCCACCCAGTAAAATATCAGCACCACTATGTTTGTAAATTGAAAATTGGCTACATAAATAGCCAGAACTGGCACTTTCAATAAAGGCAACTTTTAAACCTTTTTGTTCGAGAAGGTTACAACACTGTATTAAAGCCATTTGTTATGAACTCTTGATTAATTATCTGGTATTCAATTGGATAAATAGTGAAACAATAGCAAGAATGATGAAATTGCTGAATTGTGTACTCTTATGCTTAAAAAGTGACCATATTGAATGTGCCTGAGTAATATTGAAATAACACTGTCATATTCTTTTGTCATACTGTGCCCAGACAAAATAAAAACAAATAATAATTAAAAAAGTTAAAAAATAATTAGCGTAAAAGTCTGTATCTACAGTCGACCCACTTTTAATCAGTGGGTTTTCCTTTTTGTGCTATTTGGAGAATTACTATTCAATATTATCAAATTTTATCTTTCATAGAGCTAAAAAAGTGATATAAATAAAAATAAAGTGCATATGAAAAAGGAGTGTGAATAATGAAAACAACTGTGAAATATGTTGTCTTGAAGAGCAGAGAATATCAGCTTGGCACACCTCTATTTGAAGAAACTGTTGATGCAGCAGGTGATTATTTTGATCAAATACCTGATGTAATCCATTATCAAAATCACCAATTCAAGGTCAAGTCCAAAGAGCTGAATCGCAAACAAATTTTTGATGATTTTGAAGAGTCGCAAACCATTTTAGTCAAAGTGATTGCAACCCATTGATTCATTTTTAGGTTTAAAAAATTAAACCCACTTATTCTTGTGGGTTTAATTTTACAACATGCTAAGAACTATTGCTTGATGATCAGTACGGGAAGTTGAGTTTTTCCAAGTACATCTTGAGCAAAACTTCCCAGTAAGAACTTCTGAAATCCTTTACGCCCATGTGATCCCATCACAATAAGGTCTGTATTGAATGATTCAGCTGTTTTAATGAAAGTTTCTGCAGAAACCGAATTTCTCACCACCTGAGTTTCGATTTGTGCACCTTGTTGTTCAGCCAGTTGTCTTGCCTTGCCTAGAGCTTCTTCAGCATTTTTGATGGCTTCTTGAATGTATTCTTTTAACATATCCGGAGAATAATAAAAATCCGCTGCTGCAAATGGATCATCTGCAACAACACTGATCGCAGTAAGTTTACTTCCAAATGCTTTTGCAATCGAAGCAGCATGTTTGACTGCCGAAAAAGAAATGTCTGAACCGTCAACTGGAACAAGAATATTTTGATAAGACATAAGTTTCACCTTTTAATTATTGAGCTTGAAAAATACTAATCTTCACTGAGGGTCGATTTGATAATCAACACTGGAAGCGGGCAAATCGATAAAACTTCCTGAGCAACACTACCTAAAAAGAATTTTTTGAAACCTGTACGTCCATGTGAACCCATGACAATAAGATCTGCATTCAATTCATCAGCAGCATTTAAAATACCTGTTGCTGGAGGAACTTCACGAACGACTTTCGTGTCTACGACACTAACACCGTGATGCAGTAATGTTTCTTGGATGTCTTTTAAACGGGCAAGGGCATTTTTTTCAGCTTCAAGTAGGTATTGTGTCACTGCTGGCGCAACTTTATAGAAATCGACGCCTTTAAATGGGTCGACAGCAATCACACTGGTTACGGTAATTTTACAGTTAAAAGCAAGTGCAAGTTTCTCCGCATGTTCAACCGCAGCATAAGAAATAGGAGAGTCATCTACAGCAAGAAGGATATGTTGATAAGCCATTATAAGTTTCTCCCTTTTATCTCGTTGTTGATTCATTGATAACATATTGTCGGCATTGCCGCAATTCGATAATTGCAGCTAAATTTGATTAAACATGTGCTATTTCAATATTTTGTGAAATATACATACTTTTTTTATGGTTTTATTTTGTAATCTTTATTTTTGATTTGAGCACAGTGCAGCATTTTATAAAAAATACTGAATTTTATTTATCCCAACTTCTCTGGACACACTGTCTTTGATTTTTACAAAGCAAAAATTGGCATGATAAATGCATTAATTTAATGCAAGCTAATATCAATGAATAAATTTTTGGCATCAATTTGGAACATTTTAAATGCGATGTCTTATAAAAAGTGGATGACCATGAAAATTTATACGCAACGTCTAGAAAGCATACAGCCTGATAAAAAAGTAGACAGTGTCGCGCTCACTTTTGATACTCGGCAAAAGAGCCGTTTTCGTGCAACTTTAAATAATGGGCACGATATTGGTGCAGATTTGCCAAGAACAGGAATCCTGCGCAGTGGTTCTTATATTGCCACTGAACAAGGTGAAGTACTTAGGATAGATGCAAAACCTGAAAAGTTGATGCAGGTCACTGCATCAAATAGTTTTGATTTATTGAAAGCTGCTTATCATCTAGGCAATCGGCATGTGCCTTTAATGCTGACCCCAACAGCTCTCTATTTTGAACCAGATCATGTGCTTGCTGAGATGATTCTAGGGCTTGGACTCACAGTGAATGAGGTTGAACACCCATTTGAACCCGAAAGTGGAGCCTATGCACAACATCAACATGATCATCGTTTGAGCCCCATCAAGGCTTTACATCATGTCCATCACTAATGCATCGCAATTACTCAGTTTACTCACCTTGTCATCTACAGCTTTGCCTATAGGCACCTATTGCTATTCGCAAGGCGTGGAAAGTGCGATTGAACAGGGCTTAATTCATGATGAAGTTTCAAGTATTGCTTATTTTAATGAAGTGCTGGAGATGGTTTTGGTGCGTTTTGAATTGCCGATTTTAAAGCGCTTAATGCAGCATTATGCTGATGATGAACAGTTTCTGGTGTGGGCAAATTTTTATCGAGCCAGTCGAGAATCCAGAGAATTATTGGCTGAATCTCAGCAATTGGCATTTTCTTTAAATGCATGGATTCGGGATGTACTTTTGCAAAAAGTTGAAGTGAAAAAGCAATTTGGCTTTGTCCCTGTTTATGCACATTTATGCGGTAGTCTACAACTCAATTTAAATGATGTTCTGACTGCTTATACTTTTACTGTTTTGGAAAATCAAGTTCTTGCCGCAGTAAAAACCGTGCCACTTGGGCAAATGAGTGGGCAAAGAATTTTATGGCATTTGCACCGTTTAATTCCTCAAGCCATTGAACAAGCCGTGCAGCTTGAAAATGATGAGTTAAGCAGTGCTCTGCCCAAGTTTGCGATGTTAAGCATGTCGCATGAAACTCAATATTCACGGTTATTTAGATCATAGTTTAACACTTGCTGTTTCAATCATATTTTGATGACTCAGTACCATGCACAGAAAAAGGAAAATATCATGACAGAACGTAGCCCTTTGCGTGTCGGAATTGGTGGGCCTGTAGGCTCGGGAAAAACAGCTTTAACTTTAAATTTATGTCTGGCGCTGCGCAATAAATACAATATGGCGGTCGTTACCAATGACATTTATACCAAAGAAGATTCCAACTTTTTAACACGTCATGAAGCCATGTCACCTGAGCGAATCGTGGGTGTTGAAACTGGAGGATGTCCACATACTGCAATTCGTGAAGATGCTTCCATTAATCTTGCAGCGATCGATGATCTATGTGAAAAGTTTGATGGACTAGAACTGATTATTATTGAAAGTGGCGGTGATAATTTAGCAGCGACATTTAGCCCAGAATTATCAGATTTAACCTTATATGTGATTGATGTTGCAGGTGGTGAGAAAATTCCGCGGAAAGGTGGACCCGGGATCACAAAATCTGATTTATTAATCATCAATAAAACAGATTTAGCACCGATGGTTGGGGCAAACCTGGAGGTGATGGATCAGGATGCAAAACGTATGCGGGGTGAAAAGCCGTTTTTATTTTCAAATATGAAAACTCAAGACGGTTTAAGTCAGATTATTGAATTTATAGAAAAACAAGGCTTACTTAAAGCCTGATTTATCGCTTAAATAGTGCAAAAAACCTATAAAAGATTAGAGGAAAATTGGTATGCGTTTAGTTCAAAAAAGTTTGATTGCAGGGTTAGCTTATATTCCAGTTTTAGCCTTGGCTCATCCTGGGCATGATCATCACACAGGTTTTTGGGCAGGTTTTATTCACCCATTTACGGGCTTAGATCATTTGATGATGGCAATCGCTTTGGGCGTGCTGATGTGGACAGCAAATCAGCGCTGGAAATTATTGGGTTTAATTGGTCTCGCCCTTGCAATGGTGGGTGGCTTTATGATAGGCAGTCAAGGGCTTATCCCATCGACCGTTGCCGAGTACGGCATTATCGCTTCTTTGATTTTATTGGCGATTGCACTTTGGACAAAATCCAATCAGGTATTGCCTGCCGCAGCAGTCTTATTGGCAAGTTTTCATGGTGTCGCCCATGGTGCTGAATTAGGTCAATCTGGTCATGCAATTGTTCTGGTTTTTGGGATGGTCACTGCGATGTCACTGATCTACGCAGGCGGATTGGGTATTGGGGCATTTATAAAAAAATATGTCCCTTATGGAAAAAAGATCATTGGTACATTGGCAGCATTCGTCGCTGTAATTGGACTGGCTTGATGCCACATACATCTTTTAATGACTTTGATGTATAACCTTGATGACGAATTCAATCACCCGGCAATGCCATGATTTACTATGGTATGCCAAACTAGAACTGGGCTTTAAGGTACAGGCTGATCGAACAGTATTGAGTCATCGCAAGCATTATGGTCCCGTACGTATTCAAAAAATGCTTTGGCCTGAGAGAACAGGAGTTTGTCATGCCATTATTGTACACCCACCTGCAGGTATTGCAGGGGGTGACCATTTAACCTTCGATATTCATGTAGATGCTTCTGCTCATGCATTGGTTACCACACCTGGTGCAGGAAAATGGTACCGAACCAATGCCAAACAAGCGTTCCAGCATATCTACATACAGGTAGAAAATAACGCTGTATTTGAATGGTTACCACAAGAAACCATGTTGTTCGATGGTGCGAATGCCCATACGGAAACAATCATTCAACTCGCTTCACAGTCGAGTTTCATTGGATGGGATATGTTGGTCATTGGCCGACAGGCACGGGAGGAAAAATTTCAAACAGGTGCTTATAAAAATAAATTTCAACTGAAACGCAATGAGCAATTATTGGTTGCAGATACACTGCATTTTAAAGGCAATGATCGTTGGTTAAGTTCTTGTTTAGGAATGAATCGTCATGCGGTGATGGGAAGTTTTTGGGCTGTACCACCTGAAAAGTTTCGTTCAGGTTTTTATTTGGATCAACACATCGATTTAATCCGAGAATTGATCATGAGAATGAATCTGCCCGTCACTTTAACCTTATTGGGAGATGTGGTTTGTGCTCGTTATCTCGGTGATGATGTACGGCATTGTCATGATGCTTTTGCTGCCATTCGTGCCAAATTAAGACGCTTTTGGTTTGATCTCGATGAAGAATTTCCTCGGATTTGGCGAACATAAAAATTTTCAATCACACTCAACATTGTTGCATAGATATTGCATGTACAACAAATGAATTAGCTAGGAATGGATCATGGAACTCAACCCTACAGAAAAAGACAAACTTCTGATTTTTACAGCCGGTTTAGTTGCAGAAAGACGTAAAGCCCGTGGATTGAAACTGAACTACCCAGAATCCATTGCTTTTATTTCCGCAGCATTGCTTGAGGGGGCGCGTGATGGTATGACGGTCAGCGAGCTGATGCATTACGGTACCACACTACTCAGCCGTGAAGATGTCATGGATGGGGTTGCAGAAATGATTGCGGAAGTACAGGTTGAAGCAACTTTTCCAGATGGCTCAAAGCTAGTGACTGTTCATCAACCGATTGAATAAGAAAATTTTTGAATTGGGAGCAAACCAATGATACCTGGAGAAATTATCACCCCTGACAGTGATATTGAAATGAATGTTGGTCGTGAAGTTTTGAAAATAAGTGTTGCAAATATTGGGGATCGTCCGATTCAAGTGGGCTCGCATTTTCATTTTTATGAAGCCAATGATGCTCTGCAATTTGATCGCGAGCGTACCAAAGGTTTTCGTTTGAATATTGCAGCAGGGACGGCGATACGTTTTGAACCGGGGCAAAGTCGTGATGTAGAAATCGTTGCACTTGCAGGTAAACGTGAGGTATATGGCTTCGCAGGTCGAGTTATGGGCAAATTAGACCCACAGGATAAATAACCATGAAAATGTCACGTCGTGCTTATGCTGAGATGTTTGGTCCTACAGTAGGAGATCGTGTTCGCCTAGCTGACACTGAACTGTTCATTGAAGTTGAACAGGATCTAACCATCTATGGTGAAGAGGTTAAGTTTGGTGGTGGTAAAGTCATTCGTGATGGCATGGGGCAATCACAACTTCTGGCAGATGATGTTGCTGATACGGTGATTACCAATGCTTTGATTGTCGATTGGTGGGGAATTATAAAGGCAGATGTGGGCTTAAAAAATGGTCGGATCTGGAAAATAGGCAAGGCAGGGAATCCTGATATTCAGCCAGACATAACCATTCCTCTTGGTGCGGCAACTGAAGTTATTGCGGGTGAAGGGCAAATATTAACAGCAGGTGGCATAGATACCCATATCCATTGGATTTGTCCGCAGCAAGTCGAAACAGCATTGATGTCCGGAACGACCACAATGATTGGCGGTGGTACAGGACCAGCAGCAGGAACATCCGCCACGACTGTAACCCCAGGTCCGTGGCATATTGCAACCATGTTGCAGGCAATAGATGACTTGCCCATGAATATCGGTTTATTGGGCAAGGGAAATTTGAGTCAGCCTGCACCCATTGCAGAGCAGATTCAAGCCGGTGTGGTTGGACTGAAACTCCATGAAGACTGGGGCTCTACACCAGCTGCAATTGATAATTGCCTGACCGTCGCAGACGAGTATGATGTACAGGTTGCAATTCATACCGATACTTTAAATGAAGGCGGTTTTCTTGAAGAAACATTGGCAGCTTTTAAAGATCGTACAATCCATACTTATCATACAGAAGGTGCAGGTGGTGGACATGCACCTGATATTTTAAAAGCGATTGGGCAGGCGAATGTGTTGCCGTCTTCTACCAACCCAACACGACCTTATACAATCAATACCATTGATGAGCATTTAGATATGCTCATGGTTTGCCATCATTTAGATCCTGCTATAGCAGAAGATGTTGCTTTTGCTGAAAGCCGTATTCGCAGGGAAACGATTGCCGCAGAAGATATTTTACAGGATCTCGGTGCTATCTCAATGATGTCATCGGATTCACAGGCGATGGGACGTGTGGGAGAAGTAATTTTAAGAACATGGCAAACCGCACATAAAATGAAAGTGCAGCGGGGACCATTGGAGGGTGATAATCAATATCACGATAACAATCGTGTAAAACGTTATATTGCAAAATATACGATTAATCCTGCGATTACACATGGTTTAAGTCACGAAGTGGGTTCAGTTGAAGAAGGAAAGCTGGCGGATTTGGTGTTATGGAAACCTGCATTTTTTGGGGTAAAACCGTCAATGATTATCAAAGGTGGAATGATTGCTGCTGCCCCGATGGGAGACATCAATGCTTCGATTCCTACGCCACAGCCCGTTCACTATCGTCCGATGTTTGGTGCATATCCAAGAGGTGTTCATAACACCTGTATTACTTTTTTATCGCAGGTTGCAATTGATCAGGGCGTTGCACAGAAGTTACAACTGAAAAAGTTGATTTCTGCATGTAAAAATACCCGAAATATCAGTAAAAAAGACATGAAGCATAATAGTTATTGCCCAGTCATGGATGTACATCCTGAAACCTATGAAGTGCGTGCAGACGGGGTACATTTGACTTGTGAGCCAGCGGAAGTTTTGCCAATGGCACAGCGTTATTTTCTGTTTTAATCTTTATTGATCACTCATTTAAAACTCCTTTTTTGCTGAAAAAGGAGTTTTATTTATGAGAATAATTCTACCAAAGACCACTATATTTCATCATAAAGCTTTGCATAGAATGAAAAATCAAAGCTGTGTCACATCAATTTTCAGAGTTTTCTGCATGTCTCATTTTTGGTCTAAATGGTTTCACTTATTCTTCAATAAATCACAATTTAAATCGGATAAACATAAGGCTGATTATTCTAATTTGAATCATTCACATATCGGTACCGCTTTTGATTCTGATCAAAATATCATTGGTACTGCCCAAGATAAAATCACTCGAGTCAGTCCTAAAGGTATTGATTTGATGTGTAGCTTTGAAGGCTTGGAACTGAAAGCCTATGATGATGGTACTGGCGTGTATACAATTGGCTATGGTACAACCGTCTATCCGAATGGAAAAGCTGTTCAATATGGTGACCAATGTACCATTGAACAAGCAAAAAGCTATATGCAATTTGACCTGAATCGTTTTGAACAAGCCGTGAGTCGTGCTGTTCAAGTGCCACTGCGCCAGAATCAGTTTGATGCATTGGTGTCATTGGCGTATAACATTGGTATCAGTGCTTTTCAGAATTCGACTTTATTAAAGCGATTAAATACATTGGACTATCTTGGCGCAAGTCAGCAGTTTGATGTATGGATTAAAGCGGGTGGAAAAACTGTACAAGGTTTAGTCAACCGTAGAGCGGTCGAGAAAGCTTTGTTTTTAAAACATTGATTGAATTAACTTACTTTTTTAAATAATTATTTAAATTATTAATTGTGGAGAAATATGAAATTTTTATTTAATAATCAAACTTATGAATCAGATTTTAATAAAGTATGTAATATCATTCATAACTTAAAAAAAGAAAAAATCTTCAATAATGATGACTTAGAAGTAAGGCTAGCTGAGCAAATTATAAAGATAAAGGGAATATTAAATATATGTAATTTTGATGAAATTTGTGTTCTAGTCCAAGAAATGCCTGTCTATAATATAGAAAATGAACTTGAGAAAGTTTTCTACAATTATAGAAATAATGATATTTTTTCTGATAAAAGGGCAATTAGAGCCATACTTGAAACTACTTATGCTCTATTTTTTGCTTACTTTCAGGAATATCGATTGAGAAAAATTGATTGGGACTCGACTCATAGTGCAGTATTAGAAAACTACATTGATTTAGGATATTACAATTTACATCATTTTAGTTTTGCAAAAGATAAGTTAAATTATGCTTCAAATCACTTAATCTTCCAAGTAATAAGAGATAAATATATAAAATCTAGATTACATGATTTTGATAGTGAGAGTGAAAAAATTGAGAATATTTTAGAAAAAATTGATAGTTGGGATGCAAAAATAACTGAAAAAGAAAAAAATGTAAAAGAACTGGCGATAAAACTAGACAATCAAAAATCTACTTATAATTTTATTTCATTAAATGATGGATTTAAAAAAATTTATGAAAAGAAAAATGCTGAGCTTAATAAGATAAATTTATCTTTAAGAAACTGGTTAATTGCAATAGTACTAATACCATTTGTTAATTTATCAACTGGTTATGCTTTTATTTATAAGAATAAAGTTGATTTTAGTAATGTATTATTACTTGAATTACCTACACTTACTGCTTTATTTCTTTTTATTTACTTTTTTAGAATTGCTCTTCAAGAGAAAAAATCTATTCAATCCCAGATTATGCAACTTGAGTTACGTATGGCACTTTGTCAATTTATTCATAATTATGCTGAAGATTCTGAATCACTTTATAGTAAAAATAAAAATGGTTTTGAGAAATTTGAAAACATTATATTTTCGCCAATTGTTGCCTCAGATGATAAAATTCCTACAACTTTCGATGGAATAGATCAAATTGCGAAATTAATTGAGGTTTTTCGTAAATAGACGTTAAATCAATTGGAGTATAGAAATTTATTAGTTTATTACTAAAAATCCTGAAGTATTTTTATAATAAAACAAAGTAGAGCAAAGTTGAAATGAGCATTTATTTGATTCGCCATGCGCAAAGTTTAGGTAACGTCAATGAAAGAGTAGAATCTCATGCCAGTATTCCTTTGACTGAATATGGGCATCAACAGGCTCAAAATCTGGCGGATACTCTACCAAAAGCTAAACACGTCTATATTTCACCTTTTTTACGGACACGATTGACTGCCGAACCTATTTTACTTCGCGATCAAATAACACCTAAAGTTTTGAATATTCAAGAATTTTCGTATTTATCAGATCGACGTTGTAGAAATACCACTTTAGAAGAACGTAAACCCTGGGTAGATGATTATTGGAATCGTGCAGATGTGAATCTCATTACAAGTGATGATGCTGAATCTTTTGCCAACTTCTATCGCCGCGTTACAGATTTTATGCAACATTTAGACGCACTTAAATCGCACTACAGCGATCAACATTTGCTGGTCTTTAGCCACGGTCAGTTTTTACAACTGTTTAGAATCATGATGGCGCAGAAACGAGTATTAAACTCAGCGCTGATGCGTGAATTTCGCTTTGATTTACTCAATCACCAATTAGACAATACTGAGTTTTTTATTTATAAATAAAATATGAGAATAACATCATGAAATTGATGATGAGAAAAATAGCCTTATTGGGATTTTTGAGCGGTATATCACTGTCGACATATGCAGATATTGTCGCTCTAAAAGCGGATTTAACTCAACTTGCCCAACCACTGCAAACACAATGTGAGGGTGTTGACTATATGCCTCTTAAAGTTTTGAATGAATTTTTAAACGGTGATAATTCAGAAAAAATAGATGTTTATCAGATGGATGTTATTTTTGTTTCTGATTTTTTAGGGTATTTAGACCATAAAAATTGTGCCTTAGCTGCTTCTGACTTTACCATTGCTGGCGTTAGAATCTTGAACCAATATCGTGATTTATGGGAGAAAAACTTAGCTAAGGATAGAACAATGCTGCGATATGAAACTTATCTCGCAGCAGGCGAAGCAAGTTTGGTGAAATACAAATGGACGCATAATCCACAATATCTCGATGATGCCGATCAACTTTATAAGCAGTATCTCCAAACAAGTGCAATAAGCCAACAACAGAAAGCACAATGTAGAAAGAAATGTTCAGATTATTTAGTCTCCTTAGACCGAAAGCAGTATTTTAGATTGTCAGATTATGCTTCGATTTCATATACATATCAGCAACTCTTTAATGAGATTTATCGGCAATATTCTGATCAGGATCCAAATTTTACAGATGCTAAAAAAAGCCTAAATGCAGTGTTTGAGCATACAGATCAATTTGAAGTGAATGCCATACAAACAACAGGATTAAAAATAATCGATAAAAATGTTGCTACATTAAATGAATTCAAAACAATTTTTAATTCTCGCAATAAAGATTTGATGGAAATTTATATACAACGTTTAGATCAATATCTTCAAAATAGAATTGTGAATAAATTATTAGATCCGCAAATGAATGGGAAAATTTATCAATTTTTATTCGATGAATCTGCTGAAAATGATTCAAAAATTATACTTAATCAGTTGAGTCCAGATCAGCAGTCCAATCGCAGTTTTGAACTCGGAAAGCATCAATATATTTTTAGTGGAGATAATCAGCATTTGCAGTTAAGTTCTCAACCCATTCAATAGTCCATCTCAGAAATTGGCATAAAAACTGCTTGACCATGAATACAGAAATAATGATTGAAAAAAGGTTAAGGCAGTTTCAGTGAATAAAACTTATTTACGCGGTCAAGCATTGATTGATCAAATTCAAAATGCTTCTTATTCACGGGATTTGATCGGCTATCACGGTTCAATGCCTAAAGTTGAATGGCCGAACCAAGCTCGACTGGCAGTACAGTTTGTCCTGAACTACGAAGAAGGTGGCGAAAATCATATAGAACATGGTGATGCTGGTTCTGAGCAGTTTTTATCCGATATTGTCGGTGCTGCAAGTTTTCCAGATAAACATATGTCTATGGATTCGATGTACGAGTATGGTTCTCGTGCAGGGTTTTGGCGTATTCATCAGGAATTTCAAAAACGAAAGTTACCCATGACCATTTTTGGGGTAGGGATGGCATTGGCACGCAATCCCTATGTCGTCAATGCGATTAAAAATGCAGATTATGATGTGGTTGCACATGGGCAACGATGGCTAAATTACCAAAACCTCGATATAGACACAGAACGTCAGCATATGGATCAGGCGATCAGCGTGCTTGAAGCATTGTTTGGACAAGCACCCATTGGTTGGTACACAGGTCGTGATAGCCCCAATACACGTCAATTATTGGCTGAATTCCCTCAGATTAAGTATGACTGTGACTACTATGGGGATGATTTACCGTTTTGGACGAGTTTGTCCAATGCTCAAGGCGAAAGCCGTCCTCATTTAATTATTCCTTATACCCTAGAAAGCAATGATATGAAGTTCTGTGCGCCAGCAGGGTTTAACAGTGGTGAGCAGTTTTATCAATATCTCAAAGATGCATTTGATGTGCTTTATGCAGAAGGCGAAACTGCGCCAAAAATCCTTTCGATTGGCATGCACTGCCGTATATTGGGGCGTCCGGGACGCTTTAAAGCACTGCAACGTTTTCTAGATTATGTTCAATTACATGACAAGGTTTGGATATGCCGGCGTGGAGATATTGCAGCACATTGGTTTAAATATCATCCGGCGCAATAATGTTCAACACGATTCTAAAAGCGACTGAAAAGCTTTAGCAAGCGCTTCAATCTATAGCCATTTTGAAGGATAGGTATAATTTGTGAATTTAGATGAATTTAATCAAATTTCTGAACAACAAGCTCAACAACTTCTCATGCATTGTGTACAGATTCCACGTTGGACAGATGAAATTTCCTCTGATCGTCCATTTATAAGTTTAGATGACCTTTTGGATTATGCAAAAAAACAAGCATCAACATGGACTTGGGATGAGATTTTAACAGCCTTAAACAATCATCCTCGAATCGGTGAAAAAAAGGCTCAAGCGAGTCTCACTGAACAGGAACGTGAATTTTCCAATCGTGAACAATCTGCAATCAAACGGAGCAGTGAAATAGATGATGCTTTATTAAAAGGCAATTTGGCCTATGAAAAAAAATTTGGATTTCTGTTTTTGATTCGTGCTTTAGGCTTGGATCACACTGAAATCTTACAGGCATTAAACTATCGATTGTTGAATGATGCTGAAACAGAACAACGCATTGTTAAACAACAGTTAAGTGAAATTGCACTTTTACGCTTAACTCAGGCAGTGAATGGACAATAGAGTTTAGGACATGGAGGAAACCCAATGATTAGCAGCCATATTTTAGATACCCATTTGGGAAAACCTGCAACAGATGTTGTAATCCAATTATTTGATGCACAGGGACAACTGATTGGCGAGTCGAAAACCAACAATGATGGACGTGTTGCAGATTTCAATTTAGCTCATATTCAATCAGGGCAATACAGTCTAGTGTTTTATACTGCTGAATATTTTAATCGTTTTGATTTAGATACCTTTTTTCCTAAAGTTGTGATTTATTTTTCCGTGAATGATATTAATCAGCATTATCATATTCCTTTATTAATCAGTCCTTTTGCGTACTCTACCTATCGCGGAAGTTGAATGATAAAACAAATTTTATCAAACACTTAAAGCTCATTTATTTGGGCTTTTTTTATCTTTTTTTACCGAATATAAAAATCTTGGCTTTGTTTTTGCTTATCTATTGCGGCGCTTTTCTTTGTTTCTTGTGGGGAATTTATAAAATGAAATTGACACAGTTTACTGCGTTTACAACACTGTTATGTACTGCTTTGGGTACGCAAGCTGCTCCAATCTGGCAGGATTTCAGTATTACAGGACTATACGGTAAAAACTATGAACTGATTGCTCGAGAAGATGACCAGTCTACGATAACTTTTGAGTACACGGCAAAGTTGAAATATGGTGATTTTTTTGCATTTGCTGATCGTACCAATAACGATGTTTCAGGTAACCAGACCTATTTTGAGGTTTCACCACGCTTGAGCTTAGGGGCGATTTCAGGTCGAAAGTTAGAAGCTGGTCCAATTAAAGATGTCTTAATTGCAACAACTTGGGAAGGTGGAGAGGGGTTTAATAATTATTTATATGGGATCGGCGTGGATTTGGCAATTCCATATTTTCAATATGCCCAATTAAACTTTTACAAGGCAGACAATTATAAAAATACAGATGATGATTATCAATTGACTTTTGTCTTTGGTGTACCGTTTACCATTGCTTCAGAAGATTTTTTGATTGATGGGTTTCTGGATTGGTCAACGGCTGAAGATGACCATGCCAGTGAGCTGAACTGGACGACACAATGGAAATGGAATGCAGGTAAACATATTTCACCCAATACCAAATTGTATTTAGGGGTTGAATATTCTGTATGGAATAATAAATACGGTATTTCAGGCAAAGATGAAAATAATGTCAGTGCATTGATCAAGTATCATTTTTAATGACTTAAATGCATTGTACGCCTGAGAAAATGAATGGAGAATATTGATCTTTATGATAATTAACGTGAGCCCGAAGCAACCATATCTTTAACCTATTGAAAAAATAAAACTCTGCGGAGTCTTGTTGAGTTTTTACCCAATTTCAGGATCAGCCTGCGGCTAGCCCTACTTTTCTTTCGGGATGAGGAGGGACGCGCCGTAAGGGCAATCATCTTGCGCTGCGAAATCGCAGCTCACTGCAAAACTCGTCAGCCACCCACAACAAATTTAATCAGGTGAAGTAACAATATTTTATCGTAATAGTCCTGCCTCAAACAGTTGCGGATGAGATTTACGAGTATCATGTTTGACCAAGATTTTCATATCCAGCTGAGGTTAATCAAATGATGGTTTTATAGCGTTCGAGGCATATGAATTTATCTAGTATTGGCTTATTACTCAACCCAATCAGGCATGCATAAGCCAATGATTAAAAAGTTAACACAATATTTTCCTTGAATGGAAAAACATCACAGTTATGACCCTCTCCAATACGATCGACCACAGCAAAATCACTCGGTGCTTCAAGTGTCAATAAAGGATGATGCCAGGTCCCGGTGTGGTAGTTAATTGCTTGTTTTCCATTACTGATAAATGCATAAATATGCTCAAGATCAGGTGTGTTTTGGTCAAGTTGTGCCGCAACCACGATTAAAAACGATTGACCATGCATGGGAATAAAAGCTTGCGAACCTTGAGGATGACGTTCAAGCATTTCGATTGTACAAGGCACCGTTGTTTTTTGAATATTCCGAAAAATACTGAAGCCGACTTGTCCTGTATTGACCTGTGCAAAAGCCAAGGCATGATAACGTTCAGTCTGCGCACTGTTGATCGCAAAGAAATCATTGCCTTCACATGTAACCACATCACCAAAAGGTGCAAAAGCATCTTTGGTGAGTGGCTGAATTTGGATATATTTCATCAGATCAGTCACTGATTTTTCCCCATAGGCGAATCCGGCTAATACCACCATCTGGAATCATGTTGACCCGGATATGGGAAATTTTATCTTGCTTTAAAATTTCGTGGATGTATTGATGAATATGATCCATTTGCATGTCTTGAGGATTTAATAAATAAGTCCAAAACATGCTTTGTGGAATTAATTGAGGGTCTGTCGCATTTTCAACATAGGTGGCTTGAATGGAGACTTGAGCAGGATAATTGCCTTTAAAATGTGCTGTATCGATTTCAATTTTTTCAATCACGCCAGTTTTGGCAAGTGCTAAAATACACCAATCAAATCCTGGTGTTCGGCGACGTTTCGTTTCCCAGCCATCGCCCATATTGATTCCGCGTCCCGGATTGATCAAGTTACGAGGGTGTCCAAAATGCGCATCACTATAAGCAATCACCCGTCCACCATTTTCCAATGCCAATAAATCTAAAGTCTGTGTTTGGTCCTGTATAGGAATGTTCACTTCACCATAAACTCTAAAACGTGCAATGCCGCCATCGGGGAAAATGTTTAATCGAACATGGGTAAAAACATGTTCACTTTCAACATTGAAAATATGATGTTGGCTTGGTCCGAGTATAGAATTGGCTAAAATGGGTTGCCATAGTGCATCATTCAAGTTCGCATTTGGTGCATAACATGCTTCTATGGCAGCGGATGCAGGGTAGTTACCGGTAAAAAAAGTCGTATCTATATCAAATGCACTGATTTTACCTGCAACAGCCAACTCAATAATTGCCCAATCATAGCCCGAATGGCGCTTACGGCGTGTCTCCCAACCATCCATCCATTTGCCATTCTCATCAAATTTATCTTCGACAAAAATAGGTGAATTAAATTGTAACATTCGTGATGCTTCAGCAAAAAAATCATCCGAACATTCAAGTATTTTTGCTCCAATTCGGGGATCTGCCAAATTTGTATATCGCTGTAAATGTGCAGGAAGTTCAAAATCTGGTGCAAGTAAAGTTGCCATATTTATTTACCATTTATATTAAGATTCACATTAATCTAAGCGTTGTTATCAGTGACAAATATTATATAAGCACTTATAAAAACAATATCTTATACGGCATATCATGCACAGCCTATGCCAACTCTTCTGTAAAAATGAATGGATTTATATATAAATGGCACGTTTTTAGCATTTTAGACATGAGGTGCTAGAAAATATCACAGGAGAAATAGATGGAGATTACAATTATTGGTGCAGGTATGGGGGGATTAACCGCAGGCATTGCACTAAAAAAATTCGGTCATTCGGTCACCATCTATGAACAAACTGAGCAGATCAGAGCTGTAGGAGCTGCAATTTCATTGTGGTCAAATGGAGTAAAATGTTTGAACTACTTGGGCTTAACGGAGCAGATTGCCCAACTTGGTGGTCAAATGGATCATTTGGCTTATTTCGATGGCTTAACTGGTGACAAGATGACGCAATTTAGCTTGTTGCCTTTAATTGAAGAGGTAGGACAACGTCCTTATCCCGTATCTCGTGCAGATTTGCAAAATATGCTGATGGA
The DNA here is from genome assembly GCF_015676285.1 of Acinetobacter sp. Res13-Abat-PEC15-P4-01. NCBI lineage: Bacteria > Pseudomonadati > Pseudomonadota > Gammaproteobacteria > Moraxellales > Moraxellaceae > Acinetobacter > Acinetobacter sp. Res13-Abat-PEC15-P4-01. The sequence continues at coordinate 18,902 of NZ_JADAIN010000010.1, read as the reverse complement.
TGAATTTGGTCGAGACAATATCCACCTCGGTAAAAAAATGGTCGCATTAAAACAAATAGATCAACAGGTTCAGGTTAACTTTGCGGATGGAACCGAAATTACCACCGCATTAGTGATTGGTGCAGATGGTACGCATTCACTGACGCGTCAGTATGTTCTTGGTGAGCAGGTTGAACGTCGCTATGCGGGCTATGTGAATTGGAATGGCTTGGTTGAGATTTCCGATCAGTTGGCACAAGCAGATCAATGGACAACATTTGTCGGCGATGGAAAACGCGTTTCTCTGATGCCCATTGCAGAAAATCGCTTTTACTTTTTCTTTGATGTGCCATTGCCTGTAGGCTTGGACAACAACAAAAGCCAATATAAAACATTGTTCAAGCAATATTTTAAGAATTGGTGCTCACCTGTACAAAATTTAATTGAGGCCATAGATGTAGAAACTACCAATCGTGTAGAAATTCATGATATTGAACCATTTACTCAATTTTACAAAGGGCGTGTGGTGATTTTGGGTGATGCTGCACACAGTACTACGCCTGATATTGGTCAAGGGGGGTGTCAAGCCATGGAAGATGCAATCTATTTGGCAAGAGCGCTGCAAATCAACACATTAGGACTGGAAGATGCGTTGAAGCGTTATCAAAATAAACGTAATGAACGTGCCAATGAATTGGTATTGCGCGCCCGTAAACGTTGTGATGTGACACATATGAAAGACGAGGCAGTGACCAGAGAATGGTATGCAGACTTACGCCGAGAACAAGGTCCGCATATCATGCGAGGTATTATTAGCAATATCGTCGGCAATCCTTTGGATTAATATGCGGTTTATAGGCTTAATCCAAAATTGATTCAGACTGCCGAAGCTTAGTTGTTATCCGGGTTTATCTTATTGAGTGCCGACAAGGATGTCGACTTCAATATGCCACAAGATATATTTATGCGTGAGATATATCTTTAAAAATGTATGGCGATGAATGATTTGAACCGATTATTGATAAGTGATCAATTTAAGCTTAAATAGCTCTATTTGTTCAATCAAATGTTTAATCATCACTTGTGAGATACGAGAAAGTTGTCGCTTTGGTGCAACACATAATGCCAATGTTAAGGGATATAAACCTTTTTCACGAATGGGTTTAAAGCACAGCTCATCTTGTTCCAAATGTGGATAAGCATCGATAAAAGACAGTACACCAATGCCTAAATTCTTATGAATTAATGACATAATCATTCGAATGTCATTACATTCAAGCTGATGTTGTGGTGCAATTTGATAATGTTTATACAGTGTTTGTACATAATCTTGAATAATTAATGGTGCGCTTGGAATTAGATGTTGATCATTTAAGGTATCTGACAAATGGATTTTTTCAGTTTTAGTCAGGGGATGAGCTTTTGGTAAGACGAATCCGATGGGGATTTCTACAAATGCTAAAACCTCAAGTTGATGATGTCCTTTAGGATTTAATAAAATACCAAAATCAATTTCAGCATCCATAATCATATCGGAAACTTTTTCACTGTCCTGGATATGAAAGTTAAAATTGATCCAAGGATAGTTGTCATACATATATTGAATAGAATCGAGAACAAAGCCGTCACTCATGGCTGCTATCAATCCGCAGTTGATGGTTCCGCGCGAAAGCCCCTGGATTTCATCAAAACGATTACGGGTAAGTTGGAATTCTTTCTGCCATTTGATCAAATCTGCATAGAGTAATTCTCCTGCAAGGGTAAGCTTTAAGCCATTGGGTAAACGTTCAAATAGGTCAATTCCAAATTCTTCTTCTGCTAAAGCAATCTGGCGGTGTATGGCTGAAACCGAAATATACAGCTGATCAGCAGCCTTTCTTAAACTCCCTGTTTTTGCGACAGCGATAAAATAATCAGAAAATCGTGAAAAGGTCATATTCATTGGCATATAGCGCTGTCCATGGTAATACGAAAGACATATTGCTCATTGAATAAACTAAGCAAATAAGCAGATCAGTAAAAAACCAAGCGATTTTTATGCCAATCTTGAGCGTAAGAACTAAATAATGCTTTTGAATGGTGTTCTAATTTTTAGAATGATCGATATCAAACACTCTAATAGACAGAATCTCACTAAATACGTAACTTAAAAACAAGCCCTGAAGCCAAAACTGAAATTTGGTACATAATCATGGTATAAGGTAATGAATTTAAATATAAATTTTGTGAGTTTAGTATGAATGCCATTCCAGTTCTTCAACTATTTAGCCAACCGCAATCTAGTACTTTTGAAGCTAAAGACTGGGAGATACTTGCTCAACACTGGTATCCAGTGGCACGTATTCAAGATGTCACAATACAACCTCAACAAGTACAACTACTGGATATAAAAATGGCACTCTACCAGACACAAAGTGGTGCAATTCAGTTGGTTCGAGATATTTGTCCACATCGTGGCGTCCCTTTAACCAAGGGCTGGGTAGAGGGAGAGGAAATTATTTGTCCTTATCATGGTTTGCATTACAACACCAAAGGTCAATGTACCAAGATTCCGGCACAACCAGAACTGAGCAGAATTTCCGAACGCTTCAGCTTGACCAAATTCCCTGTGGTTTTGAAATATGGCTTGGTCTGGACAAGCCTATTTAGCCGTGATGAAGAGCAGGCAAACTTTCCAGTTCTGGATACTTGGGAGGATCCACAACATCAGTCAATACTGCCTCCGTTTGTTGATATTGCAGGGTCTAGTGGTCGTCAGCTCGAAGGTTTTATTGATGTTGCACATTTTGCTTGGGTGCATCACCAATCTTTTGCAGATGCTGAAAATCCGATCGTACCTAAATACACGACTGAACGAACCTCTTTTGGCTTGCATACTGAATATATCAGTAGTGTCAGCAATTACCCGCATGGTTTACAGCATTTAGCACCAGAGGGCTTTCTATGGAAACGTATTTTTGATATTTATCCACCATTTTCAGCCGTGTTAAAGGTTGAATTTCCACGACAAGGTGTATTAAAAATTTTAAATGCCTGTTGTCCTATTGCTTCTAACAAAACCCGTTTATTTGTACCACTCACACGTAATTTCGATACAACAGGAGATTTACAGGCAGTTTATGATTTTAATGCCCAGATTTTTGCGGAAGATCAGGGCATGGTAGAAAGTCAGAAACCCGAAGAACTCCCATTGGATATTTCAATGGAGGCACATTTTGAAGCAGACCGTTCATCTACCATGTATCGTCGGATTCTCGCCGAGTGGGGGTTAAGCAAGCGTTATATTGTTTAATGTTTTGTGCTTTGCACCTTCGGGTGCTTTTTTCATGCCTTATATACTTTCAATCATCCTGTTTTAAATGTTCAGCCTAAGTGTCTGTTCATTCAAGTTTTTTCCAGTAGGAGCATCAAGTCTCAACATCATTTGTTTTGATCAATGAGTAACTATCAAAAAAACCAAAAAAATTTAACTGAGCGCTGCCAGTAATTTCTCTTTAAGTTGTTGCCAGTTGGTTGAAACCCAACATACCAATGAACCTGAAGTCACTAAAATCACACCATACCAGAATTCTGCAGGCAACCGGGTTTGTAAAATCGTCATGGATATCACAGTTGAAATGACTGGACTGAAATAAGACAAGGTCACCAATATGGTAATATTGCCTTTGATAATTCCAATATTCCATGCGGCATAACCCAATGCCATAACCACAGACACCATCGCTAAAAGTCCAAAGGTAGACAGTTCAAGATGAGAGATTAAATTAAAACTGAATTCATGTGACCACAGATACTTTGCCCACAATACACAACTGATCGCAACGAAAAAGAATGAAATCGGATTATGACCATCACTGTATTTTTTGGTAATGACACAATATAACGACCAAAGTGATGCGCCAAGAAAAGCAAGAATATAACTGATGGGATTGGCTTGAATATTAGAGAGAATATTTGTCCAATTTAAAGCGCCTTGTCCTGCTTGAATGATGACAATGCCACTTAGACTAATGACCAAGCCGATCACAACAAAAATATTGAATTTGATTTCCTTAAATACAATCAGCATGGCGACGGTTAAACCTGGCCAGAGGTAATTCACTAAACTGACTTCAATGGCTTGTTGAGCTGTTTGTGCCAAAGCAATTGCATAAGAAAAACACAGCTCATAAATCACAAACAGTAAAGTAGAAAAGACCAAATATTTCTTTGAAATGAGTTTTAAATCTGGAATTTTAAAAAAGATCAATAAAATGCAGGTGCTGAATGTATACATAAGCAATACCGCTAAGTCTGCCCCCATACTAAAACTGATTTTTTTCAGTAAACCCACGATGGATGACCACTGTAAAATAGCACTGAAACCAATCAATGTAGCAAGATTTTTTGACATAGCGAGCTTCAAACTCTGTGGCAACAGAGTTTTATGGAAGGGAAAATAATGTAAGCAATTATAACTTAAACATCGCTTGAAAAAGCACAGTATAGCTTGCTTTCAGATCTAAATTACAAAAAATATTTTCGGAAAAATTCAATTATTCGTTTCTTATTCAATAAAAAATTCAATTGATCAATATACGATTTAGCACATCATCAAGTTTAAGCTATTTGATTCGGGTTCAAGCTAATTTTGGCAGATTTTCGATTAAAATCAGCGAGGCATTATCAATTTAATAAAATAATCCTATAATAGCGCCCATTCTGGCTGATATCTGTGGATATTGGTTTCTTTTTAAGTCAATTTCTTTTGCGTCATTTGACTTATTTCAATATTTAAATTTATGTGTCCATGCTCACACATAAGAATCTTTAGGTGCCCACATGGAAATCAAGGTTAATTATCTCGATAATCTTCGACAAGAAGCGAAGTTCGATGATTTTACCGTCATTGCTGATCAGCCAATTCGCTACAAGGGTGATGGTTCTGCACCGGGTCCTTTTGATTATTTTCTGGCATCATCTGCGCTATGTGCAGCGTATTTTGTTAAAGTCTATTGTGCTGCACGCAATATCCCGACCGATAATATTCGTCTGTCTCAGAACAACATTGTTGATCCTGAAAATCGTTATAAACAGATTTTTAAGATTCAAGTTGAATTACCAGCCGATATCTCAGACAAAGACCGTCAAGGGATTCTGCGTTCGATTGACCGTTGTACGGTTAAAAAAGTCATTCAAACAGGTCCTGAATTTGTTATTGAAGAAGTCGAGAGTATCGATGCTGATGCACAAGCATTGCTTATGCCAAATTTAGCGCAAGACAGCAGCACTTACATTGCGGGTAAAGATTTACCGCTTGAAGAAACCATTGCCAACATGTCAGGGATTCTGGCAGACCTGGGCATGAAAATTGAGATTGCATCTTGGCGAAATATTGTTCCTAATGTTTGGTCATTGCATATTCGAGATGCACAGTCACCCATGTGTTTTACCAATGGTAAAGGTGCAACCAAAGAAAGTGCTTTGGCATCTGCTTTGGGTGAATTTATTGAACGCTTGAACTGTAATTTCTTTTATAATGATCAGTTTTGGGGTGAAGACATCGCCAATGCGGAGTTTGTACATTACCCTGATGAAAAATGGTTCCAACCTGGTCCAAATGGCGAATTGCCTAAAGAAATTTTAGATGAATATACGTTAGACATTTATAATCCTGACAACGAATTATTGGGCACACATCTATACGATACCAATTCAGGCAATACGGCACGGGGAATTTGCTCGTTACCTTTTGTACGTCAGTCTGATCAGCAAATTGTTTATTTCCCGTCTAATTTGATTGAAAACTTGTATTTAAGTAATGGTATGAGTGCGGGTAATACCTTGGCTGAAGCGCAAGTTCAGTGCTTATCTGAGATTTTTGAACGTGCTGTTAAACGAGAAATTCTGGAAGGCGAGATTACTCTTCCTGATGTACCCGAAGATGTTTTGGCAAAATATCCCCGTATTGTTGAAGGGATCAAAGGCTTGGAGGAACAAGGTTTTCCAGTCTTAGTCAAAGACGCATCATTGGGCGGTGAGTTTCCTGTCATGTGTGTGACATTAATGAACCCACGTACAGGCGGGGTATTTGCGTCATTTGGTGCGCATCCAAAGCTTGAAGTCGCATTGGAGCGTAGCTTGACCGAGTTATTACAGGGTCGCAGTTTTGAAGGTTTAAATGATTTGCCCAAACCGACCTTTAGCAGTAATGCGGTGACTGAACCGAACAACTTTGTTGAACATTTTATTGATTCAAGCGGTGTGGTGTCTTGGCGTTTCTTTAGTGCTCAAGCTGACCATGACTTTGTCGAGTGGGATTTTAGCAGCACGGGCGAACATGCCAATGCGGATGAAGTTGCAACCATGATGGGCATTCTTGAAGAAATGGGCAAAGAAGTTTACATGGCGGTCTATGAGCATTTAGGTGCAACGGCTTGCCGTATAATTGTGCCAGATTATTCTGAAATTTATTTGGTTGAAGACTTAATTTGGGACAATACCAATAAAGCCTTGTTGTTCCGTGAAGATATTTTAAATTTACATCGTTTGGATGATGAACAGCTGGAAGCTTTGGTTGAGCGTCTTGAAGAAGTTGAGGTCGATGACTATACCGATATCGTGACGTTGATTGGTATTGAATTCGATGATAATACAGTGTGGGGACAACTCACTATTCTTGAATTAAAACTGTTGATTTATCTTGCTTTACAGCAGTTTGAAGAAGCCAAAGATCTGGTGGAACAGTTCCTTCAATACAACACCAATACAGTTGAACGCGGTCTGTTCTATCAGTGTATGAATGTCATGCTCGAAGTTGAACTGGATGACGATATGGATCTCGATGACTATGAAGTGAATTTCCGTCGCATGTTTGGTGATGAGCGTATGGATGCCGTGATTGGTTCTTTGGAGGGAAGCATCCGTTTTTATGGTTTAACAGAAACCAGCATGAAGCTAGAAGGTTTAGACCGTCATTTACGTTTGATCGACAGTTATCAAAAATTGCATAAGGCACGTGCTAAAGCGGTGAGTCTAGCAAACCAATAATTTGTATCTGAACAGTATCACCACCAAATAATTTGCTGGTGATACATCTTTCACTAAAACGCTGTTCTGCGTAATGATCAATCCATTAATAAATTCTGATATTTGTCCGCCTGTGCTCTTAAAAAATCCCAGACCAATTTAATACGGGGCTCGTGCTGTAAATCTACCAAAGTCAGCATCCAGAAGGTATGAATAAAACGTACATCTTCTTCTAAAACCTGTTCAAGTTCGGGTTTATTATCGGCTAAAAATTTGGGCAAAATGGCCAATCCAGCACCAGCACTGACAGCAATTTGTTGGGCTAAAATACTGCTGCTTCGAAAATTAGCATTCAGTTGTAAAGGCAAGCGTTCTAAACAATACAGTTCAGGACTGTAAATTAAGTCATCAATGTAATTTACAAATTTATGATTTTTTAAATCTTCAAGCTTTTTAACAGGTTGTGTGCTTTCTAAATAGCTTTTACTGCCATAAATTTTAAGACAATAGTCCGTTAAGCGAGTAATAATGTAAGGACCGGATTTAGGACGATCAATCGAAATAACAATATCTGCTTCACGATGCGAAAGTTTGATCATTTTAGGCACTGGGATGAGATCAATGGTGAGGAGAGGATATTGTCTGGATAATTCTGCCAATAGCTGAGCTAAAAATGCTGTACCAAAACCCTCAGGTGTGCCAATTCGCACATGTCCCTGTAATGGTAAGTTTGGTTTTTCAATCTGCAAGAAGGCCTGTTCCATTTGTTCAACACGCGGTACAAGCGCTAAGCCCTCCATTGTGAGTTCATAGCCTGTCGCTTCCCTTCTAAATAAAGGAGTACCTAAAGCAAGTTCTAAAGCCTGTATTCGTCGAGATACTGTACTGTGTTCAACCCCGATGATGCGTGCAGTATTGGTGAGCGTTTTTGCCCGTGCGAGCACCAAAAAAAACTGCAAGTGATCCCAATCAACTTTCATTATTTCTGACATCCTTGTGCATATTTGCACATTCATTGTGCGTTAATTTCTATTGGTCATCTATATTTTCTTTGTTAGTTTGAATTGAAACAGAGCTGATGAAAATACTGCTTTTGGCTATTTTCTAAGAAAGTAACAACAAAAAATAGTGCCTATGGAGAGGTTATGAACACGATGTCCAATATTCATTCGACGACGGCTAAATTATTGATTAATGGAAAATTTACCGAATCCAATACCACAGAGTGGCAAGATATTTTAAATCCTGCAACACAAGAAGTTCTGGGTCGTGTACCTATGGCGACTTTAGCTGAAGTGGATGCTGCAGTTGCGGCTGCACAGGAAGCTTTTAAAACTTGGCGTTTAACTCCGATTCAAGCCCGTATGCGCATTATGTTGAAGTTGCAGGATTTAATCCGTACCAACATGAAAGAGATTGCACGTGTATTGACCGCTGAACAAGGTAAAACTTTGGCAGATGCTGAAGGCGACATCCAACGTGGCTTGGAAGTAGTTGAACATGCCTGTTCAATAGGTACTTTACAAATGGGTGAATATATCGAAGGTGTGGCACGTGGGGTAGATACCTATACCTTGCAACAACCACTCGGTGTATGTGCGGGTATTACGCCATTCAACTTTCCAGCCATGATTCCTTTATGGATGTTTCCAATGGCGATCGTGTGCGGTAACACCTTTGTTCTTAAACCTTCTGAACAAGATCCTTTATCGACCATGATGTTGGTTGAACTGGCTGTGCAAGCAGGCGTTCCAGCCGGTGTATTGAATGTTGTTCATGGCGGGAAAGAAGTGGTAGACCGTCTATGTACCCATCAAGACATTAAAGCCATTTCATTTGTCGGATCAACGGCTGTGGGAACACATGTCTACAATCTGGCAGGACAACATGCGAAACGCGTGCAATCCATGATGGGCGCAAAAAACCATGTTGTGGTGATGCCGGATGCCAATAAAGAACAAACCTTAAATGCTTTGGTAGGTGCTGCTTTTGGCGCTGCTGGGCAACGCTGCATGGCGCTTTCTGTTGCGGTGATGGTGGGTGAAACTAAAAATTGGGTTGATGAATTGGTCGAAAAAGCCAAGACATTAAAAGTCAATGCTGGACATGAACCTCAAACAGATATAGGTCCAGTGATTTCACCACGAGCAAAAGCCCGTGTTGTAGACTTGATCAATAGTGGTGTTGATCAAGGCGCACAATTATTACTCGATGGTCGAGATGTCAAAGTCTCAGGTTATGAAAACGGTAACTTTGTGGGTGCAACCATTTTCAACCACGTCACGACCGACATGCGTATTTATACCGAAGAGATTTTTGGACCTGTACTCGCCATTATTCATGTGGATACACTTGAACAAGCCATTGAGTTGATCAACGCAAATCCATTTGGAAATGGCGTAGGTTTGTTCACTCAAAGTGGTGCGATTGCCCGTACTTTCCAAAACAATATCGATATCGGTCAAGTCGGAATCAATATTCCCATTCCAGTACCAGTACCATTCTTCAGCTTTACGGGTTCACGAGGATCGAAACTGGGGGACTTAGGACCTTATGGCAAACAAGCCGTGCAGTTTTATACTCAAACCAAAACCATTACCAGCCGTTGGTTTGAAGATACACAAGAAAAAGGTGAAGTGAATACTACCATTAGCTTACGTTAATCGAGGAGTTCAAGGATGAATATTGCATTTATTGGTTTAGGCAATATGGGCGGAAAGATGGCTCATAATCTCCTCAACGCTGGTTTAACTGTACATGGCTTTGATTTGAGCGAAGTTGCCATTGCTCATTTCACTGAAGCAGGCGGTATAGCATATGCCAACCCGCAGGCGGCAGCTGAACGGGCGGATGTGGTGATTACCATGCTTCCAGCAGCAAAACATGTCAAAGAAGTTTATCTGGGGGAAAATGGCGTACTGGCTGTACTTAAAAAAGGCAGCTTGTGTATTGACAGCAGTACCATTGATCCACAAACCATTAAAGACATTGCAGCCGTAGGTGCAAAGCAGGGCATCCAGGTATGTGATGCTCCAGTTTCAGGTGGTACGATTGGCGCACAAGCGGGAACACTGACATTTATGGTCGGTACCCAATCAAATGCCTTTGAACGGGTTCAATCTGTACTTAAACCCATGGGTAAAAATATCGTGCATTGTGGTGAAGTCGGTGCAGGTCAAATTGCGAAAATTTGCAATAATCTTATTTTAGGTATTTCGATGGCTGCCGTTGCTGAAGGCATGGCGCTTGGCGCAAAACTCGGTATTGATCCGCAAGCTTTAGCAGGTGTGATCAATAGTTCAAGTGGACGCTGCTGGAGTTCTGAAATCTGCAATCCTTGGCCGGGGATTTCTGCCAATGCACCCGCCGGGCGTGGCTATAGCGATGGTTTCGCTACGCAATTGATGCTGAAAGATCTTGGGCTGGCCATCGAGGCAGCCGGACAGGTCAAGCAACCTCTGCTTTTAGGTGGTTTGGTCCAACAGCTGTATCAACAACTGTGTATGCAGGGCAATGCACAGCTCGATTTTTCGAGCATCATCCAGCAATATTTACCCAAAGAAGCTTAATCATTAATCCACACATATGACGTTTTACCATCAAATGATGGTGAAACCTCTTGATTCACTCGTGTCATGAATAACAATAAATCCAGGCTGGAGTAAATAATATGTTGAATTATCATCATGTTGCTAAATCATTTAATTTAGACGCTGCGGTAAAAGACTTGCTATCGGGCTCAGTCGAACAACTGAACGCATGTTATGAATGCTGTGATCGACACGCTGAAGCCAACAGCGAAAAAATAGCCTTGTATTGGCAGGGTAAAGATGGACGTAAACAACAATATACATTTAGTCAATTGAAAAAATGGTCAAGCCAGTTTGCCAATTTTTTAAAATCACAAGGCGTTCAAACAGGTGATCGTATCTCAGGCTTATTGCCAAGAACACCAGAACTGTTGATTATCATTCTGGGAGCTTGGAGAATTGGTGCCGTTTATCAGCCACTTTTTACTGCATTTGGTCCCAAAGCTATTGAACATCGCCTTCAATTGGCAAAAAGTAAATTGGTGGTGACTGATCCCTGTAATCGAAGCAAATTAGATGAAGTCGCCCAATGCCCGCAGATTATGACGGTTGCCGATCAGCATGGTCATGGGGTTATCGATGGCGATTTAAATTTTTGGCAAGAGCTTGAACAGCAGTCTGAACATTGTGATTTGGTGATGCAAAACATTCAAGCACCATTTTTGTTGATGTTTACATCAGGAACGACTGGACCTGCAAAACCGTTACAAGTACCACTTAAAGCTTTAATCGCTTTCGGCAATTACATGAAAGATGCCATTGGATTACGTGAAGAAGATAACTTCTGGAACATTGCTGATCCCGGTTGGGCATATGGACTGTACTATGGCATCACAGGACCATTGCTTTTAGGGCATGCAACTTTATTTTATGAAGGTGGTTTTAGCATAGAAAGTTTATGCCAAATTATTGATGATTATAAGATTACCAATTTGGCAGGCGCACCAACTGCTTATCGTATGATGATGGCTGCAGATCCAGCTCAAATGGCGCAATTGAAAGGTAAGTTTCGTGTGGTCAGTAGTGCGGGAGAGCCTTTAAATCCTGAAGTTTTCCGGTGGTTTAAGCAGGTACTCGATGCACCAATTTTCGATCATTATGGACAAACTGAGGTTGGCATGGTGGTGTGTAATCACCATGGTTTGGAACATGAGGTACGTGCAGGCGCTGCGGGTTTTGCAAGTCCAGGATACCGGGTTGCTGTGTTGGATGAACAAGGCAATGAGCTTCCCGCAGATACCCCCGGAATTTTAGCAGTGGATATTGCTCAGTCCCCAATGATGTGGTTTACAGGCTATCAAGAAAGCTGGAAATCACCATTTATAAAAGATTACTATTTGACTGGTGATACGGCTGAACTACATGCGGATGGCAGTATGAGTTTTGTTGGCCGCAGTGATGATGTGATTACCACCTCAGGATATCGGATTGGTCCTTTCGATGTAGAAAGTGCTTTGCTTGAACACGAGGCCGTCATTGAAGCAGCCGTAATTGGGGTCCCTGATGCTGAAAGAACTGAAATCGTAAAAGCTTTTGTAATTTTGGCAGATCATCAAACTGCCTCTGCCAGCTTAGCAGAGCAGCTGGGACAATTTGTTAAAAAGCGTTTATCGGCACATGCATATCCAAGGCAAGTTGAGTTCGTCACGGAACTTCCAAAAACACCAAGTGGAAAAATTCAACGTTTTTTACTGCGTAATCAAGAGATTGCTAAACAACAATTAGCAAAGAATGCAGGTTAGGATAAATCCTGCATAAGGCAGACTCGCCTTATGCAGTGAATGTAACAGATCAAGGAATGAAAAATGCAGTTTACTGAAGAACAATTATTGATTCAGGATATGGCGAAAAATTTCGCTCAGGAACAAATTAAACCCTATGCTGCTGAATGGGACAAACACAGCGTATTCCCTAAAACAGCATTGTCTCACATGGGACAATTGGGCTTTATGGGGATGTTGATTTCTGAACAATGGGGTGGTTCTGAGACTGGAAATTTGGCTTATGTGCTCGCATTAGAGGAAATTGCAGCAGCAGATGGTGCAACTTCAACCATCATGAGTGTACATAATTCAGTGGGTTGTGTGCCGATCGCTAAATTCGGTACAGATGAACAAAAACAAAAATATTTGCTGCCTTTGGCACAAGGTCAAATGATTGGTGCATTTGCTTTGACTGAACCGCATACAGGGTCTGATGCAGCAGCACTGAAAACACGTGCAGTCAAAGATGGTGAACATTGGATCATCAATGGTGCTAAACAGTTCATCACGTCTGGCAACAATGCTGGTGTCATTATCGTCTTTGCAGTAACGGATGCTCAAGCAGGTAAAAAAGGGATCAGTGCGTTTATTGTGCCACGCGAAACACCCGGCTATGAAGTCATTCGTACAGAAGAAAAACTGGGGTTACACGCTTCAGATACTTGTCAAATTGCACTGACAGATGTTCGTATTCACCAAAGCTTAATGTTGGGTAAAGAAGGTGAAGGCTTGAAGATCGCCTTGTCTAATCTTGAAGGTGGACGTATTGGTATTGCAGCCCAAGCCGTAGGTTTAGCACGTGCTGCTTTGGAACAAGCAACCCAATACGCGAAAGAACGCATCACTTTTGGAAAGCCGATTTTTGAACATCAAGCGGTTGCATTCCGCTTAGCCAGTATGGCAACAGAAATCGAAGCCGCACGACAGTTGGTGCATCATGCTGCTCGTTTGAAAGAAGCAGGCAAACCCTGTCTAAATGAAGCATCTATGGCAAAACTATTTTCATCAGAAATGGCAGAGCGTGTTTGTTCCTCAGCGCTACAAGTATTTGGTGGCTACGGTTATTTAAAAGATTTTCCGATTGAGCGTATTTATCGTGATGCTCGTATTTGTCAAATTTATGAAGGTACCAGTGATATCCAGCGTTTGGTCATTGCACGTAGTTTATAAGTATCGGCAATTGGCATTAAACATCGTGTAGCAAAAGATGAGGAGTGGAAATATGCAATTTGAAACAGTTTTATTGGAAAAGCGAAACGGTGTAGGTCTGATTACCCTGAACCGTCCCCAGGCTCTAAATGCGTTGAATTCCATCTTGATTGATGAATTAAATTCAGCTTTGGACGATTTAGAAAAAGACCAGAATATTGGCTGTATGGTCATTGCCGGGTCAGAGAAAGCCTTTGCAGCAGGTGCTGATATTAAAGAAATGGCAGGATTAAATTTTCCCAATATCTATTTTGATGATTTTTTCAACCTTGCCGATCGTATTGCACAGCGTCGTAAACCGTTGATTGCCGCAGTCAGTGGCTACGCTTTAGGTGGAGGATGTGAATTGGCATTGATGTGTGATTTTATCTATTGTGCTGATAATGCCAAGTTTGGTTTACCTGAAGTAACGCTTGGAGTCATTCCTGGGATTGGCGGTACACAGCGCCTGACTTTGGCGATTGGTAAAGCCAAAGCCATGGAAATGTGTTTGACTGCCCGACAAATGGGGGCGGTTGAAGCTGAACACAGTGGTCTAGTTGCACGCATTTTCCCCAAAGATGAACTCTTAGCTGAAACTTTGCAAGCTGCTGAGAAAATCGCTGAAAAATCTTTAGTGGCGACAATGATGATTAAAGAGTCGATTAACCGTGCTTTTGAACTGAGTCTAGCCGAAGGTTTACGTTTTGAGCGACGTAGTTTTCATTCAATTTTCGCGACTTTGGATCAAAAAGAAGGTATGCAAGCCTTTGTAGAAAAGCGCCAAGCGCAATTTAAAAATCAATAATAAAAGGATTAAATCATGGACAACGAAAATCATTTAATCATTGAACAAAAAGGTGCTTTGGGCATCATTATATTAAATCGTATTTCGACTCTGAATGCACTGACCTTAGACATGATCAAAGGGATTCACCAGCAAATTGAAAGTTGGCAGCACGATACGACGATTCAGGCAATATTGATTAAATCCAATAGCCCCAAAGCCTTTTGTGCAGGTGGTGATATTCGTTATCTCTATGATCATTTTAAAAATGGCACAGCGGGGCATAAAGGCTATTTCATAGCAGAATATGCCATGTTGAACTGTATTCGTGCCTCAAAGAAAACGGTTGTGGTGTTACTGGATGGCTATGTTTTGGGTGGTGGTTTTGGCTTGGCGCAAGCATGCCATATTATCGTCAGTAGTGAAAAATCACGCTTTGCCATGCCTGAAACGGCAATTGGATTTTTTCCAGATGTTGCAGCCACTCACTTCTTATCACGTCTGGATGATGTTGGCGTATATCTGGCGACTACAGGTGAACAGATCAGTAGCAGCGATGCATTGTATCTAGATTTGATTGATTATCATGTACCCAGTCAACAATTTTCTGCACTAGAAGAGGCTTTAAGCCAAACAGATCATTTAAGCAAAGACGATATTGATCAGATCATTGCAAAATATATCACGCGACCTGTAGAAAGTGAGTTGAGTGGGTGGGTAGACAATATTCGTAAGCATTTTGGTTTTGAAAACGTACATGAAATTGAACAAAGCCTTGCCAATGAGTCAGATCAACAACAGCAAGCATGGGCAAGTAAGGTTTTAAATATCTTGCAGCAACGTTCCTTAATCGCCAAGCAAACCAGTTTAAGACTGCAATATTTAGGTCGAGGGCTGTCTTTACAGCAATGTATGCAACTTGAACGAGATTTACAGGATATCTGGTTTGAGCATGGCGATATTCTAGAAGGTGTGCGTGCCCTCATCATCGATAAAGACAAACAGCCAAAGTGGCAACAAAGCAATCCTGTTTTAGACAGAATATTGGCTGAATT
Organism: Acinetobacter sp. Res13-Abat-PEC15-P4-01; assembly: GCF_015676285.1. Taxonomy (NCBI): domain Bacteria; kingdom Pseudomonadati; phylum Pseudomonadota; class Gammaproteobacteria; order Moraxellales; family Moraxellaceae; genus Acinetobacter; species Acinetobacter sp. Res13-Abat-PEC15-P4-01. Next base: position 3,532 of record NZ_JADAIN010000010.1, on the reverse strand, counting down.
GGGTTAGCCGTAAAGCAGCTGATGCCAAAACAATGTGTGAATGCACATCAATAAAGGGAGAATGAGAAAAAATTTCTAAGTGAATCCAAGGATCATACAGGATATATGGAAAATATCTCAATGGATGTAAAAAACGGTTAAGAAGGAATAGAGCAATGAAGGATGTACAAGGAACAAATCCGAATAATAAAAAGTCATCACACCGCTTAGCAGGCATTTCAAGTATGGTCGGGACGACCATTGAATGGTATGACTTTTTTATCTATGGTGCTGCAGCAGCACTGATTTTTAATAAGTTATTCTTTCCCAACCTGGACCCTTTGACAGGTGTTCTTGCGGCATTTGCAACCTACGCTGTGGGTTTTATTGGACGGCCATTGGGTGGGATCGTATTTGGACATTTTGGTGACAAAATTGGCCGTAAATCGATGTTGTTGGTGACCTTGATGTTGATGGGTATTCCGACCGTCATGATTGGGCTTTTACCCACATTCGAATCGATCGGTTATTGGGCAACCATTTGCTTGATTATCTTGCGCTTTATCCAAGGTATGGCAATGGGCGGTGAATGGGGCGGAGCAGTGCTCATGGCTGTCGAACATGCACCAGAAGGTAATAAAGGTTTTTGGGGGAGCCTGCCGCAAGCCAGTACTGGTGGTGGCTTAATGCTGGCATCGATTGCTTTGGGACTGGTTTCACTTTTACCTGAGCAAGCACTATTTAGCTGGGGTTGGAGAATACCGTTTTTAGCCAGCATTGTATTATTGGCAGTAGGCTGGTATATCCGAGTCAAGGTGCCTGAATCTCCTGACTTTGAGAAAGTTAAACAACAGGCAGAAGAAATTAAAGTCCCAGCATTACAAGTCTTTAAAAATCATCCCAAGGAATTACTGACCATTGTATTGTCGCGTGCCGCTGAAAATGCATGGTTCTATCTTGCTTCAACTTTTACCTTGGCATACACCACCACACAGTTGGGTATCGCGAGACAAGAGATATTGTTTGCAACGATTTGCGGTGCCGGAGTGATTATGGTGATGACACCGCTGTGTGGACACTTATCAGACAAAGTAGGGCAACGCAATATGTTTAGGTTTGGTCTATGTATATTGGCACTCTACAGCTATCCATTCTTTGCCATGTTGAATACGAAAGACCCAGTACTGGTTTGGACCGCGATTGTATTGGCGATTGGCGTTGTATTTCCAATTATGTATGCACCACAATCTCAGCTTTTTGCCCGTCAATTCCCTGCGGAAATCCGTTATAGCGGTATTTCGATCTCTGTACAGTTTGCGGGTGTACTGGGAGGCGGATTAGCCCCTTTAATTGCAACCAAGCTGTTAAGTATCGGTGGCGGCAGTACGCATTTGGTCATCACTTATATCGTGAGTTTTGCTGTAATCGCCATCATTGCTTCATCGTTCTTAAAACCTGATGTATTTCCAAACAAAGCCAAATCTTTTGCACAAAAAGAAATTAAATCCTCATAAAATCTAGAATACTCAGCAACATGCAAAGTCTAGGCTATATTCATGTTGCTGTTATTTTTACCAATAATTAAAAATGCCCGCTATTGGTTCATTGCGAGGTCTTTAAACAGCGCATTTTAAATAAAAATCCTCTAATTCCTGTCATTTTTTAGCGTGGCATGAAACTTGCTGTATTTCATATGCACAATATTTTTATTTTTCAATGATTAAGGGTATGTCATATGTTTAAGCACACGGTTCTGTCTTTATTTATTTTTGCCACTTTTGGTTCTTCAGTCGCTCAAGCGGATAATTTTAATGTTCTTAAACAGCTTTCCAATAAACCAGTTCAGCTGAAAGACGGTGAATATAAAGGTAATTATTATGTTCCCTCAAACTTGAATACGATTACATGGGGATATCTACCGAATAAGGATGCTAAACCTGTTCTCTCGGTTCCGTCAGGGAGTACTGTTACATTCGATACAGTTTCACACGAAGGTTTGCTAGAAGACCAAGGACGGGATGCAGAGAAATTCTTTAAATCCAAGGGTGTTCAAGATGAATATATTTTGGATGAAGCAAAGACTATTACCAAATCTCATTTAAAGCATGATTTTCACAAAGATGGACCACACATTGTTACTGGTCCAATTGCAATTCAAGGTGCACAACCGGGTGATATTTTAAAAGTAGAGGTGCTTAAAGTTGAACCGCGTGTTCCTTATGGAGTCATTTCAAATCGCCATGGCAAAGGTGCTTTGGTTGGTGAGTTTCCTAAAAAACCGCAACAGGCTGATGCTTCAGCCGAGCATCCTGAACGCTATGGCAACGTTTCAGTATTTACTCCCATCGAAAAAAATGCCAAAGGTGAATATGAAGGAGTCTTAAAAACAGAATCAGGTAAGTCAATTCGATTTCCGTTGAGCCCGTTCATGGGCATCATGGGTGTTGCACCGAATACTTCAGAACCCGTTCATTCAGTTCCACCGGCAATGTATGGAGGCAATATTGATATCAATGAACTAGGCGCTGGGTCTACAGCTTACTATCCTGTTCAGGTTGCAGGTGCTTTGTTTTATACGGGTGATAGTCATTTTGCGCAGGGGGATGGTGAAGTGGCTTTAACCGCATTGGAAGCTTCTGCTCGTGCAACATTAAAGTTTACTGTATTAAAAGCAGGTAAAGATAAGATTCCAGGACACGAAATTACACAACCTTTAGCAGAAAATGCCGAGTTCTGGATTACACCTGGCTTGGATGCTGATCTTGACGAAGCGATGAAAAAGTCTACCCGTGAAGCGATTCGTTTCTTAAATAAAGAGTATGGTATTGATGAGGCAATCGCTTATGCATATTTAAGTGCTGCAACTGATTTTGAAGTATCCCAAGTCGTTGATAAGACCAAAGGAATTCACGCTAAAATTCGAAAAGCTGATTTCAGAGAGTTTAGTGAGTAAATACTTTATCTTTATATAAGTTTGCTATCTGGAAAAGTTTTTATTTTGTAGATTAAAGGCTTTTCCAATTGAATTTAACTATAGATTGTGATTTATTTTAAGACTATTAATTTTATCTATAAAAATTTTTTAACAGATTTTTTCTAAAGAAAATATCTCAATTATGGGGTAAATTGTGAGAATTCATATTTTATTGTGTCATTCCTAATGAAATAAAAACCGAAAAATATATGACGACTGCTCCTAGAATTTATAATAAATAGCATACATGTAAGTATGCTAAATAAAGAGCATGATTCAGATTACATGCAATTAGCTATTATGATGAAAAATAATGATCTGTAATTAGAGTGCCTATACCCAAAAATCCCGATTAAATTTCAATTGAGAGGAATAAATTTGTATTTTTCTCAGATTTTAAACCATGCATAGATCAATATTTTGATTAACCTAAATTTTTGCTAGTCGTTGGATCATCTTAGAAAAACCAAAGTTCAAATATTGATTTTTCCACATGAATACAAAAAATTTGACTTATTGATATTTATTTTAAAATTTAAATTACAAATAAAAACATTACCTTAAAACAATAATAAAAGT
>NZ_JADAIN010000001.1:0-88434 GCF_015676285.1 Acinetobacter sp. Res13-Abat-PEC15-P4-01 | reverse complement strand
CACCCAATCGCAATGGACCCAGGTCTACGTTTTGCGATCCGTGAAGGTGGTCGTACAGTTGGTGCTGGTGTAGTTGCTAAAGTAACTGCATAATCGCTGATTGTGTAAAAAAGCGCTCCTATGGGGCGCTTTTTTTATGGCACAAATAAAATTTATAAATTGTCAGACAATTACAGCCTAAAGCTGTCCTTAACTGATATTTGTGTGACCTAATCTGCAATTATCCAAAAATTATAAAAAAGTAAGATAAAGAAAGAGAAAAACAAACATAAAGAATTTAAGTGATAGCTCACTTAATAGGAGTAACTGCAATGAATGCAAAAGTGAATATTTCAAATCGTGCTGGTGCAACGTTCCCTGTACGTCGTATGGATTTTAATTTTGACAACGTACCTGAATATTGGGCGGATAATTCGGCAGGTATTACCCATTTCATGACGGCATTATCAGCTTTGTTCCCCGATGGTGAAAAGCTATTTATCGATTCTGTACGTGCGGTGCGTTATCACCCAGCAATTAAAGACAATGAAGCATTGCAAAAAGAAATCAGTGCTTTTATTGGTCAAGAAGCCATGCACACCAAAGAGCATGAAAACTTTAATGCATCTGCAAAACGATTTGGACACGATGTTGAGAAGTATGAGCGCGAAACAGGCGTGCTGATTCAAGCTGCCCGTAAATGGTTTGCGCGAGCTGTTAAACCATTTGGTATGACTCAAGAAATGGTGGATTTGACTGCGACAACAGCATTGGAACACTTTACTGCAACGATCGCATCTCAATTATTGGTCAATGAGCATATTCAAAAATTGATGACAGATCCAACCATGTCATATATGTGGTATTGGCATGCGGTAGAGGAAAATGAACATAAAGCGGTGGCTTATGATGTTTATGAAGCCGTTTTCGGTAAAGGTATTAAAGCTTACGGATTACGTACAACAGCGCTGGTTGTTGCAATGCTGTTGATCTTTATGGCGCAATCCTCATTTGTCGTACGACTGCTGAAAGATGATGGAAAGCTTAACCTAAAAGAACTTGGCATCATTTATAAATATGCCTATAGCCCATCAAAAGGTATTATTACGGGAATGACCAAAGAAATGTTGGCATATTTTAAACCTGGATTTCATCCAAATGATTTGGATACAGTCAGTTTGCTTGAAACATGGAAAGCAAAATTAGGTTTGTGATTGGATCACTAACGGTATTCAACAAAGAGCAACATTTGTTGCTCTTTTTTATTCGACTTATGCCATGAATTTCATATAATTCTTTTTTATTTTGAGTTAATGAACGAAGATGATTCGTTTAATGCAAGCTTCAGATTTAGAAGCAGTGGTTGAAATTGAAAACCAGGTACAAAGCCATCCTTGGAAAAAAAATCAGTTTGAAGAATCACTGACCGGTTATGTGAGTACAGTGATTGTACGGAACCAGCAAGTGGTTGGGTTTTGTATTTTACAGCCTGTGCTAGATGAAGCAAATTTATTGCTCATGGCCATTCATCCAAGTCAGCAGGGGAAGGGATTAGGTTATCAACTTTTAGAAGAATCTATTGCTTTGTTAAAAAATAACCCAGTACAAATTTTTCTTGAAGTCCGTGAGTCAAATAAAGCTGCCATTGCTTTGTATGAAAAATCAGACTTTCATCAGATTGATTTACGGAAGAATTATTATCCTCATAAAGATGGCAGTCGTGAACATGCCATTATTATGGTCAAAACCTGTAGTGATGATTTTTCGAAGTTATTTAAATAAAATGATTTAAATAGAACAGCTCAAGCCGATTATTTAACAATCGGCTCATTCCATTCAGAAGGCAGTGTGGTCATCAGCATATCGCCTAATTCTTGGATTTCCTTGGCATCCAAATGTCGATTAATGCGGCGCCACTGTCCATCTAATAATAATTCAAAAGGGGCATATTGGGATTTGTAATTCATTTTATTGGCATGTGGAACCCAATAGCCCAGATAGACATAATCCAAGCTCAACGATTTTACATATTCAATTTGTTTTAGGATCGCAAAGACCCCGAGTGAGCGCTTACTTTCACTAGGATCAAAGAAGGTATATACCGCCGATATGCCATCATCCAGTTGATCGCAAGTCGATACACTAACTAGGCGGTCATCTTTCCATAGTTCAAGGAAGAAACTATTGGTGCAGCTGTGGATTAAAAATTTTTCAAATTGGTCATAACTGGGCGGAAACATATCACCATCAGCATGACGTTCAATAATATAACGTTCATAAAGCTGATAATGTGTTTGGTTCGCCTCTTGGGTGGAAATAATTCTGACCGTGAGATCTTGATTGCGTTTCCATGCTTTTTTTTGTGCACTGGTCATTTCAAATTCAGAAACTGGAACACGACAAGATAAACATTGGCGACATAGATGGCATTCAGGGCGATAAACAAAGTCTCCACTGCGTCTAAAACCCACACGGGATAGTTCTGAAAGCGTGACCACATCAATGCGATGTACAGGATCAAGAAAAACCATACGTGCAGATTTATTTTCCAGATAGCTGCAATCATGTGGTGGGGTAATATAGTACTGTAAGTCATTCAATAGGGACTTAGGATGATAAGAATTCATAAATCAGCCCCTCCTTTTATTTTCATTCCATTAAGCGCGAAAAATTCGCTATTGTTTTACTTGAAAATACACGCTCTTGATAACTTTTCCAATCTATAGGGGGCTGTTTTATTACATCTTGTAACGATTTAAGATATTCATGGCGAGAAAGTGTGCAAGCACCTAAGCTGATTAAGTGATCATTGACCAACTGACAGTCAATCCAGGGCAAACTGTTTTCGCGACCTAAGAGCATGAGGGCATAAAATGCCATTTTGGAAACATCGGTTTGTGTGCTGAACATGGATTCACCAAAACAACCATGCCCAATACTGACACCATACAGTCCACCCACAATGTTGTCTTGCTGCCACACTTCAACACTATAAGCATAACCTGCCTGAAAAAGCTGACAATAGCCTTGAATAATTTCTTCAGAAATCCAGGTTTCATCGGCATATTGACGGGGCAGGGAACACGAGCGAATGACTTGTTCAAAAGCATGATTAATGGTGATTTGATAATCAAACTTTTTCATATTGCGCAGCAGTGATTTGCTGGGCTTGTACTCATGAGGGCGAATAATACATCGTGGTTCGGGGCTCCACCAACAAATCGGCTCACCTTCAGAAAACCACGGAAACAAACCATGCGTATAGGCTTCGTAAAGTGTTGATGGATCTAAATCTGCACCTATGCAAATTAATCCTTGCTCGTCTGGATCAGCTTCTATTGGATCTGGGAAAATAAATTGTGAAGGTGGTAATGAGTTCACGGAATATCATCAATAAAAAAGATCAGCTTTATCTTAGCTGATCTTGAGCAGGGATGTCTAAATAGATGCTATGCAAAAAGTTTCAATTGTTTCGCAATTTTGAGTTTATCGCTGTCTAAAAAAAACTGAGCTTTTTCTTCAATAATTTTGAGGCTGGTTTCTGTATCAGAAACAGGCTGACCTTGTTGATCCAGAACTAACCATCTTAATTGTGTGAGGACATCCCAAACATATTGAGCAAATTCTGCTGCAGAATTTAAGCCTTCTACAAAATGGGCTCGATAGAAAAGTTGGGTAAACTGATCACTTGGAATGCCTATTCCCGTCAGTGGACATGCCAATACTTGATAATTGGTATGATAGCTGGCTTGTTCGAGGAAGTAGTGATTTAATTTCTGGGCCTGACGGGTTCTTTGCTCAGATAATTCTTGCTGACAGGGTTGAGCTAAACCCAAGTGGCATAAAATGACCAAGGCATTTAACAGTTTGGCATAAGTAATGTCTGGCATGACTTGTTCGAGTTGAGCAAGGGTCTGTGGTTGATAGTCAGACTTTTTAAAATATGCGCCTAGCGGTTGGTAAACCTCTTGGAGTAAATCGAACTCACCTAAATAGCCAGCAATGGTGGTTGGTAGCTTTTCAGGTGCAATCAAGAGTACAAAAGCCGTATTTCTCAAGCGATGTTGGATTTCCAACGGGGTAAGGGTATTTTTACCACGAATGAAGAGATCTTTTCTAAATTGAGTATTGGCAAAATAATCTCTACATTGTTCTTTAAAGATCGGATGTTCAATGGTCGTTAAAAACTGCTGGTGCTGATCACTAAAATTAATATTATCTAAATGGGTATTTAAGTCCGTTGAACCTGCATAGGTCAGTTTAATTTCTTCTAGGATTCGAACCACTTGCTGAAATGAAAAACATTGCCAATCTTGATTGAGATATTCATGAACCAGATAATTTGGATTTTGTTTTTTTAAGTCTTGGACTTTATTCAGTGCATTGGGATTGCGTTGTGCAAACAATGGATTTTGAGCGAGTAAGGCTTCACTGAACTCAAGTGAGTCATTTACTTTTTGCAGTGGATTGGTGCTGGTGCTGTTAAATTTAAAATGACTATGAAATAACTCTCGAATCGGCATGTTGGCTGCCCAACCAGTTAAGCAATTATAACTGATATAGACAATCCCGTTCGGGCTTAGAAATTTCCGAATGAACTGTAGAATAATGTGTTGGTTCTCATGACTGATCCAGCTCCAAATACCGTGTAGGCTGATGGAATCAAACATGGGGAGGTCTTTATTCAGTAATTCTTCAAAACTGGCATCGTAAAAATGGTGCGGAACTTGCGTCTGCTCAGCCAAGACATTGGCGTGTGCCGCGTGTGCAGGATTAAAGTCAGTACCAAAAAATAACCCAAAACTGGAGGTGGCGTGGATATTCAGACTGACCCCTTGACCAAAACCTAATTCACAATGTTTATGATCATCTTTGGCAGGTGGGCAATCTACCCCATTGAGCAATAAACAAAATTTCTGATAATTGGGACTAAGGTCCTTGTAATAGCCATAGGTGTAATTTACTTCAGTCTGGTAGCCATCGGTCCACGTTGTTGTCATCTTTTTTCCTATAATTGATGTTTATTTAAAATCATTGATCTTGTTTATTTATAAATCAAAAATAAAGAAACCGCCATGTAGGCGGTTTCTTTTTACAAAAATAAGGCAATTATTCTAAACCATCTAAGTAACGATCTGCGTCCAGTGCAGCCATACAGCCTGAACCTGCTGACGTAATCGCTTGACGATACACATCATCAGCCACATCACCTGCAGCAAATACACCTGCAACAGATGTTGCTGTTGCATTACCTGCTGTACCACTGCGGACTTGAATATAGCCATTGCGCAGCTCAAGTTGATCTTCAAACATTGCAGTATTCGGTTTATGACCAATCGCCACAAACATACCAGAAACCTCAACATCTTGTGTTGAGTTATCCTGAGTTGATTTAAGACGTACAGAAGTAACACCTGCGTTGCTGTCACCGAGAACCTCTTCGACTTGATGGTTCCAGATAATCGAAATTTTTCCTTCTTTGACTTTTTCATTGAGATGGTCTTGAAGAATTTTTTCCGAACGTAATTTGTCACGACGGTGAACAAGCGTCACATGTGAAGCAATGTTGGAAAGATACAAGGCTTCTTCGACCGCAGTGTTACCTCCGCCCACAACCATGACTTTTTGGTTCTTATAGAAGAAACCATCACAGGTTGCACAAGCACTTACACCTTGACCCATATAGGCTTGTTCTGACTCCAAACCTAAGTATTGTGCTGTTGCACCAGTCGCAATAATTAAAGCATCACAAGTGTATTCATCCATGTCGCCTTTGAGTACGAATGGACGCACTTTCAAATCAACTTCATTGATGTGATCGTAGAGTATCTCAGTACCAAAACGCTCAGCATGTGCTTGCATACGCTCCATCAATGCAGGACCTGTTAAACCTTCAGCATCACCCGGCCAGTTTTCAACATCAGTCGTTGTGGTTAATTGACCACCCAACTGCATACCTGCAATCAATGTTGGTTTTAAGTTGGCACGTGCCGCATATACTGCTGCACTGTAACCTGCAGGACCAGAACCGAGAATAATCAACCGAGAGTGACGAGCGCTCATAAGTCATCCTTTTTATAAAAAATATAGCAATTGCCCGAATTATACGTGAAACTTAGTCAAAGTGGTGTGGCTTGAATGTCGATAATATTGATCATCTAAATCGAATTGAGCTATATAGAAAGACGAAATAAGTTTGTTGAGCATTTTCATGCAAATAAAACTTTAAATTTCTAACAATGCTTTACAACACAAGTAAATAATAGTGCATCTTTTTTTTAAGAACAGGTGCATAATATAAAAATTTCTTCTCTCAAGAAAAGCTTAAAAGCTTCAGAAAAGAGTAATTTGAATAATTGGTTACAGGATCGTATATGACTGCGGTGTCAAATGTTTATGCACAGCGCTTTTTAACAACAATCTTCTTGATTTCATTTGGGATCTATCTGTTTCTTGCAACAGTGACCTATACCCCATTTGATCCAGGTTGGATGCATATTTCCAGTGATACGCAACAGGTTTCAAATGCCAGTGGTGTTGCAGGTGCCTGGATTGCTGATTTATTGTTTGGTTTCTTAGGTTGGGCAAGTCTACTTATCCCTGTCTTTATGTTTATTGAAGCCATACAGGTATGGTGGCCACGCAGCTTTGTGAGTCGTCCATTTCGTTATGCTGCTCAATTTTTCATTTTGCTGGCGACATCGAGTTTATTGTATTTGTTGTGGAATGTGCCTGCGGATACATTGGCAAATGCCTCAGGTGGGATTATTGGTTATGAGTTAGGTCAAAGTCTATCTCAACTGATGACCATCTATGGTGCAGTCGTTTTTATCCTGATTTTACTCATTGTATTATTTACTTTGGCTTTTGGAATCCAGTGGAATAAAACATGGGCAATGTTGAAAGCCACACCTGCATATCTGCAAGATTTATTTTATAAAAATGTACCTGAAAGTGAGTCAGCCTATGATTTGACCTCACCACAAAAGAGTAAAGCGCATTCGCATAAAGCAGAGCCGATTACCCCTCAGGCAGAGTTTACTGAGGCTGATCAAGACCAACAGCCGAAAGAACATTTAATTGTTAAAAATACTAAACATAATCAAACGGCCGAGCGTTTGTTTGACGACATGATTGAACAAGAGCATAAAGCTCACCCGGATATTCCGTTTGATCAAGATATTATCGATGATGAAGCCTTGGAACGCACGTTGGAAAAGGCGCATCGTTTAGAGCAGGACAGTCAACGTACGGTTTCCTCAGGTGAGGTTTGGAAAGCATTGAGTCAAGATCAGGATCACAATCGTGATATCGATGCACTGCTCAGAGCTTCAGAAGATCAAAATGAAAATAAATATTCAGATCATTTGCCCCATTCACATGCTGCTGAGGTGATAAGCAAGCCGCAGATGCAGCAAAAATCTTCACTAGACTGGGATGATGATCAAGTGTTTGATGAATTGTTATCGGTGGTTCCAAATGGGCAGACCGCAACAGATATTCATACACCATTTAATGTGGATACAGCACATACGCAAGTTGAATCAACAGATACCGTTCAGCCTGCGAGCAGTTTTTCCCATGTTGCCGGTGCAGTTGCACCAACTGTTGTGGCGACATCAAGTTTAGCCCACGAACTGGATGAGCTTGCTTCACTTGCCGATGATCAACTTGCTGAAACGCATGAAATAACGCACCCTGAACCGGCATCCATTCAACACACAACAACAGCTGAGGCAAGGACCACCAATAGTTATGCCCAATCTTCGCCGTTTACCCGTGCCAATATTCAAACCCATTTAGCCGCATCAACCTTGGTGAGTGAAGAAGAAAAATCTTTGATTTCATCCAATAAAGATGCCTTTAGAGAGGCATGGCAAGAAACAGCGGGTAAACCTCTAGATGAACTGGATAGTGAATTTGCGGAATTAGAAGACGATTTCGATTTGGATGCACCATTGACAGATGCGTTCGGTCGACCTATGTCACGTGCAATGCAAGTTGCACAAAAGCGTCGTGATCTGCCTACTTTGCCTGGCTTTGAGTTGCTGGATAAAGTTGATCCAAATAAAAAGGTCAACTTTACAGCTGAGCAACTTTCTCGCTTATCTGAATTGCTAGAAATTAAACTACAAGAATTCAATGTCAAAGCAAAAGTGATTGAAGCGCAGCCTGGACCTGTAGTTACACGTTTTGAGCTGGATCTTGCGCCGGGAGTCAAAGCATCTAAAGTAACCAATATTTCACGAGATTTAGCACGTTCAATGTCTATGGCTTCAGTGCGTGTTGTTGAAGTTATCCCGGGCAAACCTTATATCGGAATTGAAGTGCCAAATAGCAGCCGTGAAATGGTACGTTTGATTGAATTACTCGAGACACCTGCATTCAAAGATCCAAATGGATTACTTTCAATGGCCATGGGTAAAGATATTTCAGGTAATCCGGTGATTACTGATTTAGGTAAAGCCCCACACATGCTGGTTGCAGGGACAACCGGTTCAGGTAAGTCGGTCGCAGTGAACTCGATGATATTATCGATGCTGCTAAAATATACGCCTGACCAATTACGTTTGATTTTAATTGACCCTAAGCAATTGGAATTGGCAAATTATAATGATATTCCTCATTTATTGACGCCTGTTGTTACTGACATGAAAGATGCTGTAAGTGCATTGAACTGGTGTGTAAATGAGATGGAACGACGTTATAAACTGATGTCATTCTTGAAGATTCGCAAGCTGGCAGACTACAACCGTAAAGTTGAAGAAGCCATTGCCAATGGTGAAGATATCATTGATCCGACGTGGAAAGCCAGTGATTCTGCTACACAGGAACGCGCGCCACGTTTGCAACCCCTACCTTCTATTGTCATCGTAGCGGATGAGTTTGCAGACATGATCATGCAGGTGGGTAAAAAGGCGGAAGAGATGATCACTCGTCTGGCGCAAAAGTCACGTGCTGCAGGTATTCATTTACTACTAGCGACACAACGTCCATCTGTAGATGTGATCACCGGCTTAATTAAAGCCAACATTCCAACCCGAGTGGCATTACGCGTAAACAGTAAAATTGACTCACGTACGATTCTTGATGGTGGCGGTGCAGAAGACTTGCTTGGACATGGTGACATGCTCTTCCTTGGACCAGGTAAAATTGACCCTGAACGTGTACATGGGGCATTTATTTCCGATGATGAAGTCAATCGGATCTGTGACGCATGGCGTGAACGTGGTGAACCAAACTATATTGATGAAATTCTTACCCCATTCGACGAGGAACCTGCCTCACGTGGTTTTGAAGATGGCGATGGTGATCCAAACCGTGATGCGCTCTATGACCAATGTGTTTCCTTTGTATTGGAAACACGCAAGGTGTCAGTATCATCGTTACAACGTAAGTTTAGCCTAGGTTATAACCGTGCTGCACGTATTGTCGATCAAATGCAAGAGCAGGGGATTGTCAGCGAACAGGGACCTAACGGTAAACGAGATATTCTGGTCTGATGCGATCAAGTTGCAATTGGTTTCGACCGATTGCAACTTATTTTATAAAAAATCCCAATCAGAGTTCATATAAAAAAGCTGAAATACATCTGTGGTAAAACATGAATTTTCACACTAATATAAAATAGCCATCTTTAAATGGAATTTAGCAAATGTTGATTGCATTAAGCACTTTAATCTTTATTCATTTTTGTGCACTCATCACACCTGGCCCAGATTTTTTCCTTGTTTCTCAAACAGCAATCAGCCGTTCAAGGAAACAATCCATTTTTGTCGTGCTTGGAATTACAGCAGGCGTGATGTTCTGGGCATTCTTCGCACTCATGGGACTCAATATTATTTTTGAAAAAATGGCTTGGCTACGACATGTCATTTTGGTGGTGGGCGGGATTTACTTGTGTTGGCTCGGCTATCAAATGTTGAAGTCTGCATTGAGTAAAAAAGTGCTGACTCCGCAACACCATTTTGAACTTCCACAAAGTAACTTTCGCTTTTTCCTCAAAGGCTTTTTGACCAATTTATCCAATCCTAAAGCAGTGATTTATTTTGGTAGTGTTTTTTCTATTTTTTTAGCAAATCCAAATTTAGATGGATTGCATTCATTATTATTTGTGATTGTTTCCATTGAAACTTTAATTTGGTTCAGTTTTGTGGCTTTTGTCTTTTCATTGCCAAGCTTTAAAGCTGCTTATCAAAATGCCTCAAAATGGATTGATGGTGTGTCTGGTGGAATATTTACATTGTTTGGGATTTATTTGATAGGCAACCATTGATCTTTACGCCAATTGATAAAAAACCTGCTTTAGCAGGTTTTTTATCATGTGACGATTTAAATAGAGGAGCAATAGCGCTTGAGATTCATTCGTTATTCTGCCGTTTTGGTAAGTTGATAAAGCTCAGCATGTGGACCTTCAATTTTCTCACCTGTGTCAAAACTACGTGCTTCCAGAATATTTTCGCCCACAAAATATTTACGTCCATCGGCATTTTTATCTAAACTGATCAGTGATCCTGATTTATCAAAGTTAAAACTGCCTTGACTCTTAAATTGTTTGCCTTCACCTTTAACTCCTTCATATTCTTCGATCAGTTCATAAGTATGGTTTGATTTGAGAATCAGTTTGGTTTTGATTCCTGAGCAGTCAGCACATGGTAATAAACCTGTATATTCGCCTGCCCAATCCAAACTATTTTGTGCATTGTGCTCGGAATCAATTGTTGGCGTTGCTGCTTCATGGGATGCAGCCGCTTGAGTCTGTGCAGTGGCTTGAATATCTTCAGATGCTTGATGAGTCGGTTTAGAACAAGCACTTAAAGTTAGCCCTAACAGTGAAATAACCAAGAGTGTTTTTTTCATCGTATCACCTAAATAGATCAGTTTTTATATCATGCTGTATTTATGTCGTATTAACCCATAATGCAATGCAGGGTTGAAATGTCAACAGATGCTAAGAATATAAGCTATCTCACTGATAAAAAATGTGAATTATGTAAGGAAATGCAGTCTAATGTAGTCTGCTTACTCAAGTGGGGCTACGATGTTCATTCTGTAGGATGCTATCAATTTAAAGTTATGACGCATTTGGCTGAATACGTTGCGTGTATTTATGATATGCAAAGTCATCAAGAAAAAGGTAATAACCGACTCAAAATAGAGCATGTGGTTGAACGGTCTGAGCAAACATATTTGGATGATATAATATTTAATCAGACCACCAAAATTTGCACTTTTCTTGATGGGACTCAACTTAAACACAGCATAGAACAGGACAATCATCTTTTTGAAGTGAAAGCATGTTTAGAAAGCTGGATCGAATATCAAGTCATTCACCAATCAAATAAAAATATTCATCCGCAAAACATTCATTTTGATAATCACTGTCGTGAATTGCATTGGATTCAGTATTTTAAATCAGCTAAAAATTGATATATGCAAATTCTTTGCAAAATTGATTTAATTTGGATGATTTACTGACAAGTTTAGTTTTTAATTATTTTTATACATTTATATATTAATCGTTTGTTTTATCAGCAATTTGCATTTTTATCTAGGATGATGATTGCTACAATCCTGCGCAAATTTTATCTGTTGGGGCGTAGGGTGTTCGAAAAATTAGCTGAGCGAAGTTTGGGATGGATGGGCTGGCAAATTGATAACCATTGGGATTTAAACATTGATCAATGTGTGATGATCGCTGCACCACATACCAGCAACTGGGATGCACTCTATGCACGATTAGCACTCAAAGCATTGGGAGTTCATGTTCGTATAACCATCAAAGACAGCTACATGAAATTACCTTTGGGACCTTTTGTTCGCGCAATGGGCGGAATTGGCATTGATCGTAGCCCCAAGAAAACTGGCGAAGCTCGACCAAGCATGGTTCAGTTGATGAGTGATTTATTTAAATCGCATTCTAAATTGGTGATGCTGGTCACGCCAGAAGGAACACGTTCCAAACAAGAACAGTGGAAAACAGGTTTCTACCATGTGGCAATGAATGCGGGTGTACCAATTGCATTGGCATATATGGATTATGCCAAGAAGAAAACCGGTATCGGTAAAATTGTATATCCGACAGGAGATTATCAGCAGGATATGGCTGAAATCATGGCGTTTTATGCGCAGATTAATCCCAAACATCCTGATTTATTTAGTGTCGATACCAGATTTATGCCAGAAGCCGAGTTTTAATCCACAACTTGCGTGATCTGATAAATACAATTGATTGAGCTTTTTACATGGGAATAATGACTTTGCTTATTCCTATTTTTTTGTTTGTCTTAAATTATTGGTGTTTTTCCGTTTGTACGCCACCGAGTGATTCACATGCGGTCTTATAAATATCATATTGCTGCTGAACCACTTCATCTAAAGGAATTTTAAATAATTCCTCTCCTGACTTATAACGTTCTATATATTCTGTGGCTTTTTCTTTAGTCACCGCAAGTGAATGTTCATGATAAAGATTAATTGCACTATGATTGAGTTCAGCGCTTTCTATATTGTTACATTGGAATTGATTGAGAATTTTTTCCGCGGTTTTTATTTCACGAGATGTACCCAGTGTACATCCGGCGAAGAGAACAATAACACTGAATAATAAGAAGGCTTTCATTGCAGCTATGTAGCAAGAGTAGATGCGAAATTTTAAGATGAATCCCCGATTAAGAATAGATTGAAATTGAACAATCATCGGAATTAGATGAATAATTGATGAATAAAACGACAGTCAGATTGGTACGATAGTTTAAATTTTTTATTATTTCAAATGTTAAAACCAATCCGAAGATTGGTTTTTTATTTCGATATTTTATTATAAGAGGAGGCAGTTTTAATCTACGCTCTCTTATAAAGAGAATAGATTAAAGACTGGGTTTAATGTGCTTCACCCCAATTCTTGCCTTGACCCACCTCAACCACTAAAGGTACAGATAAAGTCACAACTTTTTGCATCACATCTTTAATTTGTTCAGCCATTTGATCAGCAACAGCTTCATCGACCTCAAATACCAATTCATCGTGAACCTGTAAAAGAAGTTTTGCCTGATCTTTGGGTAGGATTTTATCCACTTCAATCATTGCCATTTTAATGATTTCTGCTGCAGAGCCTTGCAATGGTGCATTAATTGCTGCACGTTCAGCGCCTTTGCGCACCATCATATTCCGTGCATCAATATCTGGTGTATATAAACGACGGCCTGTAATGGTCTCAACAAAACCTTGCTCTAAAGCGACTTGGCGAGTACGTTGCATATACTCATAAATACCTGGATAACGGTGGAAATATTGTTTGATATAGTTTTGTGATTCTTCACGGGTAAAGCCCAGTTGACGAATCAGACCAAACTCAGACATACCATACAATAAGCCGAAATTCACAGCTTTGGCTTGACGACGTTGATCTGAAGTGACTGCTTCTAGTTCGACACCTAAAACTTCTGACGCCGTACGTCGGTGGACATCCTGCCCATTTTTAAATGCATCGACTAAAGCCTCGTCTTGCGAGAAGTGCGCCATTAAACGTAATTCGATTTGAGAATAGTCAGCCGCCAATAGCACGCGACCTTTTGGCGCAATAAAGGCTTTACGAATTTGTCGTCCAATTTCCTCACGCACTGGAATATTCTGTAAGTTCGGGTCTGTTGAGGATAAACGGCCCGTTGCAGTTAGCGCTTGATGATAGCTGGTATGTACTCGGTGGGTATCATTATTGGCTTGTTTGACTAAAGCTTCAGTATAAGTACTACGCAGTTTGGTTAAACCACGATATTCAATAATCAGCTGTGTAATTGGATGATCAATTTTTTCCAAGACAGCTTCAGAAGTACTGTATTGTCCTGTTGCTGTTTTTTTGCCGCCTTTTAAACCCAATTTTTCAAATAAGACTTCACCCACTTGCTTTGGCGAACCAACATTAAAAGGTTCACCCGCGATCTCAATAATTTGATTCTCAAGATTTTGAATTGTATCGGCGAAGTCAACACTGAGTTGATCCAAAAATTTTAAATCAAGCTCAATGCCATTCTCTTCCATACGGGTTAGAACACTAGCAACAGGCATTTCAATATTGTGTAAAATTCCGCTGAGTTCAGGGATTTCTTTGAGTTTTCGCGCTAACACTTCATAAAGGCGATAAGTAACATGCGCATCTTCTGCTGCATAATGTCCAGCAGTTTCGATATCAATTTGATTGAAGGTTTTTTGCTTCGCCCCTTTACCCGCAACCTGTTCAAAGGTGGTGGTTAAATGACTCAGATAAACACGGGCAACATCATCCATACCATGACGGGTGGCCACTGAGTTCAACACGTAAGATGCCAACATGGTGTCAAAAAACCAACCTTGTAGGTGGATGCCATGGTTTTCAAAAATATGTGCATCATATTTTAAGTGATGTCCAATCTTTTCAACATTTGGATCTTCTAAAATAGGTTTAATTTGTTGAATGATTGCTTCGCGATTGAGTTGCTCTGGCGCACCTTCATAGTCATGTGCTAAAGGAATGTAATAGGCATCATCAGCATCAAATGCGAGTGAGAAACCGACCATTTCAGCAACACGATAATCCAAGCTTGTCGTTTCCGTATCAATCGCAAAGCGTTTTGCCGTACTTAAACGTTGGAAAACTTTGTCCCAAACATCTTGACTCAATACGGTATGATAGGTTGCTTCACCTAAACGGTCATCGACACTTGAACTTGTGGCTTGATCGGTGATTTCACTTTCAACAGCTTGTTCTGTTTTGATGGCACTTTGTGCAGTTTGTTTATAGGTTGAACTATTGGGATTGTTGGGATGGTCTAAAGACTGTAATTGGTTACGAAACTCAAGCTCTGTATATAAGTTGCGTAATGCTTCTACATCCGGATCGCAGAGTTTTAAGTCGTCATAGGTGATGTTTAAATCAAGGTCAATGATGATGCTGGCAAGTTGATGATCAAGTGTAATTCCATCAACATTGTCCTTTAGACTTTGCCCAACTTTTCCTTTAATGTTATCCACATTTTTTAAAATGCCATCAATTGAACCATATTCATTTAAAAGCTTGGCGGCAGTTTTCGCACCCACTCCAGGAACCCCACGAATACCATCAGATGCGTCTCCCATTAAGGTTAAATAATCAATAATCTGGTCAGGGCGTACCCCAAATTTTTCAATGACACCCTCAACATCCATGGGTTTGTCTTTGAAACTGTCTTCCAACGTCACTTTATCTGTGACCAACTGCGCCATGTCTTTATCGCCAGTTGAAATCAAAACCTGATAGCCTTCTTTTTCAGCGCGTTTGGCTAAGGTACCGATAATGTCATCAGCTTCAGCACCTGGAAGTGTATGCAATGGAATCCCTAAGGCACGAATCAACGCATGCAGATAAGGAATTTGTTGGGACAATTCTTCTGGCATACTTGGGCGATCACCTTTATAAATCGGTGAAAGCTGATGACGAAAAGTCGGTTCAGGTGTGTCGAAAATCACAGCCATATGGGTTGGTTGCACACGACGCATGAGCTTTTGGATTGCCGAGATTGCTCCACGAATCGCATTGGTCTGTAATCCCGTTGATGTTGTTAGAGGTGGGAGTGCATGAAAGGCACGAAATAAAAAGTATGACCCATCGACCAATACAAATGGTGGCATTGATATTTTCCTAATTCAAATTACCGCTTTATTGTACGTGATTTTTGTCTGTTGCGTAGTGGCAACCATCGTGCTTGTGTTACTGAATATCTGATGAATTAACAGAATCATGCTGGAATGCTGTTGTATGATCAGCATATTGAGGATAAAGAAAGTAAAAATATGCTGAAAGGGCAGAGTGAAATTCGCATTATCTGGTTAATGATGTTGATCATTGTTGCAGTAAGTGCATGGTTTTTGGATGTACGGATATTGACCTACAGCTGTGGTTTAGCCTTTGTCATGAGTGTGATGCATTATGTCGATGCTATTCAAAATCCGATGCAAGATATTGCACGGCAGATGTCTTTTCCTTTGCAAAATACATCCAAAGTCCCTCTGTATATTTCTTCTGTTGTTTCTGTGGTTGGGCTGACCCTGCATTTAGGTTGGATGGTGGGACTTGGTTTAACTGCGTGGATTTTCTTTTTTCTCAGATGGTTAAGACGCTTAGAGCGTTATCTAACTCAAGTTCAAGCTCAGATACAGACTTTGAAACTTTCTCAAGAGACATTCACGCTGCCTTTAGTAAAATCTCCAGTTCAGCAGATAGAGATTCCATCTGATTCACCCACGAGTCTGATTGCTCAAATTCAAGATTGGATTTTTAAGGGCAATCCGGTATTGAAAGTTGCCATATTGGTATTGGTCATCGGCATAATCCTGTTACTACGTTTTGCAACAGAGCATTGGCAATTAAGCCTGATGCTTAAACTCGCATTGGTTGCTTTATCGAGTATCGCAATGACTATATTGGGGCTGATGCTGCAAGGTAAAAATCGTAGTTTTGCATTGGCGCTTGAGGGGTTGGGGCTTGCTGGATTATCACTCACCTTATTCTTTGCCTATTACACCCATGTAATTCCTGATATTTATATGGCAAGTCTTTACTTTGTGGTGATTATGCTGACTACCCTCAGTCTAAGCTTAAAGCAGCAAAGTGTTGAATTGGCACTTATGGCAATGTCAATTGCCTACATTGCACCATTTACCTTACCTGTACGAGATGCAACTGTTGTCGAGCTTCTCAGCTATTATTTGCTGATTAATATTGCAATTGCGGTAATGAGTACTTTAAGACCTTGGAAATATCTGAATCAAATTGGTTTTTTAGTCACGGCTATCGTTGTAAGTGTCTATGCAGTTGGTCATGGTGAGATACAAGACAAACAGTCACTTGTGATTCTAATCTTTGCTCATACCGCTGTTTTTATCTGGTTGGGTTTCCGCTTTAGTCAACTGATTGCCAAACAAGATGTGGAACAATTTAAACTTAAACCGAGTTTAGACCTTGCCTTGATTTTTGGTGCACCGATTGTCAGTTATCTTTTTTTATATTTACTCTATTTTCATCAAAGCATGGTATTGGCTGGTTTTAGTTTAGGTTTTGCAGTGCTTTTTGCGGGAATGTATCAATTCTCAAAACGTAATCAATCCATTTATTTGATTTCACAGAGTTATTTTAGTCTTGTCCTGATCTTCATGGCTTTGATTCCCCCTATTCTTTTGCATGGGCAGTGGAGTGTCGTGGGATGGGGGCTCGAAGGGTTATGTATATGGGGATATGCATTATATCGAGACTCAGCAATTAGTCGTTATCTGGCAATGGGACTGATGGTCGTTGCAGGAATAACAAGCCTATATTATTTATTTGAACTGCCAAACTTCCCGAGCAAAATGTATTGGTGTTTATGTATCAGTTATATTTTTGCAGTGCTATTGGGAAATAGTCGTGAGACGTTCCGACAGCAACTGAATCCGCTGACTACACTGTTTTTGAGCTTATTGATGATTGCAGCAACCGCAATGTTGCTTATTCTACTGCTTGACTATTTTAATGGTGCTTACCGCTATATTTATACGATGCTGGTACTCAGTATTTCTTATCTACTGATGAATGAGTTGATGCTGAAGTGCAAAGCACGATCAACATGGTTGATTCCCAAGTGGATTGGTACTTTTCCCATTTATGTTTTTGCACTGATTTTCTTATTGGATATTAGTCAAAAGGGGGTATTGGTGTGGCAAAGTGATATGGATCGATGGGGAATGACGGTAGCAGGATTGATATTGACCATCCTATGGTTAAGACCTTTTCATGGTCTAGGCTTTATGAAAGCGTGGGGAAGTTTTGGCGTTTTAATCAGTTTAAGTTTAGCTAGCTTAACGTTAATTCCGCATACACCTTATATCAGTGTCGTAATATTTCCTTTATTGTTTTGTGGATGGTGCTTTATTCAGAAAAGTCCTCATTGGAAAATTTTTTGGCAAACAAGAACCAGTTTGGCGCTGATGCTGATTTGGATTATCTGTTCGCAATTGTTGTCTCAACAAGCTTTCCAAGGTTATTTATTGCCAATCTTGAATCCATTTGATCTGGTCAGTATTGCAATGTTAATGGGCTTTTTGTGGATGCTGAATTTACAGCAAAAGCAAGCTCTACTACAGGGTACGGACCAAGGCATTCTGGCGGTATTGTCGGTTTTAAGCCTGCTTTGGTTAAGTAGTTATATCGTTCTGCGTGCCTTACATGTGTATTTTGCTACACCCTATAATCATTTGGATTTATGGCAGGATGCAACAGCCCAGTTAAGCCTAACTTTACTGTGGGTAAGTCTAGCATTGATTAGTATGAGTTTTGCCAGTCGTAAACATTTACGTCCTTTATGGATTTTAGGTGGCAGTATTCTGGTCATTGTGACCTTGAAGCTGGTTTTACTAGATTTATCTCATATTGGGACATTGACCCGTGTCATATCGTTCTTGGGAGCTGGTTTCGTGATGTTGCTGATTGCCTATATTGCTCCGATTCCCGAACCCAAACGTTGAGTGTCTTAATCAAGTCTGAACAGTGGGGAGATGGAAAAAAGCAAAGACCATTCTATTTGTATGAAGGGAATCATAGAGATGGGTATCATTCTGGCTTAAGTCAACAGAGACCGGATTTGGAACTCTTATCGGATTGCAGTTGAAATAAAAAGGCATCGACCATGATGGTGATGCCTTTTTATTTCAATAAGTTCTGATTTAGATTAGAAAAACTTAAAGAATTTCAATCGCGACCGCAGTTGCCTCACCACCACCAATACACAGTGCTGCAATGCCTTTTTTGCCGCCTGTACGTTTTAATGCATGGATCAGCGTCAAGATAATACGTGAGCCTGTAGAGCCTACCGGATGCCCTAATGCACAAGCACCACCATGGATGTTGACTTTTTCAGCATCTAATTTGAACTCATCGATTGGGCACATGGTGACCATTGCAAAAGCTTCATTGATTTCCCATAAATCGACATTTTGAACATCCCATCCTGTCTTATTTAAAACTTTTTGGATCGCACCGACAGGGGCAATGGTAAATTCAGATGGATGCTGAGAGTTTGAAGCATAAGCCACAATTTTGGCTAAAGGTTGCAGACCTTTCGCTGTTGCAACCTCTGTAGATGTCAACACTAAAGCAGATGCACCGTCCGAAATGGAACTGGCATTTGCTGCTGTGATGGTTCCATCTTTAGCAAATGCGGGACGTAAGGTAGGAATTTTTTCAATATTGGCATTAAAGGGTTGTTCATCCTGATCAATGACCACATCACCTTTACGGCCTGAAACAGTCACAGGTACAATTTCGTCTTTAAACCAGCCTTCAGTTATGGCTTTTTGAGCACGTTGTAAAGAACGAATGGCGAAGTCATCCATTTGTTGACGACTATACCCTTTGCTGTTTGCCATATCTTGGGCAAAAGATCCCATTAAGCGACCAGTTTCAGCATCTTCAAGTCCATCAAAGAACATATGATCTTTGACTTCACCATGTCCCATACGATATCCACCACGGGCTTTCGGCAGTAGATAGGGTGCGTTGGTCATCGACTCCATGCCACCCGCAACAATAATCTCGGCAGAACCTGCCTTAATCGCATCAGCGGCTTGCATAACAGCTTTCATGCCTGAACCACAAAGTTTATTGATGGTGACGGCAGCTGTTGAATCAGGTAAGCCAGCTTGACGCATCGCTTGACGGGCAGGACCTTGTTTCAAACCGGCAGGGAGTACACAACCCATAATGACTTCTTCTACATCATTGGGTTGTAAACCAGCGCGCGCAATAGCTTCTTTAATGGTTACAGCACCTAATTCAGGAGCAGTGGCATTGGCCAGACTACCTTGAAACCCACCCATTGCAGTACGTGCACCATTGACGATTACGATGTCAGTCATTGTTCTGATCTCCACATGATTCTTGTTTAATATATCCAAAACTTAAGCAGTATATAAAAAACAGCACAAGAATAAATGTCGAATGTGCAATTTATGTAGACGCTAGAGAACAGTTTTTAGCATTTTTCAGTGGGTTCCTTATTTAAGGTCGCCATTCGTCCGATTTTATAGCGGGTATTATTGTCAATATTATGGTGTCCGCAATAGTAAAAACTGCCCGGTGAACCACGGGGTAGCCCTGTATCGCCTTGAAGTGTTATCACATCGCGGCTGCTGGCGCTCCCAATCCAAGTTAAACTTCCATAGTTAATTTTTTTTTCAGTTTTAAGGAGTATGAGCTCGCCGTCATCAATCTGCTTATTTTTATTGCGGTCTGTAAAAATAATCATGCCTTTATGCCATTTGTTTTTTTCACATTGGACAAAACTTTCCGACGAACATATAACAACTGTTGTTCGGTGTGCCAATGCTTGACTTCTTGCATAAGAAATATGCTGTTGGATCATGGGATGAATCGATCGAAATTCTTGCTTTTGCATCCAATCATGATAGAAAGGCAGACTGATTAAGCAAATTATTGCAACAATAACAATTATGCTAATAAGCTCAAACAAAGAAAAACCTTGTGCTTTACAATAAAAATACATGTTTTAATCTTCTGTTAAGTATTGTTTTTTATTTGAAAAATAATGACTTTTCTATTAAATTTTATTGAAACGCTTTTGTAGTAAAATATTTATTACTATCACTTTCTTTTACTGCTAAAATACAGGTAGTAAAAAGATAAGCGATCCACGAAAAAAAATTGAGTAGAAAGTTACCGAATTACAACGGAAATTGTAAGTAATTTTGTCAATAATTTACTTGATTAAAGTTATCAAGCACTTGGAAAAAGCCTCAAGTGTTTGTATGATTCAACGTGAGTAGCTTAAAAATAATACTGGGGTATTAAAATTTATCTCAGGGTAGCCAATAAATTTTAGGCTAGGCTTGAACAACAATTGTTATCTCTGGAGGATATCCATGAAATTGAGTCGTATCGCACTTGCTATGCTTGTTGCTGCTCCACTCGCTGCTGCTAATGCTGGTGTAACTGTTACACCATTAATGCTTGGTTACACTTTCCAAGACACTCAACACAACAACAATGGTGATAAAGGTGAGCTAACTGCTGGTCCTGAGTTACAAGACGATTTATTCGTTGGTGCTGCGCTTGGTGTTGAACTTACTCCATGGTTAGGTTTCGAAGCTGAATATAACCAAGTTAAAGGTGATCTTGACGGTACTGGCGTTGCTGGTTCTGAGTACAAGCAAACTCAAATCAACGGTAACTTCTATGCTACTTCTGATTTGATCACTAAAAACTATGACAGCAAAATCAAACCATACGTATTGTTAGGTGCTGGTCATTACAAGTACAAACTTGATGACATGTCTTACCACAACAACGAAGAAGGTACTTTAGGTAACGCTGGTGTTGGTGCTTTCTGGCGCTTAAACGATGCTTTATCTCTTCGTACTGAAGCTCGTGGTACTTATAACTTTGACGAAAAATTCTGGAACTATACTGCTCTTGCAGGTCTTAACGTAGTTCTTGGTGGTCACTTGAAACCTGCTGCTCCTGTAGTAGAAGTTGCTCCAGTGGTTCCAGTTGCTCCAACTCCAGTAGAACCAGCTCCACAAGTTCTTACTGAAGACTTGAACATGGAACTTCGTGTGTTCTTTGATACAAACAAATCAAACATCAAAGATCAGTATAAACCAGAAGTTGCTAAAGTAGCTGATGCGTTGAATACATTCCCGAATGCGACTGCTCGTATTGAAGGTCACACAGATAACACTGGTCCACGTAAGTTAAACGAACGTTTATCTTTAGCTCGTGCTAACTCTGTTAAATCAGCGCTTGTAAGCGAGTACAACATCGATGCATCTCGTTTGTCTACTCAAGGTTTCGCTTGGGATCAACCGATTGCTGACAACAAAACTAAAGAAGGTCGTGCTATGAACCGTCGTGTATTCGCGACAATCACTGGTAGCCGTACTGTAACTAAATAATTGATTATTTAGTTAAAAAAAGGCGACTCAATTGAGTCGCTTTTTTTATTGGAAATACATATAATTGGTCATTATTTAAATAAAACTGAAGCAAAAATTAATAATTATAGGATAATCATGAAATACGTGATTCTAGGATTGATGCTGCTGAGTTTAACTGCTTGTACATCTACGCCCATAAACAGCAATAGTGTCTCCATTCAAAAACAATATCCAAACGAAGTGAAGTCTTTGAAACATGGACTTTCGATATATTTTCAACCGAAATCAACTGAAGTCGATCCACAATATCGCTCGACTTTATCTGTTGCAGCGCAGTTATTGCAGACCAATAAAAATTTTGTTCTCAACATTGAAGGGCATACAGACAGCTCGGGATCATTGGCTGCAAATAATAAAGTCTCTTTGACACGAGCAAATATCGTCAAAGATTATTTGGTGAATGAATATAAAGTTAATCCAGAGCAATTGATTACTGCGGGTTTGGGTCCAACAAAACCAATCGCAGATAATAAGACTACGGAAGGTAAAGCAAAAAATAGACGAGTTACTGTTATTTTAAAAATTAAGTAAATTGACTATCGAGCTCAAATTTTTCCCATACAGGTTATAATGGTTCACTCAGATTTTTAACTGTTTGGATCATGGATGAGCGTACAACTTCCTGATGAATTACTGGATTTAGAGGCCAATGGCGGTATTTTTGCGGTTTGGATGCTGTTGCAGAATTATTCTATTCATGTTGATATTGAAACACTTGTTCAGTGCTGCAAATATGATCCTGAAGATGGAACATTTACCATCGGTTTGGCTGTTGGACTCAAAAAATTAGGTTTTGATGTTGTGTTTCATACAGCCGAAGACCCCGATATTCATATAAAAGAAATTGAGCATTATACAGCGGCAAGTCGTTTGGGGATGACTATTGAGCCGCCCTTAACGTATCAAGACATTCAGACAAGCTTCGAAAGTGGCTATTCCATACTGGTCTACTATGACACCTTAGAGGGAGTGGGCAATCACTCCTTGGTCTATTCAATCGATGATCGGGAAATATGTTTTTATGACAGCTTTGATCCGATGGAGAAACATATTTTTGAGCAACAATGTCAGGCGGAAGGGATTTGCCAACAGGCAATCGTCATTCGTAAATATTGTCCTGTGATTCGATACAGTTAACTTCTCTAGTCAATCCTTTGAAAAAACAGACATAAGAATATTATTTCCATGCCTCCAGATTTTTAATCAAATCCGTGGTACGCAAAAATAAAGGGGTTGGTGATAAAAATGCTTGTATTGCCACCCCTTGGAGTCAAAGTTTAACTTTCTTTGTATGGGGGATGTCTTACTTTTCAGGGATGAAAAGATGAAAGAATGCATCTATTGAGAGAGGGATAGATCCTGTAGCCCCATTCAACATGGTGACAACCATGTTGCCTCACGCTGGCAAAAACATCGATGAATCAAAAATACACAAAAACTTGATGTTGCAGAGTTTTAAAAGTTCAAACAAAAAGCTTAAATTCTATTAAGGATGAATCATCTGTATCGGTATTCAAGTGGTTTGGCTATAAATCGATGATCTATTCTCTCTGCAAATCGAGATTCACAGAGAGGAAGCGATAAAAATACAATTAATATCTAGCCTTTGATACACAATACTTGTTTGAGGGTATGCACGACTTCAATCAAATCGCTTTGATTGGCCATAACTTGATGAATATCCTTATAAGCACCAGGGATTTCATCTACTACACCTTTATCTTTACGGCACTCAACACCAGCGGTTTGTGCAATTAAATCTTGTTGGCTAAACAAGTGTTTGGCTCTGGTTCGACTCATTTTTCGTCCTGCGCCGTGTGAACATGAGCAGAACGAATCGGGATTGCCTTTGCCTTTAACAATAAAGGATTGTGCACCCATTGAACCCGGGATAATCCCATATTCATCAAGTCCTGCACGGATTGCACCTTTACGGGTAACAAAGACTTCTTCACCAAAGTGAAGTTCTTTTTGCACATAATTGTGATGGCAATTAATCGCTTCTTTGGTCATCTGAAAGCTGGGGAGTAATGCGCGAATGGCTTCCAGAATTAAACGCATCATTTCACGTCGATTTTCAAAAGCATATTCTTGTGCCCATTCAACGGCTTCAACATAATCATCAAAGTTACTTGAACCTTCTGCGAAGTAGCTCAAGTCTTTATCAGGCACATGACCAAAACGGCTTTGCGCTTCTTTTTTAGCACGTTCAATAAAATACGTACCAATTACATTGCCCAAACCACGACTGCCTGAATGTAACATGACCCAAACATCATCATTTTCGTCAAGACAGAGCTCAATAAAGTGATTTCCACCACCTAAAGTTCCCAGTTGTTTTTGCCATGTGACATCAAAACTACGCAACATACGTTTCAATGCCGGATGTTTGTCAGTAATTAACTTAAGTTTTTTGTCTAAAGGAGAAAGTGTTGATGCTTTGGCTTTAATCTGCTTGTGTATTTCAAAGCCAACTGGAACTTTTCTTTCAATTGCATTACGCAGACTACTCAAGTTGTCAGGAAGTTGAGCGGCTTTTAGACTTAATCTTAAAGCATTCATTCCACAGCCAATATCCACACCTACTGCCGCAGGGATGATGGCATTTTTGGTCGGAATCACACTGCCTACCGTAGCGCCTTTACCTAAATGTACATCCGGCATGACGGCAATATGTGAGTGAATAAATTGCAGCTGTGACATTTTCCTCAGTTGTGTCAAGCTTTCTTCATCCACATCCGTGGTATAAATTTTTACAGGAACGCCATATTCAGCTTTGGCGTTTAAAATCATTTGTATGCCCATTTTTTCATTCTCTAAGCAAATTATTTTTATTGTCCGAAAGTTTTAAATTGAGATTACCCATCCATGATTTGGATTCTATAGGCAATAAAAAACCTAGCGAATGCTAGGTTTGAAACTGACATTCGGACACTTCGATTAAATCAGTGTCCGTGAGTAGACGACTGCTTAATCTTAATTCAATGTTTTCTCAAGTTGTTGCATGTCATACTCCTGTTTATTTTTGATTCGCAAATCAAAGACCAAAATTCTGTTTGGATATCATCCAATGGGGGCTATTCTATAAATAAAAAAAACTTTGTCAATCCATCCCGCCAATTTTTTATATTAAACAGGATTATTCAAGTTAAAAAATAATAAAGCAGCTTGAAAGCTGCTTTATCTGGATAGCATAATTTATTCTTTTTCCACTGAAATTGGGCTCACATCCATTTTGTCATAAGGTACAAATTTAGTGTTGTGTTTCCACTTATAACCTAGCCAAATCACGAGAAACAGGGGAATGCTGATATAAGTAGACAGCACGCTCATCCATTTGCCTGCAAGAATAGCTTCAGAATTTTGTCCAAGAATAATAATCGCACAGAGAATAAACGCAAACCAAGGACCAAATGGGAAGAACTTTGCTCGATATGCTAAATCCTCCAGTTTATGACCTTGTGCCAAATAGCCTTTACGGAAGCGATAATGAGAAACTGCAATACCCAACCATACAATAAAACCACACATCCCTGACATATTTAACAACCAGGTAAATACCACACTTTCACCAATAAATGTGGTCAAGAAACACAGTGCGGCGATTGCTGTGGTGGCATACAGTGCATTCATTGGCACGCCACGGAGATCGAGTTTAGCAAAAATCCGCGGTGCTTTTCCTTCACGTGCCATGTCAAATAGCATACGTGTTGATGAATACATGCCAGAATTACCTGCTGACATAATGGCAGTCAAAATCACCGCATTCATTAAACCTGCTGCAAAAGCTAAACCTGCTTTTTCATACAGTAAGGTAAAGGGAGAAAGGGTAATATTACCATCACCTTCAGCAGCAAGCGCAAGGTTTGGATCTGTATATGCCACCAAGGTACCGATGATAAAAATACACAGGATATAGAATAACAGAATACGCCAAAAGATCTGTTTGATTGCGATCGGAATGGTTTTCTTTGGATCTTTTGATTCGCCCGCAGCAACGCCTACCATTTCAGTGCCCTGAAATGAGAATCCTGCAATCATGGCAACACCCACCAAGGCTTGGAATCCGCCCACAAAAGGCGCATCACCAATGGTCCAGTTTTTTGTAATCGAATCTGTTGGATCTAACATGATTTTACCAATCATGAATAAACCAATCACAATAAAAAACAGGATGGCAATGACTTTGACTAAAGAGAATAAGAATTCACTTTCACCAAAGCCTTTGACTGTTAATGCATTGATAAAGAAAATAATGGCGAGAAAGATTGCACTCCACCAGAAACCGGGGATATCTGGAAACCAAAACTTCATAATGAACTGAACGGCAACCAATTCAAAAGCAACAGTAATTGCCCAGTTATACCAATAGTTCCAACCGAGGGCGAATCCAAAACCTTCTTCTACATATTTATTACCATAAGTAAAAAATGCACCTGAAGTTGGATTGTGGGTTGCCAGCTCACCTAAACTGGTCATTAAGAAATAAATCATAAGACCAATCAGTACATAGGCAAGTAGTGCACCACCTGGACCCGCTGTGGCAATGGTTTGACCAGAAGCAAGAAATAATCCTGTACCGATAGAACCGCCAATCGCGATCATGTTTAAATGTCGTGCTCCAAGCTTACGCTGGAGTTGAGGATGATCTGTTTCGCTCATCGTTATTCCTTACTGCTTTTTTGAGTATTGGCAAACAGCACTTTAAAGCCCTGTTGATCGGCTTTCGTGATGCATTGACCAAAGCTCTGCTCAATGAGTAATGGGTAATTTAGGAAGCGGTTCGCCACAATCCATAATTCACCGCCTGATTTTAAATGTCGTCTTGCAGTTCTGCATAGTGTTTCACTGGCATTGTAGTCGGTTTGGATACCTTGGTGAAACGGTGGATTGCTGACGATGGCATGTAAAAACAATGGCGCATCTTCAATTCCAGTGACTGCTTTTATTTCAAGTTGCTCTAAAGGTAAATCATTCTTTTCAAACGTCATTTGTGTGGAAGCCAAAGCAAAGGCATCAACATCCAAAGCAAAAATACGATTTTTAGGGTTGAGCTTAGACAGAAATGCGCTGATAACACCCGCACCGCATCCAAAGTCCGCAATTTTTCCTGAAGTGACCTGTTTCAAATAAGGCAATAGTACAGCAGTTCCGATATCTAAGCGATTTTGACTGAATACACCCGGTAAGGCACAAATGCGGAGATCACCCGAAGGTGTACTGACATTGTATTCTTGTGCCCATTGTGCAAGCGGTTTTGGGGTCACGGTTTTATCGGTAGTTAACTGCCACATTTGGCAATGACGTGCACTGTCTAATTTAATGGCTTGTCCATAAGGCAATAATTGTTTTGCAGCACGCTCAATACCGCCTTTCTTTTCTCCAACCAGAAAGATTGAAGCACCAATTGCTAAACGAGCAACCAGCTGATGCAACACATAATTGAGTAATTCTTTGGATTTTGGGACAAAAACGATGGCTTGATCAAATTCAGCCTCTGCCAAGTCTGTTCCAAAGTGCACATTGGCCTGTTGGTTTTGGAAGTATTGGAACTCATTATAATTCCAAGTCCAAACACTTGCCTCGATGTCATGAGCTAAATTTGAAAGTAGATCATCCGTTGGTGCATTGACCAATAAAACACGTCCAGAGAGATAGTCATGCTGTCGAATGACAACTTCACTTCTTGGCTCCATATTCACCATCCATCATTAAAATTGAACAATAATGCCCAGTCTAGGCTGGGCATTATAAAGAATTGATCCATTATTTTTTAGTTTCAGGCAAAACTAAATTTAAAATTAAAGCAGCAAGTCCGCCTGTCGCTACACCAGAACTAAAGATATTGCGTGGTAATTCTGGTAAATGTTCCAGAATTTGAGGAACTTGGGCAACACCTAAACCAAGTGCTAAAGAAATTGCAATAATTAACAGGGCACGACGATCAAGTTGAATTCCCGATAAAATATTGATTCCCGATGCTGCTACCGCGCCAAACATGACCATTACAGCGCCACCCAGAACGGCTTGAGGGACGGCTTGAATGATTCCGGCAACTGCAGGAAAAAGTCCGAGAATGACGAGCATGATGGCAATCCAAATACCGACAAAACGGCTCGCCACACCTGTCAACTGAATCACACCATTATTTTGGGCAAAAACAGAACTCGGAAAGGTATTAAACAGCCCTGCAAGAAATGAGTTTGCACCATTGACCAATACACCACCTTTGATACGTTCCATCCAAACAGGACCATCAACAGGTTGGTTGGAGATTTTTGATGTTGCAGTGACATCACCAATCGCTTCTAAAGAGGTCACGAGGTAGATGAATGCCATTGGAATAAACAAGCTCCAAGAGAAACTGATTCCAAAATGCATTGGTGTTGGGATTTGAATTAATGGGGCATCTTTCAAGCCTGAAAAGTTTAAATGGCCCATAAAGCCTGCGAGAATATATCCAATCACCAAGGCGATCAGGATGGCAGAACTCTTGACCCAAACTACTTTAAATCGGTTGAGCAAAATAATAATCGCCAATACTGTACATGACATGATCAGATTGTCTTTACTTGCAAAAGTGTGGCTGTCCATTGCTTGATAGCCACCGCCCATGCTGATGAGACCTTCTTTAATTAAGGTCAGTCCAATCAACAATACTACGATTCCTGTCACCAATGGGGTAATAAGTTTCTTCACCCAAGGTAAAATACGTGATACGCCCATTTCAATAAATGAACCGGCAATCACCACACCAAAAATAGACGCCATGACTGCTTCAACAGGCGTACCCGCTGCGACCATTGCTGAGCCAATCCCAATCATCGGTCCAATAAAGTTAAAACTTGTACCCTGAACGATCAATAAACCGGCACCAAAAGGTCCAATTTTTTTACACTGCAAAAAGGTGGCTACCCCTGAAATCACCAAAGACATCGATAAAATCATATTGGTATCTTGTGGTGAAACCCCCAAGGCCAAACAAATGAGTAATCCCGGTGTCACAATAGGAACGATAATTGCCAATAGGTGTTGTAAAGCCGCAAAAAAAGCGATCAGTGGTTTTGGTCGATCGTTTAAACCATAAATCAGATCAATTTGACCCTGTTTTTGATCGGGAGAGGTATGAGAATCAGACATGGTGACAGTATGTGGAAGCTGCGAGATGGCGCTATTCTAATCGCTTTACACACTATTACAAAATAAAAAGCCCGCAGTTGTGAAAAAAACTTGTAACTGTCAATAAACTGTCACTACTAAAAGTTATCTTTTTTCTGTATAATTTGCCCTCAAATTTAAAGCGTATCGAATTTACATGTCTGATATTAAAACTCTCCGTAATATTGCCATCATCGCGCACGTCGACCATGGTAAAACGACTCTAGTAGATAAACTTTTACAACAATCAGGTGCACTCGGTGACCGCGCGGGTGAGATTGAGCGTGTTATGGATTCGAATGCGCTTGAGTCTGAACGTGGTATTACCATTCTTGCAAAAAATACTGCAATCAAATGGTTAGACAAACGTACAAACACTGAATACCGCATCAACATCGTCGACACCCCGGGACATGCTGACTTCGGTGGTGAAGTTGAACGTGTAATGTCTATGGTTGACTGTGTACTTCTTCTTGTTGATTCACAAGAAGGTCCAATGCCACAGACTCGCTTTGTAACTCAAAAAGCCTTTGCGCGTGGTTTGAAGCCAATCGTGATCATCAATAAAGTAGACAAGCCAAGCGCTCGTCCAGACTGGGTGATTGACCAAGTATTCGATTTGTTTGATAACTTGGGCGGTAGCGATGAACAGTTAGATTTCCCAGTGGTTTATGCTTCTGGTCTTCGTGGTGTTGCTGGTCCATCTCCAGAAGAACTTGCTGAAGATATGACACCGTTGTTCGAAACAATCGTAGATATTGTTGAACCACCTTCAGTGGATGTTGATGGTCCATTCCAAATGCAGATTTCTTCACTTGACTATAATAGTTTCGTGGGTGTAATCGGTGTAGGTCGTATTCAACGTGGTTCAGTAAAAACCAATACGCCTGTGACTGTGATCGATAAAGATGGTAAGACACGTAATGGTCGTATCTTAAAGATTATGGGTTACCATGGTCTTGAGCGTGTAGATGTAGATTCAGCTCAAGCGGGTGATATTGTATGTATCACTGGTTTGGATGCATTAAACATTTCTGACACGATCTGTGATCCTAAAAATGTTGAAGCATTACCTGCATTGTCTGTAGATGAACCTACAGTTTCGATGACTTTCCAAGTAAACAACTCACCGTTTGCGGGTAAAGAAGGTAAATTCGTAACTTCACGTAATATCCGTGAACGTTTAGATCGCGAGTTGATTCATAACGTTGCATTACGTGTTGAAGATACTGACAGTCCAGACCGCTTTAAAGTATCTGGTCGTGGTGAACTTCATCTTTCAGTATTGATTGAAACAATGCGTCGTGAAGGCTTCGAGATGGGAGTTTCTCGTCCGCAAGTGATCATGAAAGAAGTTGATGGCGAAATGCAAGAGCCATACGAGAACGTAACATTTGATGTTGAAGAACAGCATCAAGGTTCTGTTATGGAGCAAATGGGTAACCGTAAAGGTGAGTTGACCAATATGGAAGTTGACGGCAAAGGTCGTATCCGTATTGAAGCAACAGTTCCATCTCGTGGTTTGATTGGTTTCCGTTCTGAATTCTTAACCATTACTTCCGGTACTGGTATCATGACTTCAAGCTTCTCGCATTATGGTCCTGCGAAACAAGGTGCAGTTGCGAAACGTCAAAATGGTGTGTTGATCTCTATGGTTAACGGTACTTGCTTAGCGTTTGCATTGTTCACTTTACAAGACCGTGGTCGTCTGTTTGCTGAACCACAGTTAGAAGTATATGAAGGTATGATCGTGGGTATGAACTCTCGTTCAGACGACATGACTGTGAACCCAACCAAAGCGAAACAGTTAACTAACATGCGTGCATCTGGTACAGATGAAGCATTAACGTTAACACCTGCAATTAAATTCACGCTTGAACAAGCTTTAGAATTTATTGAGGATGATGAGTTGGTTGAAGTTACACCTAAATCTGTTCGTATTCGTAAAAAATTCTTAACTGAAAATGAACGTAAACGTGCTTCTCGTGGCTAAGTGTTTTAACTAGGAATAATTTAATTTCTAGGAAAAAACCGCAATTTTTTAATAAATTGCGGTTTTTTTATATAAATGTAAAAGGCTTTTGGTTTTTAACAAAAAACGAGTAAATTAAGCGGAAATGTACATGGAAACATAATGTATACTTCGTCACATAAAAAATACCTAAAATTGGCTTGGAGTTAAAATATGAGTATTCTTTCAGAATTCAGAGAGTTCGCCATTAAAGGCAACATGATGGATATGGCGATCGGTGTCATCATCGGTGGGGCATTTGGCAAAATCATTGACTCATTGGTCAAAGATGTGATCATGCCATTGATCTCTGTGATCACAGGTGGTGGTGTAGATTTCACACAAAAATTTATTGTATTGGGGGATAACCCGAATAATTTAACTTCATTGGATGCTTTACAAAAAGCAGGTGTGAATGTTTTAACTTATGGTAACTTCATCACGATCTTCTTAAACTTCCTGATTTTGGCTTGGGTTGTATTTTTATTGGTTAAATTCCTTAATAAAATCCGTAAACCTGCTGAAGCTGCACCGGCTGCAACACCTGAAGATGTTGAATTACTTCGTGAAATTCGTGATGAGTTGAAGAAGCGCCCACAAGCCTAATAAATCTGATTGAATATGCAGAATTAGATATTTTTAAATTATTTTTAGAAATATAAAATAGTTGTAAAAATGCGAATTGAAACGGTACGATTAAGTACCGTTTTTTATGCAAGAACATAAAAAGGATGACTGCCATGGTTAAAAAAAGCATAGGGATAGTGATCATATTCATGGCTTTATCCGCGTGTTCTGAACATCCGAAAGAGCAGCATGCAGTAGCAAATGCTCAGGCTGAACGTGCAGATCAAGCGCAGGCTGCAAGTGGTTTGACATTCAGTGACATGCCAAATGAACAGACCACTTACGCGACCATTGAAACAGATTCAACAGATGAAAATGAAGCACTCTTAGTTGCTTTGGAAACACGTTTATTAAAAGAAAACTTTGAGTTTATCGAAAAAGACAGTGGATCATCATGGTCTGAAAATGACTGTACATTAAATAAAATCATTCAAGTTAAAGGCGAAGGAATTCGCTCATATAAAGCGATCAGCAAAGAAAAATTAGGGGATGAGCAGCAATATCGCCCGGATTTCATTTTATTGGTATTTAGTTTCAAGGATGAACCCACCGCAGCGCAAAGCTTTAAAATGCTTGAATCAGCAGTCAATTCGGCAGGTGGTTATTGCAATGGTAAATCACCTGAAAATATTGTCAGAAATGGCAATGAAATTTTTTACTTTACCACCAGGGCAGAGATGTTTAGAACTTATATTGATGATTATGCAAAATTTATCCATGAATTTAAACCTGAATAAAGTGATTCAAATATATAAAAGAGTTTAAATTCATGAGAACAGCTCAGATTTTTATTTTTTTGGTGAGTTTTCTCATCCATGGATGCCAAGCTCAAGTTAAAGTTGATGAAAATTTTATTCAGTTGTTCAGCCCAGAAATACGCCCTCAAGTGATCTCGATGTGTGAACAATATGATTCCAATGATCAGGTTCAGGGGATTTATTTTAGTCGCTATGCATTTGGTTTATATACCTTTATTGGAATAAAAAACAACAGATTTGAAATACTGAGCTTTGACGATGCCAAGTATTCTTCTATGGATAAAGTTTCAGATATTGAATTGCAAACGGGTCAATATATAAAACGAAATGACCAAATCATTTTAAAAACGGAAAAAATGACTCAGACAGATCCCTTGGTAAACCAAAGTGCAGATTTTGAAAACTTGATTTATTTGCAAAACTCTCAAAGTGCATTTCTAATTAAAGATATTGAGAATGTAGCCAGTTCAATGTCTTGGTCACAAACGATGGGAAGTACGCGTTCGCAATTGAAGAAGATTCACTGTCATATTCAGGATTATCATCACTATAAAGGTGATGAAGAACCATCACCATCTTATCAAGCATTACCGGAACGCTTTAAACCGCTTGTGATTGATCAACCTATGCATTTGACAATAAAGTCGGCGGAAGACATTTTAAAGTCATTAGAGCGAAATGACGATTCGGAAACAGTTATAGAGCAAAAAGTTCAACTGATAAGTGGCAATACCCGGAAGTTATTTATAAACCAGCCAATCTGTATTATTCAGGGGCAAGGTAAAGGATT
The DNA here is from genome assembly GCF_015676285.1 of Acinetobacter sp. Res13-Abat-PEC15-P4-01. Classification (NCBI taxonomy): domain Bacteria; kingdom Pseudomonadati; phylum Pseudomonadota; class Gammaproteobacteria; order Moraxellales; family Moraxellaceae; genus Acinetobacter; species Acinetobacter sp. Res13-Abat-PEC15-P4-01. The sequence goes on along the minus strand of NZ_JADAIN010000001.1, from coordinate 55,112 downwards.
GTATGGATATATCAATCAGCCGAATCAGCCCCTAACGACAGCATGGATGAGTTTTGAGCAAGGTGCGAGTACGGGAATTGCCAAGCAAGGCGATATCATTTCGACTTCATACCAAGAATGTAAATCTTTAAATTAAAAATCCATACGGAATTTAATTTCAAGCAAATGAAAACCAAATTGGCTTTTTACAGGTCCGTGCAGAACATGTTCAGCCGCAGTAAATACCAATTTATCAATCACAGGAACGAGTTGTCCTTTTTAAACTTCTCCAAGCTCTCCCCCGCGTTTAGCCGAGTTGCAAGTTGAGTGCTGTTTCGCAATTTTTGCAAAATCAGCACCATCGTGAATCTTCTTTTTGAGCTGTTCCGCAAAATCTTTATCTTTGACGAGAATATGTCGAACGATTGCAGTTTTCATTTCATTTTTCCTCGTGTATTTCTAGGAGAGGCTTTAACCGGTTTAAGCGGTTGGCATTGCGGGCAAAAAACACTGGCTCTTTGTCCGAGTTTTAGATTTTCTAAAGTTGTTTCACAGTTGATGCACATTTCACCTGCACGACCATAAGCCAACAAGGTTTGTTGAAAATAGCCATTTTCACCCATTGCATTGGTATAGTCCCGTAAGGTTGAACCTCCCAAGTCAATCGCCTGCTTTAAAATTCTTTTGATTTCAATCACCAAGTCTTGAACTTGTTGCTTTGACAGACTCGAAGCAGGCTGGGCAGGGTGGATGCCCAAATTAAATAAACTTTCAGTTGCATAGATATTTCCAACACCAACGACAATGTGGTTATCCATGATTGCAACTTTTGTGCCGATATTTTTATTTTTCAATTTTTCAAACAAATATTCAGCATTAAATTTATCACTCAATGGCTCAGGACCCAATGTATCAATCAGTTTACTTTGGCTCTGCTCATTGAGCCAAATAATGCAACCAAATCGGCGTGGATCATGATAGCGCAATTGCATATCTTCAAATTGAATGATGAGGTGATCATGCTTTCTCAGTTCTTCACTCTCATCACAGATTCTAAAACTACCTGACATACCCAAATGCCAAAGCATCGTATGCTGTTCGAACTCAGCCAAAATGTATTTGGAACGACGTGTTAAGTGAATGAGCTTTTGCCCTTGAAGTTGCTGAATATCTTCAGGAATTGGCCAACGTAAGCGAGATTCACGGACTTGAACATGAGTAACTTTTTGACCGATCAAAGGAATTAAACTGGTTTTTGTTGTTTCAACTTCGGGTAATTCAGGCATGCACTTGTCGTATCACAGGAGAAGATCATTATTGTATGCAAGAATGAGGCAGCTTTAAAGAGTGGTTCTGTTGAGGTTGCGACTTTAGGTTAAGATCAGCATTAGCATCGCTGGCTGAAACTGTATTTTTATTCATAAGTATCTGTTATTTATAATAAAGTTTATTGATAAAATAAAGTTTTCCAATTGATAAAAAATATCTGATAGTTATATGTAAAAAAATGTGTAAATTTCTAGTGAATAATCTCCAAAATAATTTGGATTACCCACAGTATTTTAGGCGTGATTGTAATTTTAAAGCTTGGTTTTTCTAATGGTTTTATGGAGATCAAGCATTTGAGATTCACAAGTTTATCCTTATGCACTTAGCTTTAAATTAGGCTTCACCATGAAAAAAATTGCTTATCCTTTAGTGGCAATCTCTACATTTACCATGATCTCCCTTGCATCGGCAGAAGATGCTTTTGATGTGCATGCATCCACCCTGACAGGGGACTGGAATGGCACACGTACTGAACTGGCTGAAAAGGGGATGAAGTTCGATGGTACGATTGCCATGGATGGTTCATATCTTGCTGATGGAGGTTATGACGCGCATCAAGCACCAACTTTTGCTACCCAGTTTGGTCTTGGAACTACTTTGGATATGGGGAAATTGGCAGGTTGGAATGATGTCACGATTCGTGCTTTAGTTACGGCACGCCAAGGTGAAAGCACGTCATTGAGAGGGATTCAGGCACCCGATGCACCACAGTGGGCAAACTCTCAAGCCAATTGGGGGCGAGGTAATTCAGGTAGCCGTTTGAGTGAGCTCTATATTGAAAAGAACTTTAAAGAACAAGGCTTGAGTATTCGTGTAGGACGAATGGGTTTGGGTACTGAATTCAATACCATGGCTTGTGATTTTCAAGGCAATGCATTTTGTGCTGCACAAATGGGTAAATGGCAAGGTAAGCTTTGGTATAACACACCTGTGTCGCAATGGGGCGGACGCTTGAAGTATCAAATCAATCCAGAGTTATTCGCACAAGTCGGTGTTTTTGAATATAACCCAGAGAATGCTTTGGAGCGTCAAGGCTGGAATCTGGATACAAAGCATGCTGATGGTGTAAATATTCTTTCAGAAGTGGTGTGGTCTCCAAAGAAAGGCTTCAATGATTTACCAGGCAGTTACCGTTTTGGTACTTTATACAATACTGCTGATGAAGCTAAAAATCAGTACGATGTGGCTTATAAAGCAGGGACCAAAGCTGAAGACCGTACATATGGGGGATGGATTGCCTTTGAACAGCAATTGACTTCAATAGGCGAGGGTAAACGAGGTCTGCATAGTTTTGGTAATTTCACAGTACATGATCGAACGACAACGGCCGTCAGTGATTCACAACAACTGGGTTTAAAGTATTATGGGTTATTTGAAAGTCAGCCCAATGATATTCTAGGTTTAGCTGTGAATAGAGTACATTTGAATGATCGCTATACGGATTATGTGAATAATAGTCGCTTAGGCACAAATTTAAGACAGCTGAATGAAGATGCAGAGTATAATATTGAGTTAAATTACTCCTATTACCCAGCCAAATGGTTCATGCTTCGTCCTTTAGTACAGTATGTGGTGCATCCTGGTGCAACCAATCAGGTTGACAATGCATTGGTCATTGGCTTGGGGTCTAAAATTATTTTCTAAAACTATTTTCTACAGTCATCCGAGGAAACCTAGATGCAAAGAGTGAAACATTTAAAAATTAATACCACACTACTTTGTTTAACAGTCTGTATTTCCCAGAACATTTATGCTGAATCGGAATCTCAGGATTCCACTCAGCAACTACCTACCATTAAAGTTGAAGCAACACGCTCAGATACCAGCGTACTCAATACCCCTGCTTCTGTTTATCGTATAGACCAACAACAAAATCAAAATAATATGGGTGTAAACCTCACTGAAACCCTTAAAGGTATTCCAGGTTTACAACTGAATAACCGTGAAAATTATGCACAAGATTTACAACTGTCGATGCGAGGCTTTGGCGCGCGCTCTACCTTTGGCGTGCGTGGTATCCGTTTGTATGTAGATGGTATTCCCGCAACCATGCCCGATGGGCAAGGTCAAACCTCGAATATTGACTTAAGCAGTTTGGATCATATTGAAGTGTTGGGTGGACCTTTTTCATCCCTCTATGGAAATTCATCAGGGGGGACAATTCTCACCACGACCAAAGAGGGAACAGGACGTGATTCGGTTGAGTTGGGATACTCAGGCGGAAGTAACAATAAAGGGCGTGCTGATATTGTTTTACAAGGGGGTGCGGATCAAGCCAATGAGCCAAGTTATGTGATTAGTTCTTCGTATTTTGATACCGATGGCTATCGTGATCATAGCGCGGCACGAAAAACATTGAGTAATGCCAAACTCACTTGGGATTTGGATGATGGCTCAAAAATTAACTGGATCACCAATTATGTCGATATTCATGCGGATGACCCACAAGGTCTCAATCGGAGTCAGTGGAAGCAGAATCCAAAACAGGTCAATGACAGTAAAAACGAATATAATGTCCGTAAAGATATTAATCAGACACAAACAGGGATCAATTGGACCAAACCCATCAACGACCAGAATGAAATCTATTCGATGGTTTATTTAGGTCACCGGGAGGTCACACAATATCAATCTATTCCAAGTTCTGCTCAAAAGAACCCTCGCCATGCAGGTGGTGTTATTGATTTTTCCAGAGATTTTTATGGTGCAGATTTACGTTGGACAGGTAAAGAGCTTTTGCCGAACACGCGTATCAGTTTAGGGCTTGCTTATGATGCCATGAATGAAGATCGCCAAGGCTATGAAAACTTTACTTTAGATAATAATAAGCCGCATTATGGTGTAAAAGGTAATTTACGTCGTGATGAACGAAATACTTTATGGAATTTAGACCCTTATCTTCAGGCGTCTTGGCAATTTTTACCGACATTACGTGTAGACACAGGATTGCGTTACAGCAATGTCCATTACCAATCTAAAGATCATTACATTACTGGCTCTAATGGCGATGACAGTGGTCAAACAGATTATAACAAGTTGCTTCCATCTGCTGCATTGACATGGGAAATTACCCCGGAGATCAGCAGTTATATCAGCTATGCCAAAGGTTTTGAGACACCGACTTTTACCGAAATGGCTTATCCGATCAGTGGAACTTCGGGCATTAATTTTGCACTGAAACCTTCGACCAGTGATAACTATGAACTGGGTTTAAAGGCACAAAATCAATGGGGTAATTTTACGGCTGCAGTTTTCCAAAGCAATACACGAGATGATATTGTTTCTGCTGGATCAGTGGATGGTCGAGCAACCTATCAAAATGCGGACAAGACATTGCGTCAGGGCGTTGAACTGTCTTGGAATAAAAAGTTGTGGAAAGATGTCACAGCACAGGCCAGTTATAGTTTCCTCGATGCAACATTTGATGCAGACATTCCAAACTCAGACCCTAAAAAAGTTATCCATAGTGGAAATTACATTCCTGGTATTGCTAAAAACCAAGCCTTTGTTGGATTTGGTTGGCTTCCTGAAAGTGGTTTGAATGCCGGGGTTGATGTTCGTTATATGGATAAAATCTATGTTGACGATCTCAATACAGATACTGCACCAAGTTATACAGTCACCAGCCTAAATGTCGGTTATATCTGGAAAAACAAAGATTGGAAAGTTCGTAGTTTTGCTCGGGTAGATAATTTATTCGACAAAAACTATGTGGGTTCTGTCATTGTGAATGATGGCAATGGGCGATTCTTTGAACCTGCAGATGGTATTAACTGGAGTGCCGGTTTAAGCATCACCAAACAATTTTAATTCGCTGGGAAAATAATTTATGTCTGCTCCACCGAAGTTATTTGAATCCATTCAATTTGGCTCACTTTCACTGAGCAATAAAATAATTATTGCCCCCATGTGTCAATATTCTGCAACAGATCAAGGTGAGGTCACTTATTGGCATGAGCAGCAATGGGCAAATTATGCTTTGTCTGGTGCAAGTTTGTGTATTGTCGAAGCGACTGCTGTTCAAGCACAGGGCCGAATCAGCTATGCTGATCTTGGCTTATGGAATGATACACAGCGAGATCAAATTAAGGCGTTGTTGAATAAAGTAAAAACGATTGCGCCCACACCTTTTGCGGTACAGCTTGCACATGCAGGACGTAAAGCTTCAACGGATAAACCATGGTTGGGTAAAGGTCAAATTGCAGCAGATCATCAGCATGGTTGGCAGACAGTTTCTGCCAGTGACATTGCGTTCAATGTTGAAGATGTTGCACCACATGCCTTAACACTTGAAGAAATACAAACCATCATTGATGATTTTGCTCAGGCTGCAATCCGTGCTGTTGAGGCAGGATTTTCATTGATTGAAATCCATGCAGCCCATGGCTATTTACTGCATCAATTTATGTCACCACTGTCGAACTTTCGTACAGATCAATATGGAGGCAGTTTTGAAAATCGTATTCGCTTAACTTTAGAGGTTTTTCAAGCGATTCGAAATTCAGTGCCTGCCAATTATCCTATTGGTGTACGCCTTTCTGCGACTGATTGGATGGATGCGGAAAATGGTTGGAATATTGAGTCGAGTATTGGTTTATCTAAAGCCTTGGCCCAATTGGGAGCAGTTTATATCCATGTTTCCTCAGGTGGTTTACATGCCCAACAAGACATTAAGATTGGTGCAAACTATCAGGTGCCTTTCGCCAATGCAATTAAAAAACAAGTGAATATTCCAGTGATTGCGGTAGGGTTAATTACGGAAGCGGAACAGGCTGAACAGATTCTTCAGCAGGGTGAGGCAGATGCGGTTGCATTGGCAAGAGCAATCTTATATGACCCACGCTGGCCTTGGCATGCAGCCGCAAAACTGGGGGCTAAAATCTCAATAGCACCTCAATATTTACGTTGTCAACCTCATGGAATAAAGGATTTGTTTTCAGCATACTGATGAAATCACAGTTTTACTGAATCTATTATTCTTTTAAAGTATTTAAATTTATCAAAGATATATTCTAGGATATATCTTTATTTACGAGTTCTGGAAAAGGAACGGTTTAAATGATTTTTTCGGTAATTTTTCCAGTATTTTTTCTATTATTTCTGGGTTTTATCTCTGTCAAAATTCAATTGATAAGCAAAGCGCAAATCACAGCCTTGAGTGCTTTTGTAATCAAAATTGCTTTACCTGCTTTACTCCTGCATGGATTAGCTTCAAAAGATCTGCATGAAATTTGGTATCCAGCATATTTCTTCGTCTATGCCAGTGTCACGTTTGCTTTATTTATTCTGGCTTTCTTGGTTGGGCAGAAAATTTTTAAAAATCATTTTACCCATGCCTCGGTATTTTCCCTGGGTGCATCCATGTCTAATACAGGATTGTTGGGTGCTGCAATTTTAACGTTGCTGATGGGTAATGAAGCCATGATTTACATCTCTTTGGTGGTGATCATCGAAAGTGTTTTTCTGGTGCCGCTAATGCTGACTCTGGCAGAAATTGGACGTCAACGGCAAGCTAACTTAGCGGCTATTCTAAAAATAACTTTTATCACTTTACTTAAAAATCCGTTATTCCTATCGGTAATGATCGGTATGAGTTGCGCAGTTTTCAATATCCAGATTCCACATCTATTGGATGCTGTTTTTGCCATGCTTGGACAAACAGCTTCGCCACTGGCACTCTTTATCATTGGTGGTGGAATGGTCGGACTGACCATTCAATCCTTTAATCTGCAAACCATTTATCTGGTGATCTCAAAAAATATCTGTATGCCGCTCTTGGTTTATTTGGGGCTTGCCAATTTTACAGATTTGGATCAAAAAATGATTTATGCGGGTACTTTGATTGCAGCGTTACCCATGCCATCTTTATTTGGGATCTTTGGACAAGTCTATGGTTTGAATGAAAAAGCGCTGACGCCTCTGATGATAAGTACTTTTTTGAGTTTTATTGTTGTCAGTGTATTGATTGGTGTATGGTGGTAAAAGCACACGCTTTATCGTGTGCTTTTGGATTTGAATCATTATTTTTTCGCAGGTGCCGTTTTTGCTGGTGCTTTAGCCTTTTCAGCAATCAATTTATTGACCACTTCTAGAGATTCTTTTGCTTTAGGCACATTATTTTTTGCTAGCTCAGCGAAAATCTTTTGCGCTTCAGGCAAGTTTTGATCAATGATATTGCCATTGGTCAGCATATTTCCAACAGCCATTAATGCAGGAATATAGCCTTTCTTGGCTAAGTTTTGAATTGCATTCAGTCCCTGGTTCACTGTGGTCGCATTTTTCTTTTTCAAACCATCCGTGATGTCATACAGGGCTTTGGCATGAATCGCAGGGGCAAAATCTTTTTTCACTAAAGGATCAAGTTTCTGTAAACCCAACTTGTCTGATGCTGGCGTACCTTCGGCAAATAATAAAACGGCTAATTCCACTGTCGCATCATCAAAACCTTGAGATGATGATTTCTCGAGATATTCACGCACTTTCTTTTCATCTTTGCTTAAGCCTAACTGTCCTACAGCGTAGCTTTGAGCCAAAACATAACTTGCGACTGGATAGCCTTTTGCTGAAGCATCCTGATAATATTTCAATGCTTTTTTATCATCTTTGGCAGTACCTTGCCCAGTTTGAGTTAAATAGCCTAAGTTATATAAAGCTTGCGCATTGCCTGTTTTAGCGAGACGTTCGAGTTCTTGATAGGCTGCAGGATAGTTTTTTGCTTGAATGAGTTCTTGTGCTTTTGCAAAAGCAGGATCAACATTAGTTTTAGGTGCATCCGCAGCAAATGCTGAAATACAAGATAAACTTAGAAGAGTGGCAATAAGTGTTTTTTTCATTTTGAAACTGTACCTGATTTTAATTTCAACATAATTCCATTTATAGTGGTAGAACGGGTGGATGGCTTTTTTAATCATAATTTGAAAATTATGAATGTAAACATTCCAATTGTATAGCTTGGTGCATTTATGTTTTAGATTTTTTATAGATAAGCATAAATTAAGCAGATTTTAAAGTTATTGTTGCGTAGGAGATCAAGAAATATCTTACTACGCGTTTTATAAATCATTTAACCGCTTTTAACAATAACTCAATTTCACCTGCATCACGTGCACCTGAAATACGTGAGCCATCTTGTAAGAAGAATGTTGGAGTACCATCTACACCCAGCGTTTTAGCCAAGGCGATATTCTTTTCAACAGGGGTACTACAAGACTTGGTTGGAGTTGGCTGTTTTTTATCAATGGTATAATCTTGCCATGCTTGGTATGGGTTTTTAGAGCACCAGATTTGTTGCGATACTTGTTCAGCGTTTGGATGTAAACGTGTGATTGGGTACAAGAATAAATAAATCGTCACGTTGTCGATATTCTTTAATTCTTTTTCAAGATGTTGGCAATAAGGACAATCGGGATCACTAAACACATAAATAGTGCGTTCGCCTTTACCTTTGACATGTTTGATGGCTTGTTTTAAAGGCAGCGCTTTAACATCAATACTTTTTAAAACTTGTTCACGTTCGGCAGTCAGATTTTTTTGTTCTTTTAAATCAATTAAATTGCCGACAAAGAAATATTTTGCTTCCTCATTGGTGTAGACGATACGACCACCCATATAGACTTCATAAACATCTTTGATCGGTGAGTTCTGTACAGATTTCACTTCAATTTCAGGATACTGAGTTTTTAAATTTTGTTCTAATGTTTTGATGTCAGCATGTGCAGAAGTAAAGCTAAAAATGCTTAAACTCAAAAGAGATAACCAGATTTTCATGATAAAGCTCAAAATAATAATGCCGATATTGTGCACTGAATCAGGGCTAAAAATATATTGAGATCATGTAATTGAAATATCTAATTTAAATGTGCCGTTTATTTTTTAAAAAGCTGTAGATCCCGTGTTGTGCCAGTTGCTGTTGTAATTGCCCAATATATTGATTTAACTCTGTTTCAGATTCCACTTTTAAACTCAATTACTGCTGAATTTGAATTTCATGGAACATTTTCCAGTATGCTGCACAATTTGGAAATGTCTCATAGAACCTTTTCTACCTGTTGTATTAACGATACTGAACTCAATCCGTTGAATGGATGCGATAGGGGAAGATGTCAGCTTCAAACTGCTGATGATCAATTGATGATTGCAAATATAAAATGCAGCAAAAGATAAATTAAACTTTTTAAGCAGCCAAATGACAGCACTTTTCTAATTTATTTTTATTTAAGGCAAATAAGGCAGCATTGTGTCTTTTAATATCTCAATCAATTCTTCATCCATATAGGGAAAATCATCTGGAATATCCAAAACTACCACTTTTTTGTGTTGGAGTTGCTGAGCAAATTTTTCTTTGATGTTTTGTTTATGCTTCTGCTCCATGACAAAAATCATATCTGCCCAGACAATGTCTTTGAGTGAAACGGTATGCTTGGCATGTTTACTGGTTCCAGCAGAACGAGTGGAAAGTCCATAGCCCACTGCAAAGACACGCTCGGCAGTGGGGCTACGCCATTGATTACGACTACATATAAAAAGGCTATTCAATCTGTGATCATCCAAAAATCATAGTGTGCTTGTTTTCGTCTTTTTGAAGAGGAAATACGAGGATACTCAATCCCAAGCTGTTTGGAGCGAGAGCGTTTTAATGATCTATTCCAAAGCATTTTCCAGTCTTTTTCAGGTTTCCACAGGGTAGAGCCATGCCTGCAATCTCGACCACGATGTAAAAATTTGACTTTACGTCTCCAAGCGCGGTTTCTGTTTAAATCGTTTGCAAATAATTGTGATGGAATATCCATAGGGTAAAACTCATGAGTTAATCGGGTTCAGCAGCCGCGATAACACATGGTTGGCTTATTTTATGAGTAATGATTCATTCAGACAAGTTGCATGGATGTGCTCATCAGCAATTTGAACAGACTTAAATGAATGGTAACGTTATAATTGTCATTAAATTGAAGTAACGAGAACACCATGTTTATTAAAGCGATTAAGCGGAATTATGACAAAATTAGTCAGGACGAAAGTATTGCTGAAGAAGACAAGATTGATGCTTTGCTAATAAAGTTGGGCGGTGAGTTTTTAGTGAGCAAAGATGATCGTGTTTATCTATTTGAAAAAGATGGGTTAACTGCAAAGTTTGATGCAAAACATGCGCGTGCTTTTCACTTTAAAGAATATGTATGTAAAGACATGAATAAGTTATTTCATGGCTTTTAGGTAAAACAGGCTCTCAGGCTCAATATGGATTACCATGAGCCTGATGCGCCACCACCACCTGAGCTACCGCCTGAACTTCTCCCGCTACTCGATGATGAGCCTGAGCCAGAAGAAGATGAGCGACTGCTCGATGAACTTGACGAAGAGCTTGAATAGGATGATGAACGTGCAAAGGTTGAAGGTGTTTCTTTAAACCATTCTTGATATTCAGCTGGATAATAGCGTTGATAAGGTTTGGCTATCGAATAAATCAGTGCCCAGATCAAAAGCAGGATAAATGGGCAGAAAATAAAAAACATCAATACGGGAATCCAAATGTTTGGCAAAATAAATGCCAATATGATTGGAATGCCAATGAATAAAATAGCGAATTTTTTAGGAATCTTTTTAGGTAAAGCCGATAATTTCAGCCATTTATAAATATTTTGATAATGATTAAATTTGACCACCATCCAAAGGACTAAGGCATATAAGCCAAAAAGCAAAAAGAAATTTAATCCTGTAACAATCCAACAGAATAGATGGTGAATAGGTAAAAACACGATCATAAATAAAGGAATTCCTTTGATTCTGATTTGCTGTTTTTTAAGCGTTTGATAAATTGGCGCAAAATAGATGACTAAAATACAACTCACCATAATATTCCAAATAAAAACAATGAAATAATTGATGAAATTCTTTGAAGGCTGGTCTAGATGTATGACATGTGGATTTTCTGGTTGTGTTGGATATTGATAAGTGTTTTGAGTTGAAGTAATGGCTGGCGGCTGCTCTTCAGCTTTTTGTTGATGATTGGCAACCTCGATTGCTAAGTTGGGCGATTGACCAATTTCATTCTGTGCGAGTGCAATGCCTGTATAGTATTCATCATTTTTAAAATGCGGTGCGAGAATATTTCGAATAATGCGACCAGATTTTATATCTGTTAGATCGCCCTCTAAACCATAACCCACTTCAATTCGCATTTTTCGATCATTTTTGGCAATCAATAACAACACACCATTATCTTGTTGAGCATTCCCAATTTTGATGGTGTTGAAAACATCACGTGCCGCGTTTTCGATTGGCTCGCCACTTAAAGAGGAAATCATTAAAATTTTAAGGTCGATTTTTTTTTGTTTAAAAATAACTTCATTGTTCTGCTTGAGCTTTTCAATCTCAGCGGTAGTCAATGTCTGCGTGGTATCTAAAATATGGTCTTTCTTTAATTCTTCTAGAATTTGTGGTGATAGGGCATGACTGCTAATACTTAACAATAAACTCAATGCTAAAAGAATGAACTGTTGATAAATGGCTTTATTGGATAGATGCATATTTTATGTTTTTTAAGTTATTGAGTGAATTCTAAATGGAGAGAGGTATGGGTAAAAGAGTTTTTACAAATGAAAGAATTGTCCATGTCGATTTTCTCAGAAGCCTTTGACTATGTATTCATCATTTAAGTTGTATAATATCAAAAAAGAAGCTGTTTCTTCATAAGATGAACTGAGAAGTATCAAAAATGAACAAAATACTGTCAATCTTATTATTATGTTTAATTTGTCCAATGACAGTTTTAGCTCAACAGCCAAAGCTAGTATCACATCAAATCAACTTGAAAAATGGAAAGCGCTTTTCTTTAAATTTACCGGCAAATTTTGAAATTATTCCTGCTGCTGAAGGCTTAAAACGAGTCCGTTTTTTTACAAAAGCACCTGACGGCAGAATGTTTGTCACCGATATGCATGATTTGTCTGATAATAAAAAAGGCATCATCTATATTTTGGATCAATGGAATGCTGAAACAGGTCGATTTGGCAAAATAATTCCTTATATGACTGGTTTGAAAAATCCAAATTCGATTCAGTTTTATACAGATGATACAGGGCAAGATTGGTTATATTTAGCTGAAACTGACCAACTCACTCGACGTAAGTTTACCCAAGGTGAAACCAAACCCACGGCTAAAGCTGAAGTTTTAGCTACTTTTCCAGACTATGGCTTAAGCTACAAATATGGTGGTTGGCATCTAACACGGACAATTGCTGTAGGGGGCAATGGAAAAATTTATGTTTCAGTTGGCTCTAGTTGCAATGCATGTGTTGAAAAAGAGCAAGTTCGAGCAACAGTGATAGAAATGAACCCTGACGGCTCAGAACAAAAGATTTTCGCCCAAGGCTTACGTAATGCCGTGGGTTTGAAATGGATAGGTAAAGTGCTATTTGCCACCAATCAGGGGGCAGACCATTTAGGTAAAAATAAGCCTGATGAAACTTTTTATGCCCTCAAACGTGATGCTGATTATGGTTGGCCGTCCTGCTATTCGTCGAATGGTAAAATTTTTGCAGATCCAAAATTCAAACGTTCATCTGGCTGTAAAAATGTATTAACACCTTACGCCTATTTCCCTGCGCATTCATCTGCACTTGGCTTTGATTATTTTGATCATCCAGATACGGATGACAGTATTAAAAATTCTTTTTTGGTCGCTTTACATGGTGCTACAGATGCATCAATTGGTCATGGCTACAAAATTGCAATTATGCGTAAAGGACAAAAATTGGAGACCTTTATGGATGGTTTTTTAGTGGGAAAAAATGTCTATGCTCGACCTGCTGATATCTATCGAATTGATGAAAATTCATTTTATTTCTCCGATGATAAAGGCGGTGTAATTTATTATGTGAGGAGGAAATAATCTTCCTCCATCACATTTTAAGCACATTAATACTTACCATGAACCTGATGCACCACCACCACCTGAACTGCCGCCTGAATCTCGTTCATCATTGGTGGATGAACTGCTACTAGAAGATGAATCTAGATTACCATCAAAGGATGAATGATGATTTGATGAGTAATTATTGTCTGAATTGGAGTTTTTCCGTAACGCCTGAACTCTTTCAAAAGCCTCCTCACGTGCCTTTTGTCGCTCTTTTTCTCTGAGATATTGATTGTAGTAAGTTGTTAAATATTGATTTTCAGTACGATGTTTAAAGCGATACAAAAATTGGAGATAACGTAAAAAGATTAAAATTAAGCAGATAGCTAAACATTTCAATAGAAAAAATGCAGTTGCAGGGATGAAATCGACCAGATAGAAACTACCTAATCCAAAGATTGAAAAAATTTGAAGCGGAAGGCTATACAAAATGCATTTCAACACTTTATGGTTTTGATCTTTAGGTATGCAGACGGCAATTAAAAATGGTGCATATACTGGAATAAGCGCACTCAAAAAGAAGCCTAGATTAGCAAGATTTAAATAAGAAAAAATCAATAGATGAATAAATATCTCTAACATAAAAAAGGCGACAAAGGCTGCTAATCCGCCTCCAGTACCGAGTTTGACAACCAGTTTGGTATAGACCCAATACATTGGAATACAAAGCAAAATGGAAAGAAACAGGTAACCATAAAAGGTGAGATTGAAAACAATTTCTGGATTTTCTGCGTCTACATTTTTCAGTGAGATATTTTGGTTGAAAAGCATTTTCTGGGTTTGAGAAAAACCCTGATAATAATCATTGTTTTTAAAATTTGGTGCGAGAGTATTGCGAATCATTCGCCCCATTTGCACATCTGTCAAATCACTTTCCAGGCCATAGCCAACCTCAAAGCGCATTTTTCGGTCATCTTTAGACACGACGAGCAATAAACCATTATCAAGTTTAGCATTGCCTATTTTAATTTCATTAAAGACTTGTTCAGCATATTGTTCTATCGATGTGTCTCCAATCGTAGGGATCATTAATATTTTGAAATCAATATTTTTCTGCTGATAAAGCTGTCTATTTTGATTTTTTAATGCTTCGATTTGATTGTGGTCTAGGGTATGAGTCGTATCAACGATATGCTCTTGTTTGAGTTGCTGTAATAGTTCAGGCGACAGTGCATGACTACAGATACTCAAGATACTGACTAGAAGTAATATGATGATTCTTTGGGGTGTCATGGTTTGAAGGTATCTATTCATTTTGTTGTATTAAAATTGAGATTAATCTCGTTCAGTTTATTCAATAACCAATGTATTGTGATGATTGAAGTAGGGAAAATTGTTTAAGCTAAAATTTTCCTATGAATGCATATCTAATGTCTAAAAGGCGATAATGAAATATTTTGTGCCTTGGCTAAATTTAAAAAATGTAAGAATATAAAAAATTCAATTAAATTAATACCAATACGCCAAAATTGTTCGTTAAAAATTCTTAGAGTTGTATTGTAGAAGACGAATACATCAAATCCAGCTCCACTTGCACCGAAGCCAGTTTCGAAATAAATAAACAAACCTGAGGTAATTTTGGGAATATAGGCAATCAAAGGTGTATAAAATGCTGGAATTAAACTTAAAGAAATCCAAAACAAGATTTTTAAACCTGTCTGTCTTTTGTCCCAATATTGAAGTGCACCAAACAACATAAAAACCAGTTGAATGTAAATTAAGACATATAAGACGAAGACTAGAATATGAAAGGGATTGGTAAAGAGTTGATAGGTAATCAAGACCAATCCAACGATGGCAGAAATACCATAATATAAGGCGATAAATTTATGTTTGGAGTCTTGAAAACTCTGATTCATGGTTATAAAAAGTTAAATTAATATAATGATTTTGATCATTTTATAATAAATCAAAAGATTTTTTAAGTAGAGATATAATGAAAAAGCATAAAGATAACGTGATTAACGTCATCTTTATCTAAAAATTAAATGATTACTGTGGTCTAGCAACATCACCACTCAAATGCTCAGGTAAATCTAAAACAGTCACGTCCAACTCTGCTAAAGCATCAGGGCGGGCAACCACAAGTGCGATATAGCCATTTTCAAAGGCTGCACTGTTTACGACTTGAACACCTTTGTTCAATTGTTCAGCAGCAGCAGGGACATCACCAGTACCTTGAATGACATGTAGCCAAGCTTTCGGTTTTGCTTTAAACCATAGACGTGCAATCACTTCCTGACCCAGGTAACAACCTTTGTCATAATTGATCCCTTGTCGTTGGTGCAGACGTAATTCCTGAGGTTGAAATAAGCCTTGAATGTCTTTATTGATATAGGCTTGACCATTTTGAATTGCTGAGATTTCCCAAGCGTTAATATCTGTTTCTGTGGCAGAAAAGTCTGTCGTTGAACCGTTAAGTGTGGGAAAAACCTGCCCAACTAATTCCAGTTTCATTTTCGAAAAAGCGCCATATTTTTTAATATGCTGAGCAAACTCTTCGGCTTGATCTTGTGTGGTTACAATTTCTAGATGTTCAGGATTAATCTTTTTTAACCACAAGCCAAAATGAATTCGACCTTTCAAATCACAGATTGCCGTATATTGGCTCACGTTTTCAGCTAAATTTTCTACATTTACAGTCACTTGACCTTGTAAAAACTTGACTGCATCAACACCGGTCAAGGTAAAAGAGGAGAAAGCTAGATCGCTCATGAATTGCTCGCTTGTCTTAAATCTAATACTAAAGAATTAAGCTTATTTTCCGCTATTTTTCAAAAAAAAGCAGTTTTAGTGCAAATATTTTAATGAAGTTGTTACTAAATATTTCTAAAACCCCTGTTTTTATATCTAAGCTTATGAAATATAAACGATTTGGGAAATGGGTTTTCGACAGTGTACTATGCCAAGCATTAGACACGCAGTACAAAACGATGCAAGAGGCACAAACGCAATGAATAAAAATTATCGTAAACCCCTGCAAGGTACCCAGCTCGAATACTTCGATGTGCGTCAAGCCGTAGAAGACATCCAGCAAGGCGCATATGCAAAACTTCCATACACGTCAAAAGTATTGGCTGAACAATTGGTACGCCGTTGTGATCCAGCCATTCTTGAACAGTCACTCAAAGAATTAATCCATCGCAAGCAAGATCACGATTTTCCATGGTATCCAGCTCGTGTCGTGTGCCATGACATTCTTGGACAAACCGCTTTGGTTGACCTTGCGGGTTTACGTGATGCAATTGCAGACCAAGGAGGGGATCCATCAAAGGTGAATCCTGTTGTTCCCACACAGTTGATTGTTGACCACTCATTGGCCGTGGAATACGGTGGTTTTGATCCCGATGCTTTTGAGAAAAACCGTGCTGTGGAAGACCGCCGCAACGAAGACCGTTTTCACTTTATTGAGTGGACTAAAACTGCGTTTGAAAATGTCGATGTTATCCCCGCAGGGAACGGCATCATGCATCAAATCAACTTGGAGAAAATGTCTCCAGTGATCCAAAATCGTGACGGTGTTGCTTTCCCTGATACCTGTGTTGGTACAGACTCACATACACCACATACCGATGCCCTGGGGGTAATTTCTGTCGGTGTCGGTGGTTTGGAAGCTGAAAATGTCATGCTTGGCCGTGCATCATGGATGCGTCTGCCTGACATTATTGGTGTAGAGTTGGTTGGGCAACGTAAAGCCGGTATCACTGCAACAGATATCGTTTTAGCATTGACAGAATTTTTACGTAAAGAACGTGTGGTCGGGGCATATTTAGAATTCTTTGGTGAGGGGGCAGACAGTATGTCTGTTGGAGATCGTGCAACGATTTCGAACATGACACCTGAATATGGCGCAACAGCGGCAATGTTCTACATCGACCAAAATACCATTGATTATTTAACCTTGACAGGTCGTGAAGCGGATCAAATCAAATTGGTTGAAACCTATGCCAAAGAAATCGGTCTTTGGGCATCGGGTATGAAACAAGCGGATTATCCTCGTGTACTGCGTTTTGATCTTTCTACTGTGACACGCAACATTGCAGGTCCATCAAATCCACATGCACGTGTATCTACAGCAGAGCTTAAAGAAAAAGGGATTGCTGGTAATCTGGAGGCTGCACGAGCTCAGGAAGCCCAAGGTTTAATGCCGGATGGTGCTGTGATTATTGCGGCGATTACCTCTTGTACCAATACCTCTAATCCACGTAACACGGTTGCCGCAGGTTTACTGGCACGTAAAGCAAATGAATTGGGTTTAACACGTAAACCCTGGGTGAAATCATCATTTGCTCCAGGTTCTAAAGCTGCAGCTTTATACCTTGAAGAAGCGGGTGTATTAAATGATTTAGAAAAGCTGGGCTTTGGGATTGTGGCGTATGCATGTACGACCTGTAATGGCATGTCAGGTGCTTTAGATCCAAAGATTCAACAAGAAATTATTGACCGCGATTTGTATGCAACGGCGGTACTTTCGGGGAACCGTAACTTTGACGGTCGTATTCACCCATATGCTAAACAGGCATTCTTGGCTTCACCACCACTGGTTGTGGCTTATGCAATTGCAGGGACAATTCGTTTTGATATCGAAACGGATGCATTGGGGAATGATAAAGACGGTAATCCGGTTTATTTAAAAGACATTTGGCCATCGGATGCTGAAATTGATGCTTTAGTGAAAGAATCAGTTAAACCAGAACAGTTCCGCAAAGTCTATATTCCAATGTTTGATTTAGGCGTGGCTGAAAAGTCTGAAAGCCCGTTATATGATTGGCGTCCGCAAAGTACTTATATTCGTCGCCCGCCGTATTGGGAAGGTGCGCTCGCTGCGCCAAGAACACTATCGAATATGCGTCCACTGGCAATTTTACCTGACAACATTACCACGGATCATTTGTCGCCATCGAATGCCATCATGATGGATTCTGCAGCAGGCGAGTATCTTCATAAAATGGGTGTACCTGAAGAAGACTTTAACTCTTATGCAACGCATCGTGGTGATCATTTGACTGCGCAACGTGCAACATTTGCCAATCCAAAATTGTTTAATGAAATGGTGGTTCGTTCTGACGGTACGATTAAACAGGGTTCTAAAGCACGTGTTGAGCCTGAAGGCGAAGTGATGCGTATGTGGGAAGCGATTGAGACTTATATGAATCGTAAGCAGCCATTGATCATCATTGCAGGTAAAGATTATGGTCAAGGCTCAAGCCGTGACTGGGCTGCCAAAGGTGTTCGTCTTGCAGGGGTTGAAGCGATTGTTGCTGAAGGTTTTGAGCGTATTCACCGTACCAATCTTGTCGGTATGGGCGTTTTACCGCTTGAATTTAAAACGGGTACAGATCGTAAAACTCTAAAACTTGATGGTACTGAACTTTATAGTGTGATCGGAAATATTGCGCCACGCACAGATTTAACTTTGGTGATTGAGCGTGCAACGGCTGACGGTAAGAGTGAAGTCATTGAAGTTCCTGTGACTTGTCGTCTGGATACTGAAGAAGAAGTGCATGTCTATGAAGCGGGTGGTGTTTTACAACGCTTTGCACAGGATTTCTTGGAAGGCAGCGTGGCTTGATTGAGTTGCATTTTTTAATCCTCTTTTGAAGAAGGAAGACATTCTTTTCTTTTAAAGATGAGAAGTATGACTTCGCAAAAGTGAGCGATTAAAGAAAAAAGTAATTGATAGTGTTTTAAAAAGACCCTGCTGTTAAGCGGGGTTTTTATTTGAAGAGTGATATGATTATAAATTTTGTGGATGAATATAAAGTTGACATTTCAAAGTTCGGAATGTCTGGTACGTTCGATCCTATTCTTGGAATTGACACAAGACTCTTTATCAATTCGCGTTGAATAAAAGATACTGAAATACCAGAGTTTTAATATGTGTATCCTAAGATACAGACTTTTTTGAGAAGATTATTAGATTGTTGAAGCAAGTTAAGACGCCATCAAAATCGGATGTAGTTTGGAAAAAGCACTAAATTGATAAAATCATCATTTAGGTAAAATTATATAAGCAAGAATTTAAATTTCGATTGAATCACACTCAATAAATACCTATCCTAGGGTATATATCAAAAAACTATGGAGTAGAACTATGTCTACAGCAAAAGTTTTTATGACAGGGCGTAGTCAAGCGATTCGGTTACCTAAAGAATTTCGTTTTGAAGGTAAAGAAGTTGAAATTTTTCGTCGTGGCGATGAAGTGATACTGCGTGAAAAACCAATCACAGCGGATCGATTATTTAAGGTATTGGCACAAATGCCTGATGACTTTTATGCAGAAGAAAGAGTCGATGAACCACCTCAAGAACGAGAAGAGTTTTAATGCAGACACAATATCTACTGGATACAAATATTTGTATTTATATCACAAAACATCAACCTGCAATTGTTCGTCAGCATTTTGAAAAGCATTTACCCAACCGTAATATCTTAATTTCCGTGGTTACTTTAGGCGAATTACGTTTTGGGGCTGAAAAAAGTCAAAATAAAGAAAAAGCATTACAAGTGATTGATGAGCTTACATCAATGATTCAAGTTATTGAGCTAGATGAAAAAGTAGCTGATCATTACGCACATATTCGTCAAGATCTATCTGCTAAAGGTCAAATCATTGGTAATAATGATTTGTGGCTTGCAGCACATGCTAGAGCAAATAATTGGGTGATGGTTACCAATAACGAAAAAGAATTTTTACGAGTTGCTGAACTTAAAATTGAAAATTGGGTCACAAAAAACCTATAAAACTTATAAAGCCTTTCTTGAAATCATTTCTTGCAAAAATGACACCATCATTTTTTAAAATAGACAGTAGACATACAGCAAAATTTGGCTATACTTTATTCACCATTTCTAAAACCTATGGAGAACAAAAATGGTTACTGCTGGTCAAAAACCTGGAACAGGCTTCTATTTTTGTGTCCAATGTGGACATCGTGTTTACTTAGAAATTGGTACAGATCGTTTACCTCCGTGTACCAAATGCCTTGGCAATCAATTCAACAACAAGAATGCCTAAGCAGCATCAACAAAACAGCTACTCGCAGTTTTAAGAAAAAGCCCTATCATCCAATAGGGCTTTTTTGTTAATTTAAGAATAAGTTGAAAAATATAATGAAAATACAGGTAGAGACATCATGGTGGAAACACTTCTGAGCTTATGTATCGGGATTGGTTTAAGTGCAGCCTGCGGTTTTCGTGTGTTTGTTCCACTCTTGGTGATGAGTATTGCATCATTGATGGGATGGTTTGAACCAATGAAAGGTTTTGAGTGGTTGGCAATTCCATCTGTATGTATGGGTTTGGCTGTTGCAACTGTCTGTGAGATTGGTGCGTATTATATTCCTTGGGTGGACAATGCCTTGGATACCATTGCAACACCTGCTGCGATGGTTGCAGGAACGCTGACTACTATGGCGGTGAGTAGTAGTGAAATGTCACAGTTTGCCAGTTGGGCAGCTGCAATTATTGTAGGGGGTGGAACGGCAACAGCGGTACAAATGGGGACAGTTGCGGTTCGGGGATTATCCACCGCAACTACAGGCGGTATTGCGAATCCTGTCGTATCGACAGGCGAATGGATCGGAGCAATTGTGGTTTCAGTATTATCGCTCATTGTTCCTGTTTTGGTGGTGATTGCTGGAATCATTGCGGTGATTTTTGTATTCCGTTGGATGAAGAGAACGAGACAAGAAAATAAATTTAATTCAATGGTTTAAATATGAACATGATAATTAAAAAAACTATAAATAATTTTTAAAACCAATTATTTAAATGTGTTGAAGACATCCAAAAACAAAAAAAATAAAAAGATTGATTTCTATACAATAAAGGCATATTTTTATTATGGGATTAATAAGGCATAACTTAATTATGGATTTATTCGTTTATTTGACGAATAGATAGGGGGAAACTGTATGATGGACAAATTTATTATCAATCAAAATGCACAAGCCAATGGGGTATATGAAGTACATAATGCTACCCAAGGCTGTAACTATTTACCCCATATCACTCAGCAAAATCTCTTGGGATTTTTTGCGACCAGTGATTTGGCGTTAAAGCGGGCTAAAATGAATTGGCCAAGAGAAAAAATAAAAGCGTGTATACACTGCTGTCCAGAAGCTTAGAATTTGAAATCCATTCTGCATCCATGTTGCAGCATTACACCCATGCAGCATGGGTGATTTTATCTTATTCTAAAAATATGACGTAGATTTATCATTTCAGTAGAGATGCAAGAAAAAGAAAACCTCAAAAAACGCATTTGCTTGAGATTTATTATCATAAAAGTCAGTGGGACATCTAAATGTTAGATCTATAATTTTTAGATCAAGCAGCATTTTATGGACTACTTCAGATTTTAGATGGATTGTTGTGATCCATGTTGTATTGAAAATGATCAGTTTAAAAAATAATGATAATAGTTGTTTTAAAACAATGATATAAATGCTATTAATTAATCATAATATCAACATCACATGGATAGGTGAGAACAATGAGAAAGTTCGATGTCGAAATCAGTTTGCCGGCACAAGCAGTCGATTCATTTGAAGCTGAAGATATAGAGCAGATTCGGGCAAAATTTTATGCGATTAACTGGCGTCGTTTATTTCTGACTCAACTTCAAGCTGCTGATTCAGAAATCTTTTTCGCAGTACAAGATACGGAAACAGAATTATATTTACATATCCAACTCAATACGCAATCCAGTAAAGCTGAACCCGTCTTTCAAATTGATAGTAATATTCAATTGACTGTAGAAAGTAAAGAGTTTTTAGGATTTTTAACACGTAAAAAGAAATATGATGTGTTCTATAAGAATTTGAATCAAACACAGGTTTCAGAACAACTCAGTCTTTTTTTAAATGGGCAAATTGATGCAATGACAGAACAGTACAGACAATTGATGCACAAAAAAATGTTGCAAGAACATCGTTTAGCCTGATTTCAGATCGAAAAAATTGACAAAAATCAGGAAGTCGAAGCTTCCTGATTTTTTTGCAATCAATATGAATGCAAACACTAAAATTAATTGACCGATGAGTAAAATATACCTGATACATATAAAGAATAAAAAAAGTGAGGTTTTTCACAATTTACATTTAAAAATAAATAACTTAGTTTTAAAAATATGATCTGGTTCTCTATGTTTTTTGATGAGTATTGTTACACTACAAGAAGATTTTAAGTGTATGCGTTATAGAGTAATGAGCAATTTTGAAATTCACATTCAGTATCCAAATCATACCAGTGAGCATGACATGGAACGTATCAGTAATCTTGAGATAGCAGAAGTACTGACGAAATTTGAAAGCATCAGTTGGCGACGCCAACGTGTTGTACAATTGCAACTGGATGGTCTTAGTACGATGTTTAAGGTGATTCATCCTACATCAAATGAATATTTGACCATAACACTGAATGCTTATGCTAAAACTGAAGATTTTGAGTTTAAGTTAGAAAGCAATATTACCTTGGTTATTCCACAGCGTGAATTATTTGGATTAATGATACGAAAGAATAAAGCGCTATTTGCCATCAAGCACAGTACACTTGAGCAGATTAAGACGAGTTTAACAGCGTTCTTAAATCAAGATAGAGCAGCTTTAGAAGACATTTTCAATCAAGTAAAACAAACCCATTAAAAATTCTAATCAGCTGAAAGGCAGACTTACACGTCACTATAAAATAATGATGACCTGCTGGATTAAAAATGCAAATTCAGAAATTAAATTTGCATTTTTGCTCTGATTTCTGCAATAAAAATTCATTTAATTAACAGATTTGGGAAATTTTTTTTAAATAGATTGTTTTAAAGAAAAAAATTTCTGAAAAATGCAAAAATCAATCTATCTTAGGAAAATAATCCCGGACTGATTTGATTAATATTGTTTTCAAGGATGTAAGGGATCGAAAAGAGCAGATTGCTACCAGTTGCGTACAACGTGCGTGTAGTACTTACCCACAAGGTCTCGATTCGGCTTAGGACGCTATAGACCAAAAGTTTATAGGCAATAGGGTTAAAACTTACAAAGTTTTAATAGTTGAAGTAAACCACAGTTGTTTTCCCGCTCATCCAAAAAATTCAATAAAAATATATTTACCTAACAAGTATATAATCAGATAAATCTATTCAATTTTGTTTCTTATATCAGAAAAAACAACTAATTCTGGTACGCTCTGCACCCAAAGACATTTAAATATATTCTATGCTTGGTCTTAATCATCAAAGGTTTTAAAAGAACAAGATAAGAGTAATGTTATGAAAGAAAAGCCTGAGAATCATATTTGCTTTGTCTGTAAAAAAAGTTTTTCTGATCATGATGTGGTACCCATGGGTACCATTCGCAAAGTGATTACTGAAGAAATTGCGCAAGATTTTCCAGAATGGTCTACACAGGATTATATTTGTAGAGCAGATCTAACCAAATACCGGATGCAATATGTACAATCTTTATTGCAATCGGAACAAGGTGAAGTATCAAGTTTAGCCTATGAAGTGCTGAACAGCATGCAACAGCACGAACTCATCACAAAAAATACTGAAAGCCAACTCCACGAAAACTGGACTTTGGGAGAGCGTTTAGCAGATAAGATAGCCACTTTTGGAGGAAGTTGGGCTTTTTTAATTTGTTTTAGTCTGTTCTTGGCGATCTGGATTATTGTGAATACAGTGGTAATGGTGAAACAGCCTGCCGACCCTTATCCTTTTATTTTACTGAATCTCATTTTATCTTGTCTGGCGGCTGTACAAGCTCCCATTATTATGATGAGTCAAAATCGTCAAGAAGCCAAAGATCGTCTGCGTTCGCAAAATGATTATCAGGTCAATTTAAAAGCTGAACTCGAAATTCGACACTTACATGAAAAAATAGACCATTTGTTGATGCACCAATGGGATAAATTGGCAAAAATTCAGGAAATCCAATTGGATTTATTATCGGAGATGAATAAGAAAAAATAGTTTTGAGTCATTGACCTCTACTAAAACTGAAAAAGAAAGGATTTCTATTTTTGAGCGCTTATACTTGGAAAAAACAGGAATTAGATATAGCCGGATATAAAAATTCTTCAATTGGCTACTTTGTCGGGAAATTTTTTTAAATTCAGCTCAAAAGACATCATCTTAGGAAAATAATCCTGAACAGCTTTGGTTAATATGGTTTGCAAGGGTGAACAGGGATCGAAAAGAGTAGATTGCTACCAGTAACGTACAACGTGCGTGTAGTACTTACCCACAAGGTCTCGATTCGGCTTAGGACGCTATAGACCAAAAGTTTATAGGCAATAGGGTTAAAACTTACAAAGTTTTAATCGTTGAAGTAAACCACAGTTGTTTTCCCTAACACCCAAAGAATTCTATTTTATAACAGTATTTATCCCTTTATATTACTTTACTTTCATGGTTATTTTAATTATAACTCAGTAAATACTATCCAGTTTTAATTCAAAAACACGACTAAATTTATTTAAAACATGGAATTATTGATATGCAGTTGAATTTTTAATTATTGGTTTTTTTAAATTAATCTATACGATATTGTAATGATAACACAAAGGATTGTGATCCTATGATTAAACAGTTGGAAACGTATTTATTTATGAGTTCGATTGTTCGGCGTGCTACTTTACTTTTGATGATTATTGTTTTGGGAATCATTGATCTCTCTACAGGCTATGAATATTCTTTTGCAGTTTTTTATTTAATTCCAGTTTCGGTTGCAGCATGGTATGACCATAAGTATGTTGTCATCATTACTGTAATTTTATCTGGTCTTACATGGTTATATGCGGATTATAGTGCAGGACATGAGTACACCAATTCGATTATTCCCTTTTGGAATGCATGCGTACGACTGGGCTTTTTTAGTATTGTGGCGATTTTACTGCGTAGAATAAAAATAAACTTAAATGAAATGACGCTTATGGCGATGAAAGATCCTTTAACCTCATTGAATAATACGCGGGCATTTAATTTAGCCTATCAGGCATTAAAAAAGAGATACGGTAAAACAGAACAAACCTTTGCTGTTGGTCTTATTGATTTGGATGGTTTCAAAGCCGTCAATGATACCTATGGACACAGCAAAGGGGATGATGTATTGGTTGAGTTTGCACAGGTGTTAAAATCGACCACTCGGCATTCAGATGTCATTGCACGTATGGGCGGGGATGAGTTTATTGTGATCTTACAAGACATTGATCTACAGGCGATTGAAGATTATGAAAGACGTCTAAGAAAAAGCTTTTTGCTAAGTGGATTGAAACAGCAGTTCGGTATTGATTTTAGTATGGGAATTCGTACTTATGATGAATTACCTGAAAATATTGACGATGCTACTCATCAAGCAGATCTATTGATGTATCAATCCAAAGTACATGGCAAATCGCAAACCACAATTTATGCAACGCCTTAACAAGACTGTCGAACAGTTTAAGCAAGAGGGGACATTTTTCTAGGGTTGATCTTGTTGGATAATGGCTTGGCTGGCTTCTTTTAAGTGATAGAGCAATTGTCCCAATAAGACCTCTTTAGTGCTTAATGTGACGATGAGCATAGGATGTTTGGTACATGGTATAGCTGTTAATACGGCTTTACCATTTTCGGCATCTAAACTGATACTTTGACAGCCAGTCAAATTGATTTCTGATAAAAAAGCGCTGACCATCGCTAAAATTGAACTGCTCACCGCTGCCAGTTTACTGGATTGAAATTGATAGCGTTTACTTACTGAAGCTAACTCAAAACCATCACTTGAACAAATCATAATGAACTCAATATGATTGACATGGTTGATCACTTCTTGTATCTGCTGTTTGGCAAATGCAACCAATGCTTCTGGTGCTGCCCGTTGCTCAGCTAAATTCATAGGCACCTCATGATGGGTTATAAATATTTAATTTCTAATGCGGTAATCAATGTCTCCAAGAGTAAGAGTACGTCTGCTTTCTTTCGTGCATCGATGAAGAAAACAGGGAAGTTGAGTTGCCGTTCTAATAGCCATTGTCGATATTGGTGAGTCGGTTTAGCCAAATCATCATCAATATGGGTAATACCAATCACAATGTTGTCGCCGTATTGTTTAAAGGTGTTGATGTAATAGTCCAACTCTTCCAAAGGTGTTTGTAAACTATGGTCAATCAAGAGGATTGTGCCAATAGCCCCTTTACAGATCACACCCCACATAAAGTCGAAACGTCCTTGCCCTGGTGTTCCATAAAGACCGACTTTATTGCCATCATCAAGCGTGACTTCTCCATAGTCGATCCCAACTGTAGTGTTGAGCTTTTTATGACTATGTTCATCCGTATTAAAGGCTTCTGTCGCCAGTACAGGAATCTCAGAGAGCGATTTAATCGCTTCGGTTTTTCCTGCCCCCATTGAACCTGCAAAAACAATTTTGTATTGTTGAATAATCATTATGTACCTATCCCTTAAAACTTAAACTTACTTTTTAACTTGTTAAAAAAGCTTTTTAAGATTCCTTTATTTTCAGTGTGTTGTTCGTCGCTCTGAGATTTATCGAACTGGCTGTCTTTTGCAGAAATGACTTCCGCATTATGAATGGCTAGATTGGCAGCTACAAAATGCTGAACAGTTGTAACAGGAATATTGAGCTTATCTGCAACATGTTGAATTTCAGCACCATAGATAAAGCAAGCCGAAAGTTGTAATAACAGTTTCTTGTCGAGTTGATTCGGTTGAACCCAAAACTTCAAGCGATAATATTTGTCGGTGGCAGGTACAGTGATGATTTGAGGATTTTTCCAGATTACATTAAATAACCAGTCTTCCAGGTTAAACTGACGTTTACGAGAAACCTTAATAAAATCGGAAGTGAGTGCTGCGGTATAATGTATTGAACGGTCAGTCTGATACTCATCACGCGTCGCTTCAAGCCAAGCCAAATGCGCATGGTGGTCTATAATGGCAATGGTTCCTAGATGATCACTGAGAAGGACTTTACGACTGTCTTGAGCATAGAGGTCAGCAAAGAAATCAATTTCTTTAATTTCAAATTGAGTTTCGGTTTCATCCAGAGATAAATCAAAACTGGCTACAGGTGAATCTGTTTGTCGAAGTAATTTGATATTGACCCAATCTTTCAGTGTGCATTCATCATAAATGGGGATGCAAAGTAAGTTATCTTGAGCACTTTCTGTGTGTTCACTGTGTTTTGATATTTTTAAGTAAGGAATATTTTTATTTTGAATAATGTTTTGAATATTATCATTTTCAAAAAACTGCTCATTGATCAGAATACAGTTGATATTTTGATCTGAGACACTTGTCCAATTTATACCAATATGTGTTGGTAAAATTTTCCGCAGCCTGATTTTAAGATCATCCGAGGTGGTTAAACCTAAGCCTGAAATTGCGATATTGATACATTGATTGTTCATAATATCACTTATCTGAGATTGAAAGATTAAAGTGTGTAGTACATTTTAACGGTCGTCATGTGTTTAAATTAATACTAGATTTATTGTTTTTCCAGTTAAAACATTTTTTTAATGTTCAAATGTATAGCATTTAGTCATTTTATTTATTGCTATTATATCCTCCTTTATAAATTGTTAATTTTATTTAAAGTTTAGAGAATTTCATTGCTTTAACTTAACACTAGTTATTATTGGAAATCTATCTTGAATATGAAAAAAAATCTCAATGAATTTTATAAAAAGAAGATTAACTTAAAAGTTTTTAGATATTTTTTTATTATTTTGCATATTTAATCATTTATAATTTTATTATTGTGATATTTATCACTTGTAATAATTAAATAAACTTAAGTATTTTTTACATGAAAAAAAGCGATCATATAGATCGCTTTTAATAAATTTTGATTATCAGTAAAATTTAAGCAAAAACTTTGCTGACAGCTTCAAAAAGAATATATAGCACTACAAGTGCGACTACAGGTTCAGCAACTTTTGCCCAAGTGGGTTGAGTTGTTTCAGAAACAGTGACTTCTGGGTGGTCTACATGTGTATCTGTATTTTGAACATTGACCATTTGATTAAACTCCTTCATCGTTTCATCTAATGATATCTCTTCTTGAACTGTAGGTTGAGAGCCAATCAGTTCAGTTAGCTCGTTTGTTGACCAAACCCAATCTTTCGCTTGACCGGATAAGTGTTCAATTTGCCCAATCACCAGTTCTCTTAAACCTCTTTTGCCTAAACTTCCAGCAGTATCTAACTGTTTTAATTCAGCAAATTGTAGTTCAAGGATTTCAGTTGTTGCAGATTCCAGCACAGCTCGTTCTAAATCAGATTTGTTCTGTGGCGATGTCGTGAGATGTCGTGCAATTTCTTGGCTATATAAATGATCCTGCGAAAGAATCTCCTGATAAAGTGCATCATCATCCTTACGCCACAGACTAATGATTTTGCCTAGAGTGAGGGCATTGATTTCTTCAATATGTGCAGTTCGTTCAACAGCTTCGAGTTGTGATAATAGCTGAGGCTTTTGAATCTTTATCTGCTCAGCAAAGTATTGTACGAGATCAAAAGCCATTCAGTTCTCCTTGTTCTATTCTAAAATGCGTAAGCTCGATTTTTTCTTTGGTGCATCAGAAGTGGTTTCTGGTTGTTCACTTTTATTTGATTTTAAAGCATCTTCTTCGATTTGCACATTGGCATATTCCTCAGGATCAAAGAATAAACCTTGTCCATTCTCACGTGCATACAGTCCTAGTACAGCATTCATGGGGATATAAAGATCTTTAGATGCGCCACTGAAACGTGCAGAGAAAGTAATTGCATCGTTACTCATATTTAACATATGAACTGAATGTGGTGCCAGATTAAGAACAATTTGCCCATCTTGTACAAACTGTTGTGGGACATCGGTATAAGGTTGCGTCGCATCAACAAGTAGATAAGGGGTTAAATTGTTATCGCAAATCCATTCATATATTGCACGTGCAAGGTATGGTCGAGTCGGGGTTAAGTTCAATTCTGGTTCAGACATTGGAAAATACTCTATTGTTCTGCGATCTAGGGTTTTGCCAAAAATTCACTATAACGGCTTTTTTCTTGAAAAGTCATTGACTTCAAAAAAGCCGGACGGCTAAAAATCCGTTGACAATATAGTAAAATTGGACGGCATTGCTGTTTAGGCAACTCAATTCCCATATGTTTTAACCGTACGAAAATTGGGGCTAACATACAATCTAAAATTGTAAAGTTATCAGACATAAAATACGGATAGTGCTGAAAAAGCGGCGTTAAAGATACCAAAGTATCTTTAAGCTGCTGCTGAGCCTTTTTCTTTTCCGTTGCGTTAAGCGTATCTGGATGACGTAGCATGATATCTGCAAGCTTAAACCAATCTTGCTCAAAGCGCCAAATATACTGTCTTTGTTCTGCACGGGGTGCGGGTGCATCGGCATACAGTTTATTTTGCCGATAACGGTCATCTAGGTATTCAGAAATGATCTGGGTTTTAAACAATTTTAAATCGTTTTCAATCAGCATCGGCAGTTGATTGTAGGGATTAAGGCTTGCCAAATCCTCGTCATCTTCTTCAACGATAATTAAAGTGTGTTTAATCTGCTTTTCTGCCAGCAGAAATCTGATCCAATGTGAACGAAAGTCATCCTCGTGGCTATACAACGTAATCCCTTGTTGAGGCGCATTTTCGACTGACATATTCCAAAAACTAGAAAAAATGAATAAACTAGGATACTAAAAATAGGCAATAAAATCACCTTAACTTTAATAAGCTTACGGTATGCGCCGAATTTAAATCAATATAAGGTATCCATAATTCATGAATTTAATCAATAACAGCCGTAAGTTGCTTGTTGCCGTTTTTCTTATGATGAATCTTTCAAATACATATGCAAAGAAACAAAATGGAGATGCTCAAGTGCAGGAAGCGGCTGCTGAAGCTATGGAAGCTGCCGGAGCTGAAGCTACTGTGGCTAGTGACGCAGAAGCCGCGTGTAGTGCTGATGATGCTTGTGATGTTGCATCTGCTGTTTCAGAGGATGAAAGGTACGGTGGAATCGAACAGGAGTATGTTGTTAAGGGTTGTAAGGTCACGATTTATAATGATGGACCTGTAAAAATGGCCAATGTAAAGACCAATAAACCATGTGATGCACCGATTCCGAAAGATCATAAGTTTTCTAAGGAAACTCGAACTTATCAGGAAAATGGCTGTACGATCACAGAATCAAAATATGCCGACGGGATTGCCGATGCTGTCATGGACTGTTCTAAACGAGATAAAACAAAATAACTTTGAAACTTTGAATAGTTTTAATCCATAAAAAAACCTCGGCAAATGCCGAGGTTTTTTGTCCGATTCGGTAAACGAATTAACGTTTAGAGAATTGAGGACGTTTA
The DNA here is from genome assembly GCF_015676285.1 of Acinetobacter sp. Res13-Abat-PEC15-P4-01. Classification (NCBI taxonomy): domain Bacteria; kingdom Pseudomonadati; phylum Pseudomonadota; class Gammaproteobacteria; order Moraxellales; family Moraxellaceae; genus Acinetobacter; species Acinetobacter sp. Res13-Abat-PEC15-P4-01. Next base: position 24,532 of record NZ_JADAIN010000001.1, on the reverse strand, counting down.
CGTGCTTTACGTAAACCAAGTTTCTTACGTTCAACTTCACGAGCATCACGAGTAACGAAACCAGCTTGACGAAGAGCAGGTTTTAAAGTTTCGTCAGAAGCGATCAACGCACGAGTAATACCGTGACGGATAGCGCCAGCTTGACCACCGATACCACCACCAGCAACAGTGATGTAAAGGTCATACTTTTCAGTTACGTCTAAAAGCTCAAGCGGTTGACGAACAACCATACGAGCAGTTTCACGACCGAAGTACTGTTCAAGAGTACGGTTGTTGATTACGAGTTTACCAGTACCAGCTGATAGGAAAACACGTGCAGTTGCGGTCTTACGGCGACCTGTACCATAGTTAGTAGCCATGTGCTGTATCCCTTAGATGTCCAAAACTTGTGGCTGTTGAGCAGTATGAGGATGCTCAGTACCAGCGTACACTTTCATTTTCTTGATCATTGCATAACCAAGAGGACCTTTTGGCAACATGCCTTTTACAGCACGTTCGAAGATTTCTTCTGGTTTGTGAGCAACTAATTTTTCGAAATTAGTTTCACGGATACCACCAGGGAAACCAGTGTGGCGATAGTATTTCTTATCAAGTGATTTGTTACCAGTCACTTGAACTTGCTCTGCATTGATCACAACGATGTAGTCACCAGTGTCAACGTGAGGCGTATAAGAAGTTTTGTGTTTACCGCGTAAACGACGAGCGATTTCAGTCGCAAGGCGACCTAAAGTTTTGCCAGAAGCATCAACAACGTACCAGTCGTGTTGAACTTCAGCAGGCTTAGCGCTGAGAGTTTTCATTAAACCACTACCTATTATAGTTGGTTTGGACTATGGAATCTGTCCAAACAAAAAGGAGTGCGAATTCTAGCTGAAAATAGATAGATTCACAATCGAAATATTCAATTTCAAGCGCATGATTATATTGAGTGCTGCTAAAAAAAGCAAAGCCTAGTTTTATCTAAATGCTACAAAAGATCATGATCATGGTTGGAATTGTGACGAGTTTCATGAATAATTAAATTCATATAAAGAAAATAAGTCAGGCAAAAATGAAAATAAGAAGTTCGATAAAATGTCTTCTCATTCTATTCAGCGTTGTAAATTTAAATTTGAGTTTTGCCCAAGCAGACTTCGAAGATCAGGCTCGATCATTGAATAAACTTCATGCAGCTATGCCTGTGGTTTATCATAATCAAGCTGAACCAGGAGATCGATTGATTTCTATTCAATGGATGACAGAAGATTTTTCATCTGAATTAAAAGGTGGTGTTGCTGTCACTTGCCAACCTTTGGGGATTCACATCACGACAAAAGATATTGCTGCAGGTTCAACGATTCCACTGACTTTATACGATCCAGAAGATGAAAATGGCAAACAGTATAAACTCAGGGGAACGGTTGCTATGGATGGTATTGTTAGAGTTGTTTTTAATATGTGTGAACCAGAAATGTTCCACGATTTCAAGCCAACAGCAAATCAATTAAAGATTGCAGAAAAAAAGCCGACTCAATTCGTTTCGAAACAATCATTGGAAAATAAAAAAATAAAGCAATCTGAGAAAAAGGCAATCAATCAACACAAACAGGGTGAATCAGATACCGTGCTTGATGTGAAGTGGATGACTGCTGATTTTACTCGGGAAATTGATGATGTTTTTCCCTGTGAGCCTGTCGGACTATTGGTAAAAACTCAAAATATTGAGATCGGACAGGAAATAGAGGTGGTGATTGAGTCAAAAAATCATGTGGATGATCAAGCCATTGATTATACAGTGTATGGAAGAGTCGAACCTGATCATCGTGTCAGGATTATTTTTAATCAACATATTGATCTCAACTATTGTCAAGCTAGTGAATTAGGACTTCAGCCAGCGTCAGCTGTCATTGATCATAAACAGGCACAGCCCAAAATTATGCCCGCAAAGAAATTGGATTTTTAAGAAACTGGGGGGAGTGAACGTCTGGTCTACCGATTTTTTATTTGGATTCAACTCCATGTGTAATTACTGTAAACGTAATATTTTATTTAAATAAATGCCAATGAAAGAAAATTGGAAAATTAAATGATTTTATGGGTGCAATTGAATTACTGGTGCAAAATAAGAAGCATATACATTAAATCTCCATCAGTTTTTAGCATGCATATGGTGGTTTATTCATAATGGTTAAGGGCCATCAACATGATATTTTTCCTATCGGATACAACTTTTCTCCGTTACAATTGAGGTACGTGCAGTGTGATTTTTAGTTTTTGATTTATGGCATGATTTAAATTGTTTTTGAATTACTTTTTATTTTAAATTTCAATTATTCAAGATGCGGTAATGTTCGCCAATAGTGATGAATTTTGTACGGTGCATGTGCATAGCTTTGAGTTTCATTTTATACATTTTCAGTCAAATTGACGCAAAATTTAACTTGAATAGGAAATGATGATTTAGAACCAATGTATACTATCAATGCAACGTCTGTTTAAAAGAGTTCTCGATGCTTCCTTTATATATAACCAGCGGTGAGCCTGCTGGCATTGGTCCAGATATTTGTTTGGATTTGGCTGATCGTGTTGATGATCGTCCAGTAGTGGTATTGGCTGATATCAATATGTTGAGAGATCGTGCCAAAATTTTAAATAAGACGATTCAGTTGATTGAGTATCAAGGACAAAAACAGGGGGCGACTGAAGGTCAACTCTATGTCGAACATGTTCCTTTAAATCAGGATGTTGTTTTAGGCGAACTTAATCCACAAAACTCGGCCTATGTAATTGAACAATTGCGTCGTACAGCTTATTACGCGATGCAAGGTTTGAGTGTCGGTGTGGCAACAGGACCTGTACAAAAATCAGTTATTAATGATGCGGGCATATATTTCAGTGGGCATACTGAATATTATCAAGAGTATGCCGGTGTAGATCGTGTGGTCATGATGCTTGCCACCAAAACCTTGAGAGTGGCATTGGTCACCACGCATCTTCCATTACGAGACGTTGCAGACGCCATCACCAAAGAACGTCTTCATCAAATTATCGATATTTTGCTTCATGATTTAAAAACGAAGTTCAAAATTACTCAGCCACGCATTCTTGTCTGTGGACTGAATCCTCATGCCGGAGAGGGGGGATATTTAGGGCATGAAGAAATCGAGACGATTAATCCGGTACTTGAAAGCTATCGTGCTCAAGGCGTCCAGCTCAGTTTAAGTATGCCGGCAGATACTTTGTTTACGTCGGATAATTTGAAAAATGCGGATGCAGTTTTAGCCATGTATCACGATCAAGGGCTACCCGTGTTAAAATCACAAGGATTTGGTGAAGCCATCAATATTACTTTAGGTTTACCTTTTATTCGTACATCTGTCGATCATGGAACGGCGCTACAACTTGCCGGTACGGGACTTGCAAAAAGTTCAAGTCTGCATGTTGCTGTTGATCTGGCACTTGACCTTGCCCGATCGAAGTAATTTTAATTCATCATCATTATTTTAATTTTAAACTGATGGAAGCTTAGCAATGGCTATAATTACTCATAATAAAAACATAACAGAATTACGACTGATTAAAGCGTGGGTGGGAAGCCTAATGACCATGTTCATGGTAGCTACGCTATCTGCTTGTTCAACCACGCATCCAGAGCACAGTATCTGTGATTTGAAGGTGCTATCACTACAAATTCCAAGACAGTCACAAGAGGTTGTTCAATATGCGGGTCCATCAGCTTTAGATAATTTAAAGAACAGCCAAGAAAAATTTAATCAAGCATTGGCAATTGTGCATAAAAAATATGCGAATCATAACGATGTCGATAAAATGCTTAAAGAAGGTGAGGCGATCAATGCTAATATTGATGTTATCATAAAGCATCAAGATCGTTTGGTTGCTATACAAGACTTCAATATTTTGATTCAAGAGATTACACCTGAAATTCAAGCTGAATATAATTTGGTGACAGATCGAATGGCTCGCTTAAATTATCCTTCAAATCAAGTTGTTATTGCAAAAAATCAAGTTTTTTTAGCCGGACGTTTTTTGAATTCATTGGAAAAGATATCCGGTGGTGAAGAACACTTGCTTGATAATATTGACGATTTTTTAGCAGATGTTGAAACATTTAATGCTTATCTTAAAGCTCAACTTCAAGGGAATACCGAATTAGGTGTCGTTCGAGTCAAAGATGCTGAAGTACGTGAAAGCTTGGAATCGATTCAAGAGAAAACTGAAACAATATTACAATCTAATATGTTTAGTTTTCTTAAAAAACCTAAACCTCTAGCTGTAGCATATCAAGCAGCAAGAGGAAACGTGACCAAATCTGATGAATTTTTTAATAGCCTAATTAAGTTAGAGTTGAATACGCAATAGTGGTAATCAATCAATGTGGAGAATTTTATGTATCAAATTAATGCCCTGAACCCAAAAGATGAAGGGCATCATACGCGCAAGCGTTTTGGTCAAAACTTCTTGCATGATCAACGAGTAATTGCAAAAATTGTACGTTCTGTTGCACCTCGCACAGGTGACAATATTGTTGAAATCGGTCCAGGTCTTGCAGCACTGACTTCACCTTTGATTGGTGAGTGTGATGCTTTAACTGTGGTTGAGCTAGACCGTGACTTGGCTGCGGGTTTACCTGGTCGTGTGCCTCATCCAGAGCGTTTAACGATCATTGAAACAGATGCATTAAAATATGATTTTTCTGAACTGTTCCAAAAAGACCGCCCATTACGTGTGGTGGGGAATTTACCCTACAACATTTCGACGCCTTTGCTTTTCCATTTGTTAGAGTTTGGGGACAAAGTCAAAGATATGCATTTTATGTTGCAAAAAGAAGTGGTTGATCGTATTACTGCTGAACCAAACACCAAAGAATATGGTCGGTTGTCTGTGATGATCCAATATTATTGCAAACCCACCTTTTTATTTGAAGTACCACCTGGTTCATTTAATCCACCACCCAAAGTGACATCTGCAGTCTTTCGTTTAGAACCTTATGCAACAAAGCCCATTATTGCCAAAAATGAAAAAGCATTGGCACGCTTGGTTTCCCATGTATTTACTCAACGTCGAAAAACTTTACGCAACAGTTTAAAGGGCATGCTGGTTGAAGATGGTTTTGAGCGAGCAGGTGTTGATCCAATGGCTCGCCCAGAAACACTGAGTTTGGCTCAGTTTGTCGCATTGTCAGATCAAATGGTGGCTTAAAAATGACACGAGAAAATGTCAGATTTAATTATGTGATTGGTGATGTGCAAGGTTGTTTTGAGGCACTGAAAGCGTTATTAAAAGCAATACAGTTTGATGCCGATCAAGATTTTATATGGTTTGCAGGGGATTTGGTTGCGCGTGGTGAAAACTCGGTAGGCGCATTGCGCTTTATTAAAAAACTATGCGAGCGAGGCAGCGCTGCAACAGTTTTGGGTAACCATGATTTAAATTTACTGGCAGTTGCTCGTGGAATCAAAAAACTTAAAGACAAAGATCGTATTGACGATGTCATTCATGCTTTGGAAAGTGATGAGCTGATTGACTGGCTACGTAAACAGCCTTTGTGTCTTTTTCCAAACCCTCAGACCATTTTGACGCATGCAGGTATTCCTCATATTTGGAATATAGAACAAACTGCTGCGCTAGCAAAAGAAGTAGAAACGGTATTGGCGCATGATGATTTTGACGTACTCGATTCATTCCTGAAAGAGATGTATGGTGCTGAACCTACATTGTGGGAAGATAACTTACAGGGTAATTCACGGCTGCGTTGTATTACCAATTATCTTACCCGCATGCGTTTGACCGATGCTCAAGGTCGTTTGGAGTTTAGTTTTAAAGATGCTTTGGATGAAACCATGCCTGAAGGATTTCAACCTTGGTTTGAGTATGAATCAAAGGCTGCACAAACACATCAGATTATTTTTGGACATTGGGCGGCTTTGCAAGGCAGAAGCATCAGTTCACAAATTCAAAATGTGGATGGCGGTTGTGTATGGGGACATCAGTTGATTGCATATCGTCTCGAAGATAAAGAAATTTTTAAAGTTGATAATCCCGTGATGTAATCTGCATAAAGCCACTTCGAGTGGCTTTATTTTTTGACTCAGTGTGAATTTTCCAGAGCCTTTCGATTGAAGCAATTGTTTATCAGACAATAGTCAAGATTCAGTTTACACAACATTTCTAGCAGTGGTCTAAAGGCTTTCATCTCCTGAAAATAACACATGGGTTTTAGAATGATTGCCAATATTCACCGAGCTTCGAATCCCATTCATTCGGTTTGATGATCATTCTTCCTGCATTTGGCGTTAAGGTGATTTCACTGAAATAGATATTTTCATCAGTAATTAAAAAATCTACTCGACTATAACCATGCTTTAGGCAGAGGGTTTGAGAAAGTTCAAGCAGAATGCCCAATCTGACAGGTTTTTTTAAGCACACTGGACTATTATTTTTTAAATCAACTGTGAATGGTTGTAAAGTCCAGCTCAAGTCATAGATATTTGAATATTCATTTTTAAATTGATCTTGTATATCTACTTCAATAAATTTGGGTTGATCTTCAAAACAATGCACTCGACAAGTGGTTATCGTCAATTGGGTTTCTTGATCGGATAACAATTCAACATATTGTTCAACCAGAATAACAGGTTGGATATTTTTATAGTGCCATTCTCTTTTTAAATAATACATATTCTGTTTGAGATGACGCGTTAGCTTTCGCTCGGCTTTTTTTAAATCAAATTGACTTTTATCTTTGCAAATCATCGCGCTGCCACTGTCATGATTGCATTTCAAAACAAATTTTTCAGGCAATTGATCAAAGTTGATTTCATTGAAATAATGATATACGCCAAGGAGGGGTACCATATGTGAAGGACAAATTTTACCGTCAATGACGTCTCTAATCGCAAGTTTGTCAGCCAGAGTGGTATGAAGAGGATCCCGCTCATAAATCATCCTCGAAGTTACTTTTTCATTGAAACTTTGCGGGTGACTCAAATTTGGACGATACCCTAATTTTTGTGCAAATCTTTTGCTCAGGTAGGTTTTATCTGAAACAAAATAAGTTCTGATAATTTTTGCGAGATAGGTGAGATGGTTATACATATTGATGCAACCATGTTGGACATGATGTATATATAAATAACCAAAACTTAATATTTCTTTAAAAAAACTCACTTTGAGTAGAATTATATAAAAGCGGTTGTGTAGAAAATAAAATTGTAAATGATGAGTAAAAGAGCCCATCTTTCCTTTAGATATGATGGCGGATTTATGTGTGATATGTTTTTTTAGAGATTAGATTGTCTGATAAACACCAAGCAGGACTTTACTCCTGCTGATATGAAATAACTGGTGGTTTGGAATTTAAATCAAAAAATTGTCAATTCGTCTATCGATGCTTCAAATCCTATTTTCAGGAGCAACTATTCCATTCTAATCCATGTTTGACTGCGCCCAATCATTGATATTCCAATATAACCACGCAACGTAAGTCGGTTACCACTGGCATTTAAGCGAGCTTTACCATGATAAATTTTACCTCCACGAGGATCCAGTACCTCACCGCCGATATAGTTATTGGGATCTTTGGGATCAACTTTCATTTTCTGTAAAATTGTCAATCCAATAATAGGCTTGTTGGTAAATGGAGCAGGACAGTTATGGCATTGTGTTAAGGCAACTTCACCAGGTGCAGGAAAATCTTTAATGATTTTTCCAGCATAAGTATCATCTTTTTGCTTTTCAATTTGTATGTGTGCTCGCACAAAACCTGTTTTGTCATCAACAGTGCGCCAAGTTCCCGTAATATCAGCGGCATGTGCCCAGCTGATGAGTCCAAAGAGCATACAACAGAAAAATCCTTTTTTCATAAGCATACCTATATCATATTGTTTTAACTAGAAAAAATCAGCCGTGAATAAAAATTATTCACGGATCCAGGTTTGACTGCGACCCAGTGCAGAAACGCCAACATAACCTCTTAGTAATAAACGGTTACCGTTCGGACTGAGTTTGGCTTTCATTGAATAGATTTTACCTGTCAGTGGGTCAATGATTTTGCCCCCAACGTAATCTTCATCACTGCTTTGCTTTAAATTTTTCAGTACGTCCATACCTAAAATCGGTTTATTGGTATAAGGCTCAGGACAATCTACACAGGTTTCTTTTGGTGTATAACCTGGTCGTGGCGTCACCTTAATGATCTTACCCGTATAGGTTCCATTAGACTCTTTACGTATTTCAAGAACGGCTTTTGATGAACCCGTTTTATCATCAATATTTTTCCAAATACCGGTGATATCTTTTGCCATGCTGCTGCAGCTTAAAATGGAAAATAATGTCCCTAAAATAAACTTATTAAACCTCATTTCTTGATTCCTTATCAAAATGGGGAAGTATAGTTCATCTTAAGCTGAATAATTACCCTATGCAATCACGTGAAAAGTTAAATAAATCACATTTATTTTAGAAAAAGTATAAAAGTTGGCAACCAGATTGCGGTAAAGACCGCATTGACAGCCATACCAAATGCCGCATAACGACCTGCAACCGCACCACGTTGCCATGCTTGTGCAGTTCCAATTGCATGCGCAGCTAGTCCCAAAGCTAGACCTGACGCGCGCTCATCATTTATGTTGCGTAAAATGATGGATGAAAATGCTGCACCAATCACTCCTGATAAAATGACAATCAAAATCACTAAAGTGACTGGTGAGTGCAATAAAGTTGCAATATTAATGGCAATCGGCGTCGTTACGGCCCGTGTTGCAAAAGCCATAATCGTCGGTTCGGACATATGTAGTAAATAAGCCAGACTCATAGGTAGAGCGACAGCACTGATACTGGCAAAAACTAAAATCCCTACAATAGACTTTAAGGGTAAATCATCATAACGCATTGCAGCCAAAGGGATGGCTAACGCAACAGTGACATAGCCCAAGAGATGGCTAAATAGTCCATTCATATCTGTATTGTATTTTTCATAGGGAATTTTAAAAATCATTAAAATCCCTATGACAAAAAACATACCGATCACCAGTAATGGAACTTGAGGAAAACGTTTATTGATGGGTTTTGCAGCAAGATAAGCAATTAAAGTGATTAAAAATCCAGTCAGTACACTTAACATCTGTTTCTCCTATAACCACTTTTTTGCCATTTTTGCGTAAACCCACAAAGGAATTAATGTACTAACAAACATGATCACTAGAAATAATGGAATTTCTTTGCCCATACTGACCAACATGATCAATGAGCCTGCACAGATAGGCAGAAAAGCAAAGCCACTTTCTTTCATTAATTTATTATTGGTATCGACCAGTCGCGCAGGAATTCTTTTGAATTTACGCCATACAACCAGAACAACCAATAAGCTTAATAAGCCTGTTAAATTGCCCAGTTCGGGGTGATTAAACTGCGACATGAGGAATACGGAAGCTTCACGAAAAAAGATGATGAGTCCTAATGTGAAGATCCAAGCTTGCCAATCGATACCTTTTAACTGATCCATGTGTGTTTATTTATAAAATTTGATCTTTCACGTTTTAACCGATTTAGCGCTTTATTTCAAACTCTTCTAATGGTCTTTTAAACTGTTGGGCTTTGTCTCCAAGAATTTCATCAATCGGTAAATGTGCCTGTTTAATCAGCTGCTCAAGTTTATGTGGTGCGATGGCAACACTCAAATGGAGTTGACCGTCGTCATCATAATGTTCTGATTCAATCACATTCAGTTCATAAAGCTGGTTTTTAAGTTTCCCATAAGCAGGTTTTAAACGCAGTTCAAATTTTTGAATTTGTCCCATCAAACATTCATGTACTGCTCTACGAAGTAGGTCTAGACCTTGTTTGGTATGGGCTGAAACATAAACGCGCTCGGGTTGATGCGGTTTTGCATAGATGATTTTTGCCTCATCATGGCTTTGGTCGATTTTGTTGTACACCCTAAGCGTTGGAATATCAGCGCCAATCTCTTTTAATACGGTTTCAACCGCATCGATTTGCTCCATCATGTCTGGGCTGCTGGCATCAATCACATGTAGCAATAAAGTTGCCTCTAAGGTTTCCTCCAAAGTGGCTTTAAAAGATTCGACTAAAGAATGAGCGAGATTGCGCACAAAACCAACAGTATCAGCGAGAACCAAGGTACCAATTCCATCCCAATCCAAACGACGTAATGTCGGATCTAATGTTGCAAAGAGTTGATCTGCTGCATAAACATCACTATTTGCCAAAATATTAAACAGCGTTGATTTCCCTGCATTGGTATAACCGACCAAGGAAACGGTGGGAATATTGGCTTTTTGGCGCGCTGCACGCCCTTGAATTCGTGTTTTACGAACTTTTTCTAAACGATCTTTGAGCTGCTCCATACGAATACGCAATAAGCGGCGGTCTGTTTCCAGCAATGTTTCGCCAGGACCACGTAAACCAATTCCGCCTTTTTGGCTATCTAAATTACTTCGACTTCGAACCAAACGAGAAGACAGATGGTCAAGCTGAGCCAATTCCACCTGTAGTTTTCCTTCATGTGTACGTGCACGTTGTGCAAAAATATCCAAAATCAAACCAGTGCGGTCGATAACACGGCATTTTAAAATGCGTTCTAAATTTCGTTCCTGAGCAGGTGATAGGGCCTGGTCAAAAATCACCAAGTCAACTTCATCATTCTCAACTTGTTCCGCAATTTCTTCCGCCTTTCCTGTACCAATAAAGAATTTTGGATCAGGTTTAATCCGCTGTACGGTTAAATGGTCTAGAATCACTGCCCCAGCAGATTTGGCCAACAAGCGAAATTCTTCTGAATCTAAATCTTCTAAAATTTGAACATTTACTGTGACTAGAATGGTTTTTTCACCACCTTGACTTTGATCAACATATTCCACAGATAATACAACTCAGCCATGACTTGGATAAAAATTCATTCTAAAGGATATTGCAGTTTAAATCCTGACTCAGTGTCAGTGTATTGAAATAAAATTGCAAACAACAAGCTGGATGTCCGTTTTAACAGATCAGGAAATGGATGAACTGGAGTTATCCATAGATCATATTCTTGAGAAAATCTGATTTCATTAAAGGGCTATGCTACTGATTCTGATGATCAGCAGTCAGGTAAATTTTACTAAAGCGATTTAAGATCAATGCAAGTTGAATATGATTTGTATACAATAGCTCTGGTTTAATATGAAATATATTCTGTTTAGTGAATGTCTATGACTCAACAACAAGCAATCAAAAAGTCAAAATCATCGAATTTAAGTGCTTTATCTAAAGTGTTTTTATATGGTAAAAAATTAGTATCCAGTACATCTGCTGTTGCAGAAGGCTTTTATCTGGTTTATCGCCATCAATTATATAAAGATCCGAATAATCCAAAAAATACGCGTTATGTTCAATATTTTTGTCGCCGTTTGAGTGAAGTCTTTAATGTGGATGTGCGCGTTCATGGTGATATTCCACGTGAACCAGCATTGTGGGTTAGTAATCATATTTCTTGGTTGGATATCGCGGTTCTTGGCTCAGGCGCCCGGGTATTTTTCTTGGCGAAGGCTGAAATTGAAAGTTGGCCAGTGTTTGGTAATCTGGCAAAAGGCGGTGGCACACTGTTTATTAAACGTGGCTCTGGGGATTCTGTGCGTATCCGTGAACAAATTGCTGAGTTTTTGCGCAAAGATATTCCAGTATTGTTCTTCCCTGAAGCCACCACAACAGATGGATCAAAAGTCAAGAAAGTCCATGGACGTATACTGGGCGCGGCGATTGAGGCTAAAAAACCTGTTCAGGTGTGCGTGATTTGCTATGTCAATCAAGAAGGGAAATTAGATACGGTTGTTCCTTTTATTGGAGAAACAGGTTTTGTTGAACATGTACAAGCTGTGTTGGAGATGCCAAAAGTTGTGGCACACTTAAAAACTTTTCCTGCAATTTCTACAGAAGGGCATACGGTAGAAAGTTTGACTAAACAAGTGCAAGAGATGATGCAACAAGGTTTGGAAGACTTACAGAAAGAAGTTTTAACAGATTAAGACAAGCAACTGATTTTTTTCAATGCGCTAAAAATCTATCTCTATTCAATTGGAGAATTTGGTTTGAATAGAGATATTTCCTTATGCTGTTAATTTCTTTGATCTCGAACATAGAAAAATAAAGAAAGATTACATAAATCCTTCGATCGGAAGCCATGAAATCACCTTTATACCTGCTTTTTGCCACCATTTCATTTTAGGTTCTTTTCTAAGGGTAACAATGCCTTGAGGCGTTTCCTTGAGCCAGTTGATTTTGTTTTGTGAGTCTAGAACCAATTTATAAGCATATTTTTTTAAATGCTCATCCATGGTTTTATGTACTGCATTGGCCAATGGGGGACTATTGATAATGACACCGATCTCCGTGTTTAAATTGGCTGAACGTGGGTCAAAATTAAAAGAACCAATAAACACCTGCTTATTGTCAATCGCCATCAGTTTGGCATGTAAACTTGAACGGCTTAATCCTTTTAAACTCACTTTGGCTTTTTTTGAAATTTCTTGTGAATTGGCATATAAGTTTTCTTCAGAGACAGCAGGAAGAAACTCATAGAGTTCCACACCATTTTTAAGTAAATCATCACGATATTTAGCATAAAAGGCGTGGACTAGCGGCACATCATTGGCTTTAAATGAATTGGTCAAAACACGAACTTTGACACCTTCTTGTGCCAATTCAATCAGCTTTGCTTCTCCTTTTTTCTGCGGTACAAAATAGGCAGAAATAAGATCTACACTTTGCGTGGGGATATCCAAACGTTTGACCATCTGAAAGTTAAGATGTTGTTCTTTTTTTGCTTTTGCCTGAATTTTATCAGGTGCATCTTTCACCACTTCGGCTTTAACCCAATCGAGTTGGATATTGTGATGTAGCCATTCATCAAAAGCATGTGTTCTATTACTTAAATTTAAATAATTTTGCACAGTTATTTCTTGATAATGGTGGGTGAGTTGCTGTTTTAAGTTGTCATAACGCAGGGTGTAAGTATTATGATTGACAATATTTCTGACAGGATAGGCATAGCTGTGATTCCAATATTCGTCAAAGGAATGGGTAATATCATCTACTGCCTGTCCAACCAACATAACATCAACATCTGAAAATTGATAATTATCACTAACGTTGTAATATTGGTTACTCATATTACGTCCGCCAATCAAAGAGATCTGATTGTCGGCAGTAAAGGTTTTATTGTGCATACGGCGATTGATACGTTTTAAATCCAGCACCATGTCGATAGGGCGCAGGCTTCTAAAACGATACGGGTTAAATAGCTTAACTTCAATATTCGGATGCTGATCCAGTGCTAGATAGACGCCTTCCATCTGCTTGGCATTGTTATCATCAATTAATAAACGAACTTTGACCCCACGATCCGCCGCTTCAATAATTTTATATAATGCCAATGAACCAATTTTGTCATTGTCCCAGATGTAATATTGTAGATCCAGGGTTTTTTGTGCTTTTTCGATCAGATTAATACGCGCTGCAATGGCTTCAAGCGGATCATACAGAACGTGATAACCTGTTAATTCTGGATTTTGACTCTTTAACGGGTTAATGATTTTTGCCAAAGAAGTGTCTTTGGTGTCTATGTCGTAGGCATATTCTGGCTTAATATTTTGCTGTTTCGGCAAAGTAGAGCAGGCGGAAAGACTTAGAAACAAGCACGAGCTTAGAATCATCAGCCAGTTTTTAGTCTGCTGATTGTCATCTTTTTGCTGTAATTGAGTATTACGATTGATCGTTCGTTGCATAATATTTTCTAAGATTTCTCAGAGCTAGAGTATAATTGCCTTCATCGAAAAGATAAATAATGAGATGACAAGTACATGGTACTTGAGAGATTGAATATGCTTCCAACCTTAACGATGACCTCAATTTTTTATCTCTGTTTCATTGTGCTTGCCATATGGGGCGTTAGTCAGGCATGGTTAAGTCAATCTAGAACTGAAACGATCCATCCTTTTAAATCCTTTGTCCATCTTTTGGCATTTTACCTGTCTTATTTATTAATTCCGTTGTTGTTTTTTAGCATTTATGCAGGTTGGTATGGGATATTTTCCTTACATGAGAGTGTTTTTGTTTTCTTATTGAGTGCCTTGTTGATATATGCGCGATTTATAGAACCTCATACAGTTCATGTCAAACGGTTATCTTATTCGCTAGGTCAATCACAGCCTTTTGCACGACCTGTAAAAGTTGCATTGTTGGCAGATTTGCATATCGGGCTTTTTTCAGGGCATGAACGTCAGCTTAAAACGATTGTGAAAAAAGTCAATTTAGCACAACCTGATTTTGTTGTGGTTGCGGGTGACTGGACCTATGAGCCTGAAAACAAACTGGTCGAGGAACTCGCCATTTTAAAAGAGATTCAAGCACCAATTTACTCAGTGAATGGTAACCATGATGAACAGTATCCAGGACCACCTATTCAAGCGCTATTGGCTCAAGCTCTGCAAGCCAATAATGTCATAGACATTGAAGGAAAAATTGTTGAGTTTGATGACTTTCGTTTAATCGGAATCGGAGACTTATGGGCTGGTAAAGCCGATATGCGCTACATGCCTGAATTACCTCAAGATAAACCATGGCTAATTTTGTCGCACAATCCTGATACTGTCGATATGGTTCCACAATTACCCACACGCCCTTTAATGTTGTCTGGTCATACACATGGCGGGCAAGTTGAGTTGCCATGGTTAACCAGCTATGTCATGAAAAAGGTGTCGATCTTAGGGCATAAACGTGGCTTATATCAGCATGAAAATGCAGATGTTTTTGTCAGTGTGGGGACTGGCATGGTGGGTGTGCCATTTCGCTTTAGAGTTCCTCCAACCATTGATATTATTGAATTACACTAATTCCAAATGCGTTCAGGTCCAAACATAATAGGAGACGACCGCGCCGATCAATAAGATAAATCCCAACAGCAGCCAGATTGCGCTGGATTTATTTTGATGGCTGAGGTCTTCAACTCCTGTTGTGCCGGATGAATGATGAGAGGCGCTGACATCTTGATTTGAAAAGGTTTCCTGCGTGGCTGTATTGTGCGTTTGTCCGTGTATAAAACTTTCTGCAAATTTAGATAAAGCTTCGGGTTGAGTTAAATCAATATTGAATTGTTTTTTGATTTCCTGCCAATCTGGATGTTGATCATCAATTTCAAACGTTTTTCCGTCCTTGTCGGTCATTTTGATTTTACTGGAAGAGAAATTAAAGTTGAAAGAAGTATTTGTCCCTGATTTTAGTTCTTCATTGAATTCTGCTGAATCAGCAAACACAATTTTCGGATTTCTCTGAAAACTTTTCATTGCTTCATCCGATTTACTCAATGCTTTAACCAGTTTTTTTGATGTGGTTGCGGATAAATGGAGTTGCTCAATCAAAAGTCGCTCAGCTTGATCATATCGTTGCTGTTTTAGTCGCGTTAAAAATTCTTCTAATTGCTGTGGATTGAGTTGATCCATAGTGTCCTCAAAATATCGATAAACCTTGATGTGAAAAGATGGATGAATAATTTTTTAAATTCCATCAAAAAAGCGATAGCAGGCAGGTTCTTCTTAACGGGTGCTCAATAAATAGAGTATCAGAGCAATAATAATCACCACAGCAAAGATAAACAGAGGTGAACGTTTTTTCTTGGATTGATCTTCAATTCCTATCAGCGGGCTTGCTGAGGCACTGGGACGAGTGTGTGCATGACGTGTGGAATCAGTGGTGTTCTGCTGCATTCGTGTTTGCATGGCAGTAAGATAATCCTTTGCTGAATCATAGGATTTTCCACCAAATTGATCCATAATATCATCCCAGTCAGGGTGGTGTTCATCAATGCGTTCTTTACGACCATCCTGGTATAAAATAAAAATTTCACCTGTACTGTAATTGGTTTGAATAGATTTATAATGGGGATGTGCAGACTGATAAAAATCCTGATCAGATTGAAAATGTTGAACATCTAAATGAGGATTTCTTTCTAGTTCTTCTACCAAATCTTTGGCATCTTTTAAACCTAGTTGGCTTTGATCCATCACCATTTTTATTGCCTCAATTTTACGACCTTGTTGGATGAGAGATTGGAGTTCTTGCTGATGAGTCTGTAATGGTGTATCTGAATCACCAGAAGATTGAGAAACATACTGATTTGCAAAAAATTGTGCCTGATTTTGAAATTGATCGACATAATCCTTAGCTTCTTTTAAACCTAAATCAGAGTGATCTTTAACATATTTAACAGCTTCAACTTTACGGTTTTGTTGAAGAAGTAAGCGAATTTCCTGTAATTGTTGTTCATTGAAATGTATCATTTTTCACCTTTGATTATTGGTTTGGGCATGACTTAGTCACAGATGCTAAGCCATAGAACTTTTTATTAATCATAGAATTCAATAATTTTTTATTACAAAACAATGCCAAATAAAAGTAGTAATTTGTGTGCGAATACGCAATATTTTAAAACTGCCATAAAGTTTTGTTATTTTTAAAGTCATCCTATTTTAAAACCCTATAAGAGGACGCTGCCATGACTCGTGATTTTGAAAAATTTCCAGAAGATGATAATGGTAATCTACTTTGGCAAATGCACGAAGATGGTGATGATTTAGATGAAATACATGAGCTTGAATTCTCGATGTATTTTAAGACACAGGAACTCGCTGAAAAATGTGCGATTTCTCTGCTGCTTGAAGAACAAAAAATATCACTGTATTTAGATGAGGAAGTACAACCCAGTGAATGGGTGATTACGATTTATGTCAATCTATATCCGGAATATGAGGATATTGTGGACTTGGAACAGTGGTTTACCAAGATTGCCGAGCAGTTCGATGGTGAATATGATGGTTGGGGATGTACAACCTATGTGTTTGATATAGAAGACAGCGAAGATCAACAATTAAATTGATTCGAAGTATTTTTTAGAGCATATCCAAAGAGATATGCTCTTGTTTTTTTAAGTTTCAAACTACTAAAGCCATACAAATAGCAGTAATTTACAGCGCTAAACTAGTTCCTTAACAAGAATAAATAATCAAGGATGTAGAGGATGAGTAATACTGTAAAATTGCATCGTGTTTTTAGTGCACCAACTGAACGTGTTTATAAAGCATTTTTAGATCCAGATGCGCTTGTCAAATGGATGCCACCGCATGGTTTCACTGCCAAAGTACATCATATGGATGCCACAGAAGGGGGTTCATATCGAATGTCCTTTACCAATTTTTCAACTGGTTCAATTCATTCGTTTGGCGGGACTTATGCGGAACTTATTCCTAATCAACGTATACGCTATTTTGATCGATTTGATAACCCTGAACTGGCTGGTGAAATTGAAGTCATCATTGAAATAAAAAGTGTACTGGTCGGGACGGAAGTGAATATTACCCAGTCTGGTATTCCAGAGGTGATTCCTGTCGAAGCCTGCTATTTAGGGTGGCAAGAGTCGCTGCAGCTCCTGGGGCTTTTAGTCAATCCAACCATTCCTGATCAATAAAAATAGAACTGTAGCGTTGAATAATCGTGACGATTTATACAAAGCGTATCTATGCTGTTGTGTCTGAAAGGGACGGCAAACGTATTCTTGTAGATCGTCTATGGCCGCGCGGAATAAAAAAAGAGAATGCACATATTGATTTGTGGCTTAAAGAAATAGCACCTTCAAATGATTTAAGAAAATGGTATCACCAAGAGATTGAGCATCGTTGGGACGAATTTAGACTGAAATATAAGGCTGAATTAGAGCAACATCAGGCATATCTGGAGCAATTACGCCAATGGGCTCAACAGGGTCCAATGACTTTATTAACTGCTGCGAAGAATGAAGATCATAATCACCTGACCGTATTGATTGAGGTATTGAATCATCCGTAAAGGGCATGATATTTATTATTCCCTATATTTGCTAGGGTTTTTAAGTTGATGAAAAGTAGATAGATGTTATGATGCTTCTTTTTCAATTTTATAGGAGTGAATTATGTCATTGCCTAACTGTCCTAAATGTAGTTCTGAATATACCTATGAAGATGGTGATTTGTTGATTTGCCCTGAATGTAGCTATGAATGGAAAGAAGGTGAGTTAGCACAAGCTGAAGAGCAGGTGGTCATCAAAGATGCCGTAGGTAATATTTTGGCAGATGGAGATGCTGTTACTGTGATTAAAGATTTAAAAATCAAAGGTTCATCTTCAGTAGTAAAAGTGGGTACTAAAGTTAAAAGTATCCGTTTGCTCACAGACAGTAGTGATGGTCATGATATTGATTGCAAAATCGATGGGATTGGTCAAATGAAATTGAAATCTGAGTTTGTTAAAAAAGTTTGATGTCTTGTTGATGGTATATTGCCTGAGATTTAAGCGATATAAGGAAAGATGAAAGCATGCAGGATATTGAATTTTTAAAACACGCCGTGAATCTCGCTAAAGAAAATGTTGAAAAAGGTGGTCGTCCTTTCGGGGCTGTTATTGTTTATCAAGGTGAGGTCGTGAGTACAGGAGTCAATCAGATTTTAGCTCACTATGATCCGACTTCACATGCAGAACTTAATGCAGTACGCCAAGCCTGTCAAAATCTACAACGCTTGTCTTTAAAAGATTGTGTTGTGTATGCAAGCGGTCAACCCTGCCCAATGTGTTTGGCTGCAATGCGGATGGTTGGCGTGGAGAAAATTGTTTACGCCTATTCCAATTTAGATGCGGAACCTTATGGTTTATCGACAGAACAGGTGGCGGTGCAACTTAGACAGCCTCCACAACAGCAATCAGGATTACAATTTATCCAATTAAAGTTGGATATTCCTTTTCATTTATATCAGGTTTGGCAGCAGAAACAGTAGTTTAAGTGATTTAATTGCTAAATCTTCAAAATATTTCTTGTTCATGTTTTCCATGAAATTGATCAACACCCACAGCCTGACCTGTAGGTGTTGATCTTTTTAGTTTAGTGATTTGCTGTAATTGCTATCTTTTTTACATTTAAGCGTTGTGCTGCTGCCATAACCATCGCAACATCTTTATATTCCGTTGATTGATCAGCCTGTACTTTAATCTGATCTTGATCAGACTTCTGCGCGACACTCGCCAATAACGCTTCTAATGCTTGCCTATTTTCAACCGCCTGCTCGTTCCAAAAAATTTTACCCTGTGAATCGATTCTCAAAAGAATTGGCTCTGGTGGCTGATCTTTATTGGGGGGAGGTGTGCCATTCGGTAGATTTATATTAATCGCATTATTGGGAATCGGTATGGTAATAATGAACATGATGAGTAAGACCAACATCACATCAATAAGCGGGGTCATGTTGACATCCAGCATCACATCATCATCTTTATTGGAACCCATATTCATTGCCATAATTTATTCCTCTTTACGAGTTAGGGAGCTGCAACAGGAGTAGTGACAAAAGCGATTTTTCCAATACCGGCTTGTTTTGTTGCACTGATAACCTCATCAATCGCTTCAAATTTAGTAAC
This sequence comes from Acinetobacter sp. Res13-Abat-PEC15-P4-01, assembly GCF_015676285.1. Classification (NCBI taxonomy): domain Bacteria; kingdom Pseudomonadati; phylum Pseudomonadota; class Gammaproteobacteria; order Moraxellales; family Moraxellaceae; genus Acinetobacter; species Acinetobacter sp. Res13-Abat-PEC15-P4-01. Next base: position 5,046 of record NZ_JADAIN010000001.1, on the reverse strand, counting down.
TTGATCACCCCGAATATGCACCTCTGGTTGTGGGCTTTTTCGAGCTTCAGCCTGTAGGCGACTGACTAAAGTTTCTTTATTGGCAATGTATTTTTCGTTCCAGAAAATATCACCTGCTTTATTGACTGCAATTTGGATATTGATGGGCTTGGTCACATAAGGTGTATTTTTTTCCTCAGGCAATTTGACTGGAACAGTATGTATGGCAACCGGCACTGTAATCAAAAAGATAATCAGTAAGACCAACATAATGTCAACCAACGGTGTGGTGTTGATGGCTGAAATTACATCATCTTCGTCATTCCCTGAATTTACGGTCATTCCCATGGTGAATACCTCGTATTGTTTCTTATCTTATTTAAGGTCATTGGTATTTTTGATTTCACCACTCAGTAAAACTGTATGCAGATCAGAACCAAAGGTTCGGACATTGTCTAAAACGGCTTTGTTACGACGGGTGAGCCAGTTATAGCCGAGCACGGCAGGAACTGCGACAGCAAGACCAATCGCTGTCATGATCAAGGCTTCGCCCACAGGACCGGCAACTTTATCAATCGAAGCCTGTCCTGAAATTCCGATTGCGGTTAAGGCATGGTAAATTCCCCAGACTGTGCCAAATAACCCCACAAAAGGCGCCGTTGAACCTACCGTCGCCAGGAATGCCAAGCCACCACTTAAATGGCTCTGGATTTTATCAATGGCACGTTGAATCGAAATCGTGACCCAAGTATTGAAATCAATTCGTTCAAGTAAATTGCCGCCATGTTTTTTTGTTGAATGAATTCCTTTTTCTGCAATAAAACGGTATGCGCTTGTTTCATTTAATATTTCTGCTGCATGATCAATCGAATCGGCATCCCAAAATTTCGCTTCAGCTTCTTTGCCCTGACGTTTAATCTTGGCTTGTTGGATAAACTTGGTCACCATGATGTACCACGTACCAATCGACATCAGGACCAAGATAAATAAGGTCGATTTAGCCACGATATCTCCTTCACGCCATAACGCTTCTAGGCCATATGGATTATGTACCACTTGGGTGGTCACTGGTTGAGGCGGTGGAGTATGGGCACTATTGTTTACATTTTCAGTAGTTTGAACTGTTGTGGGTGTAACTGTTTCTTCTGCTGATACACTGGAAACAGGCAGGATGCCCGTACCTGCCAAAATACTTGTTAATGTAAACAGACGCACAGTTTTCATCATTTTATTCATTCACGATCTCCAATTTTTTAATTAATTCATTACAAACTCATAGGGAATGTCATACCAAGAATCTTGAGGCTCACCATTCTTCAAGGCAGGTTTAAAAGTACATAAACTAAAAGCTTTGGAAGCGGCTCTATCTAAAGCCTTACTGCCACTCGATTTTTTAACTTTGGCTTCTTTCACTTTGCCATCACCACCAACAAAGACTGAAATAAGTACTTCGCCTTGTTCCTCATTCTGTAAAGACTCCCTTGGATAATCAGGTTTTTTGCAGCCTGCTTCACCACGAGATACACCTCGAGTTTCACCTGCTGGCTGAGGCTTCGGTGTAGGATTCGTTTTTTGCTCTGACTCAGCTTTTTGCGTTGGTGTAGGCTCTGGGCTTTCAGAGGTCTTCTGTGTTGGCTTTTCAGTTGGTTTTTCCTGGGGTTTCGGATCTGGATTGGTCTTTTCCACAGGTTTTTCACGAGGCTTCGGATCAGGTGTTTTTAATACTTTCTCCACTAACTTTGGAAGCTCAGGTGGTTTTTCAATAGGTTTTGGTTTTTCTGGTTCAGGCTTTTTGTCCTGAATGATGAGCAATTCAACTGGCTCATCTGTCGGTTTTTCCACTTTTTTCGATAATCCTGTCACCAGTCCATAAAGGAGGATGAGATGTAGAAGAATTACAGCTCCAATCCCCATCAGGCGTTTGACAGAATTATTTTCTAATTCTGAAAAATTCTTGCCCATTGCGACTCCTCAAATGAGAGACAAACAATAAATAGCGCAAAACAGGCTATATAAAAATTGTGTTCAATTTTCTGTTTGGCGATGTGAACGATTTACTTTCACAAACAACAGATGAAACTGAGCTGATGTTTGTGAAATATCCAGTTAGAACTTATAGGTCGCTCTTAGGTAATATGCACGACCTGTTGGATCGGCATAACTTGAGTCATAGCCATATTGGAAGTTATCTGTGACATTTGAGGCAGGTGGGTCTTGATCAAAAATATTTTTGATTCCTGCAGTGAGTTCAAGATTCTTAAATCCACTGTATGTGCCTGCGATGTTGTAGAGGGTGTAGTCACTGACACGATGTCTGTCATACTGGGCTTCACCAGTTGAATTTGAATCTTTATAGCCACGGCTGAACTGTTGCTCAAAGATCATTTTCCAGTTGTCGTAGCTCCAATTTATATTGGCAACATGTTTCCAGCGTGTATAGACTTGTTGATTGTAATAGCTCCCCACACGACCGACCCATTCACCGCCTTTTTCTTCTTGTTTGTCATATTTGATGACATATGTCCCGTCAATACCAAAGCCAAATCGCCCAGTTTTGGTCACAGGGGTCAGATAGTTCAGACTTAAATCAACCCCTTGCGTTTTGATCCCTCCCATATTGATCAACGTGGTACTGACATATTTGATTCGACCATCTGCGTCACGTACAAAGAGACTGGAATATTTGTCTGGATCTGCGAAAACAATTGAATCTGTAATGGCATCGATCAGATTATCAACTTTGATATTGTAATAATCTGCGGTAAATACAAGATTTTTAATCGGCTCGAATACTACACCGGCAGTATATGACGTTGATTCTTCTGCTTTTAAATCAGGGTTTCCACCTTGCATACGTTTAAACTGAACATTACATTCTGTTTGATACTGTGGTGAGGTTGCATTGCCGCCGGGGCAAAGTACGGGATCATTGTATCTTGAACCTGTATAGGTTTGGCTTTGAGGTGCGTTGATGTCGTATAAACTTGGTGCACGGAAGCCTGTGCTATAGGATGTACGGAACATTAATTGTTTTAAGGGTTCCCACCGTAACGCAACCTTAGGATTGAAAGTATCACCAAAGTCACTGTAGTCATCGTAACGTGCTGCAAGTTGTGCCTCCAAATTGGCTAAAATCGGAATATGAAATTCAGTAAACAGGGCGGAAATATCACGATCACCTTTACTCACAGGCTTATTAGGATCTATTCCACTGCCAGGCACTTGTTTCACAATTTCGGCATTGATTTTTTGATCCCAGTTTTGTTTGGTAAAACTTCCACCTAGTGCAAAACCAACATCACCGGCAGCTAAGCTGTAGATTGGACGAGATACGGTCACATCAACTGATGTTGAATCTAAACTTGCTTTGTTGGTGTCTCCTTTCACTTCAAAAGATTTCCAAATATTCGCATCTGCTGAAGGTCCAAATGGATTGAGTGAACCATCATTTAACGCAGTCTGAACTTTACTTTGGTTGAGATAACCGGCATTAAAGCTATCGGTTGCTTCACTTTTTGCATAGGTTAAACCTGCGTTAATGTCCCATCCATAAGCTTCACCTTCAATTCCAGCAAATGCTCGATGTGAATCATTGGTCGTTTTGCCTGAACGATTGCCTCCTTGTGAACGCAGATAAAGTTGTAAATCTGCATCATTCAAGCCAGTCACTGCGGGTGTGATTCCTTTGCCAGGATAATATTGACTTGTACTTGGGAGTGTTAAGGAACGGCTGTATACATCAGGCGCAATCGAGGTTGTTACTTCATTGCGAGAAAAAATATACTCTCCAATCAAATTAAATTGATCAGTAAGTTTCAATGTGCCTCGACCCAGTGCTGAAATTGTTTCTACTTCTGGTGTGATACCAATCAGTGCCTGTGTGTTGAGATAACATAAGCCTTCATCGGCAATAACATTGGGGGTATTATTACAATTTGCATTGCCATATGGATTGGCAAGAATATTGGATGTAGGATCAAAAAAGTTTGCAGGAAAGGCATTTGCTGAACTGGCATCTAGTCCCAGTTCAGGGATGACGCCACCACGACGGCTGATTTTACGGTCTTTCGCCATGATATTATTGGTTCTGCGGTAATCTACTACACCATAAACATTAAAGCCCTGTTCATCTAAATTGCCATATCCTCCAAAAATAGAAATGTCTTGTTTATCTCCTCCACTGGCTTCAGGTTGAGTTGCACCCACACTAATATTGAGTCCCTCAAAAGATTTTTTAGTAATAAAATTAATGACTCCCCCAATTGCATCTGCACCATATACGGCAGAAGCACCATCTCGTAGAATCTCAATACGTTCCACCATTGCCATTGGAATAATATTGAGATTGGTCGTTGAGGTGCTGAAAGGGCTATACGCCAAACGACGACCATTGAGCAATACCAATGTTTTATCTGTCCCTAAACCACGAAGGTTGGCAGAAGAGCCCTCGGTATTACTTGCACCGACGTTCTGTGAAGTTGAAAATCCTGCTTGGTTTGAACTGACTTTGGTCAATGCTTCTTCAACTGTGGTAACCCCTTGTTTGGCTAAATCATCACCTTTAATAATGGTAATCGGTGATGCACTTTGAGCAGCAACTCCTTTGATTGAAGAGCCTGTCACGGTCACTTTTGCCACTTTGGTTGTTTGGGAGCTTTCTTCATTTTCTGCTGCTTTTGCTGTAGTGAGGTACATCAAACTTAAACTAAGTATGCTTAATTTAAGAATATTTTTCCCCATTGTTGGCGACTCCAAAGAACGAAACTCTTTGTTCATTTTCATATTTTCAGACATCCGTTTTTTTTTGTACTTAGCGATATTGCTGCAATGCTTTCTAGCAATACAAGTGCCAACTATCTAATTATATGTTGTAAAAATATACAAAAAATTGCTAATAATTTGCGTTACTAGTGTCGAATTATCTTATTCTTCCAAGGCTTGATTGAAAAAATCTACTTTTTTAAAAATATGAAAAAGTATTAAGAAAAGATGAAATCATTGTAAAAAAAAGTATTAATTTATAGTGATTTTGTTTTATCAATATCTTTAAAATCAAATGTTTAATTT
>NZ_JADAIN010000056.1:0-6382 GCF_015676285.1 Acinetobacter sp. Res13-Abat-PEC15-P4-01 | reverse complement strand
TGTAAGAGCGTTTTAACTTGGGTTTTATTTTTGATCTGTAGGCTAGAGTTTGCGCTTATAGATTTTTCTCTTAGAAACACAATAGTCAGGATATCTTTTGGCCAAGCACTATCTTTACTGTCAATTAAGTCAATTAAATGGATTGGGAGCCGGTACATACCGGCAATTTTTGGTTCACACACCACGCATCTAAAGATAAAGGCCCCAAAGCCTTATAATATAAGGGATACAGCGGTTTTTTATATGTCTGGAAAGCGTTTACGCTTTTATCATGATTTTTATTATTTTTCATAGGTTTAGCTGTAAACACTTTTTGTTGCAGATAAAGTGCAATATTTACTTACAAAACAATAGGATAGCCTGTAATCAGCTTTGTTTACGCTTTTATATGAATTTCTCTTTTTATATTAGATATTTAACCTGTAATCATTAAAACTTAATACAGTGTTTACTTATATTTGATAGTTACTTTTTAGAAATTAGATGCTTAGATTGAAAACAAATGATAGGAGTTTTTCATGAACAGTACTCGAACCGTTGCCGTCAGATTAGACAATCAGGTTGCACAAGAATATGAGCGTTTGGCTCAGTTGAAGGGCGATAAATTAGGGACTTATCTGCGGGATCTTCTGACCAATAATTTACAGATGGCCAGCATTGAGCGACAAGTCAGTCGGATTGAAACACTGGTGAATGATTTTGAAAAAGATATTAATCGATCATTGGATCAATTTACTCAAGCTAATTCTTTGAATGAAAATTTATTAGGAGATTTAGGGGAAATATACATGTTTCAAATAGGCATTCTTATGAAGCTACAAACAGAGAAATATGAGATTCGAGGAATGCAGGCTAAAGGAAGAAGTCATGCCAAGGCTAGCTATCTGAAAGGAAAAAATCATGAGTAATATTATTCAACTTTCTAAACCATGTGCTTTCTGTGATTCAAGGGAAAACGTACAGCTTTTTGCAGGGCTGATGCTTTGCGGAAATTGTCAGGAAAACATTAGGATTACCAATCCTGGCATGTTTGAGGCCAATGATCAGATCGAACAAAAAGCCCAAGATTAACTTGGGCTGCGTATAAGAGATTTTATGTTAAGTAGTAGTATTTAATACTAAATTTTTGATTGTTGGATGGTTGATAGATAAATTCCATTCTTCATCGAAAGTAGAGTCAAATTCAAAATTTGAAAATAACTTTCTTGAACTCCCTCTTTTACCTTGCTGTTCCTCTTTCCATTCTTTTATTTCTGGTGTTTTTAGAAGTAGAACTTTATCAAAAATATAGCCAAATCTTGCTCTATCAATAATAGATCCATTTTTTGTTAAGCTAGTAATAAGTTCTTGAAACAAATCATTATCTTTCAATATATTTTCTCTATACACACCTAATACATGACTAATTCCACCACAATAGTGTGGTGTTCTAAGCATATCTAAATAAAGATCTACTACATTCTGTAGATGACATTGATTCCACCATTCACTTTCAACCAATTTTTTCTTATTAGTTATAATTATAGTTTTTGTGGAGCCTGCTTCTTCTAAGATACTTTGATGAGGGTATGGATCTAAAATTGATTGGGTACTTAAAATTACGTCATTAATTTCAATATATTCGTTACTAATAGACTTAGTAACTTCAAAATTTTTAAATCGTTTTTTTATTTCTTTGAGACACAGATCTTTCCAATCTTTTCTTGCGGGACATGTGAAATAGATACCGGTCGTTTGAGTATTACCAATACCATATAAGTTCATAGCCGTTAGATGGCTTAAAAAACCTAACGGATAGACAGTATTGATGAAAATGAAGACATGCCTTTATTTGTTCTTATCTCTGCTAAATTAACTTCTGATGCTTTTGCCCAAATTGAACTTGGATAATTAATACATTGAGTTGCTGAATTGGCTGTTGTATTAAAACAATACATATCTACTTTTTGGTTGGGTTTAAGGCTTGCCGCAAATTCAGAGTCGGAAATATAAGCCTTATAATTTACATAGTTTTCTGTTAAATCGGCATACATTTTTCCATTACTATCTAATTTTACGTTTTTAACTGTGCCTTTTAGGCGTACCCATTGATTCGCATAGTCTCTATTTGCCGCCACCTCATTCCCAGCAAAATCATTTTTAATTTTATTTGTTGTCACTGCTTTTTTAGGAGAACTTTTTACTATCTTTTCCCAGTCAAATAGTGCCTCACCACTGTCTATCCATGTAGTAAAATCATCATAAATCATAATATTTTTTATGGCTTCTTCTTTATTTGCAAAAGTAAATGATGATGTAGTTAATAATAATGTCGGGATCAGAAGGTATTTCATAAAAAGATACTCTAAAATTAATTTTAAGTTAGAATCTTATAAAACAATGACTTAATTAAAAGCAATTTTTTTGCTTTAGGGAATAGTGTATGCCTTTAATAAATTGTCCAGAATGCAACCATTCTGTTAGTGATAAAGCCTTAGATTGTCCATCTTGTGGGGCTAGATTAATGAAACCTAAAAGAGGTTTCTTTGGTAAGATTTTTAAATGGCTCTTTATTCTTTTTAACCTTTTTATGCTAGTTATGACATTTAAATCTTGTGGAAGTGCTTCAGAAATTATTGCTTCTAGCCAAAATGAATATGAACAAGCAGGAGCTACATTAGGTTCTACATTAGGCTTAGGGATGGTGATAATTTTCTGGGCATTAGTAGATGTAATACTTGGATTATTTGTACTATTCACAAGACCAAAGCGATAAAAATAGGGAGATATTCTCCCTGTTTTTCAAATAGCTAAGCGTAAATTAAGGGCTTTAACAACTTTTATAACAGTGTCAAAACTAGGATTAACATCCCCAGATAGAGCTTTGTAAAGACTTTCTCTTCCTAAGCCAGTTTCTTTTGATAATTGAGTCATACCTTTAGCTTTAGCAATGTTTCCTAGTGCTTTAGCGATAAAGGCTGCATCACCGTTGGATTCATCAATACATGCTTGTAAGTAAGCTTGCATATCCTCTTCTGTTTTGAGGTGCTCTGCACTATCCCACTTACGAAGTTTAATAGCCATTTATAGTTCCTCCTCTAGGTCTTTTGCTAGCTTCAAGGCGAGTTTTATATCTTTACTTTGGGTGGTTTTATCACCGCCTGCTAATAAAATGATAACTCTTTGTCCTTGTTGGCAATAATAAACTCTATAACCAGGACCGAAGAAAAAACGTAGTTCAGAAACACCTTCGCCAACAGGCTCAGTATCTCCAAAATTGCCATCTTCAACCCGATCGATACGAACTTGTATGCGTCTTTTTGCCTGTTGGTCTTTAAGTTTGTCAAACCAATCATCAAAGACTTCGGTGGTGTATATTGAGTACATAAAATTATTGTATCCCATGGGATACATTTGTGCAATTATTTAACTTGCTCACCCATAATATTTATAAGAAGAAATTTGTTGAGTCGCTAGAATTTCATCAATAGCTTCAGGTTTCCATATAATTGCTAGATCAGCCATTTCCTCTTTTACTTTATAACGACCAGAATATATACCACCGAACTTATAACAGTTGCCGAGTAGTCCATTTCCTATTTCTTCTTTTCCCTTAGGATAAGTAATACCTGTTGACTGAATAAACACAGGAGAACCAGACATTCCTGATTTTGTTGTAGCTGTATCTATATAATATTTAGGTAAATAGTCTAAATTGACTATGTATTCAGTAGCAATAGTTCCTCTTTTCCAGATTGGAAAGTTTCCACCACCTGTTAATTTCAGTGGATACCCTAAAATGAAAGCATCCATTCCTGCAAGAATATGGAAATCAACAATCATAGGGGAGTTTATTGAATTAATAATTTCATTTGATATACCTTGCTTTCGAATAGAGGAAATATCTCCTTCTAAAGGAATTGCTACAATATCAACAGCTTTACCATGAATAGGATGTTCATACCAATTTGGAATATATTGTTCATTTTCAAAACTATATAAATCTAAATAATTTTCAATCCATTCAATAATGTAATGGCCATGTTCGTTAAATATTTTCTTATGAAAAAAGAGTTTGATTCGATCAGGTAGTGCGCCAGTTGGACTAATGCATTTATCATTAGGATCTTTCCCTGTGACATTATGACGGTTTGTGATTAAGTAAACCTTTTGGTCATAACTATATAAGCATGCTGTTGCTGTACTGAGTATATCTGTATTACGAAGTAGCTCAATTTTGAAGGAAGATAAACTTAATGGGTTAAACATGCTTAATCTGCTCTTTAATTTTTAGTTTATCTAAAATTAACATAATACACCTTATACGAAATGCGTTATAATTATCTTTAGAAATCAATGCTGTAGTTACATGATTTTAGCCCACATACCCTCTGGTGGGCTTTTTTTATGATTTTTCACGTTCCACGCCTATTATTTAATCAATGTTTCACGACTTTGTTCATATTAGTTAAACAATCGTGGTTAATCATAGGGTCTAAAAAAACGGCTCCAAAAGCCCCTTTTCTCCGGTTCCTGCTCAACTTGCTCCGGCACTGGAATCCGCTTATTTTCAGTCTGCTCCAGAGTAGTCAATCCGTCATGTTTCAGCTCAGGTTCTGGCCGAGGATCCGTTGCTATATTCTGGCTAGGTTTCTGATCGGTAAACGTAGTCATATTGGTTTTTGGGGCTTCTAATAGACGTTGCATTGCCTCAATTTGTTCGTCCTTAACATGTAACTGATCATTCTTAGCTTTTAATTCATCTCGTTGAAATTTCTCACGGTCATGAGCCTGTTCTAGCTGTTTTTGAAGAATGTGAACCTGTTGTTCAAGCAGGTGAACTTCTGACAACTTTCGTGTTTCGGTTGTCTGTGAACTGTTCACATGTTTAGATGGTTCACCAAAGACTCGAATAGCTTCAGAAAGATCAATTTTACCATCGCTATTCTTACTTAAATTACCTTTATTTATTTGTTTATAAACGGCTTGACGAGTCATTCCATAGAGGTTTGAAAGTTCGATAACAGATAGTGATTTCATGTTGTAATTTAGGTTGTCTATTATGTGAACTAAGATACATTAAGAAACAGTCAACCGCTACATACACAATCAAACCTCACCCTTTAAAACCTAAATTCCTAAGATGAGGAATAAATTGCTTTTGTTGTATTGGATCTCTAAGCATTTCTTTTATTCTTGATGCCAGTACATCATAGCTTTCTCCTTGAGCTGCTAAATGCGATAGCTCATGTAAGCGAGAAAGCTGATTGCCAAACATATTGATTTGAGCGTCTGTTAGTTTATAAACCTTATCTTGTTCGTTATTTTGATTAATGCTTTTTGATTTTTCTTTAAATGAAAAAAGAATATGGGTGACTTTACGACCAGTTTTTTTCTGCTCATAGGAAACGCTTAATGGGCTGCATTCATTTATTTGGTCTACAGCAGTATCAATTACCCGTTTTTTGAAATCTGCAAATAGTGGGTATTTTTTGCCAAGCTCCAACATGCTTCGTAAGCTCTCAACAGAGATTTCACGCTTACCTATTTGTCTGTATTGCACCAATAATTCATAAATACGAATACCATATCCACTATTGATCCCAGCAATATCTGATAGAGCATACTTAGTAAATTCTCTACTTAAATTAGATATGAAGGGCAAGATAGGTTTTGAAAAACGAATACCAATGATACTTTGACTATCCAAAAACTGGATCTCTTGTACCCACCTCATTTTTATAGATTTATCATCAATACTAAGATTAATAGATCTTTCATAAAGTCTATTAATACCTTCTTTTAAGTCTCTGTATGCGGTTTTTTCATGTACTCCTAATAGCTGTAGTTCACTAACGCTTACAGGGTATAACTCATCATCAGTAATAGGCTGGCTCTTCGGAATACGTGAAATAGCTGCCAAGACGATACGCTGTTCTACAGCACTTAATTGATAGGAAGCTTCTATAACTTGATTTGATTTAACAATTTGATTCTTATCCAAAATAAAACCATTAATTTTCTTTTATATATGACAACTATATACTTGTCATATTTGGTAGTCAATCCGTCATAGTTAAGTAGTCAATCCGTCATAGTTAGTAGTCAATCCGTCATAGTTAGTAGTCAATCCGTCATAGTTAAACGTTGAAAGGCTTGCTCCATAAGGGATACAGCTCAATGAAAAGATTTAAAAGATATAAAATAATTAAAAATACGTTTGAAAAAATTGCCCTTGGTTTTCGCTACGCTCAAACTCTATTGAATCTCGCTTTCGCTCGATTCGTGGGGCAATTTTTTAGATCATTCTGTTGTGACTTTGAGAAAAAGCAAAGGCAAGAGCAAAAGCAACTCGGAATTCGCTTCGCTCATAAAGCTTTTTTACTCGCTACGCTCAATCTAG
>NZ_JADAIN010000055.1:0-20109 GCF_015676285.1 Acinetobacter sp. Res13-Abat-PEC15-P4-01 | reverse complement strand
AAATTGGCAAGGCTGATTATATCTGGCTGGAGTTCTTGATTTATATTCGAAAAAATTCCTCGGTTGCCAATAAAACCCACTCATACCAAGAATATCGTTTTGGATGCACTTCCCATGGCTGTATAGTAACGTAGATCAAATGAACCTGGATCATACATTCAGATCACGGCTTACAATACAGTAGCGTGGACTGGGAGAAATTCTGTCAAAAACATAATTTGGTTCAGAGTATGAGTCGCCACCTTGCGCAATATACAGCTCATGTTGGGGGATAATGCTGTTGCTGTATCCCTTTTTTTTAGGATATTAAAAAGATGAGCCATAAAACACGAGAAATAGCCTGTGCGGATGTGTTTGATTATATCGAATATTTTACAATCGAATTAGGCGCCTTCACATCTGGATGGTATGAGCCCAGAAGCATTTGAGCCGCTTCAAAATGAAGGCTATCTCATGTTTAGGATACTGTGAGCAATCCAGTAACTATTTTTGCTTCCCATTTTTTGGTTTATAACCAACATTTAATAGATGTGAAAAATATTTTTTAACATTCTCTTGATCTGTTAATTCGGCTTCAATTCTTTCCTGAAAATCTTCTTGTGTTTCGCCTATCTTTCCAAAAGCACGTCCAAAATCTGGATTGTCATCAATATCGCAAAGTTTTTGCGCAAAATATGAAATTTGCTTTGCTGTTAATTTATATAAATTTTCTGGAGCTCTATCACTGAGTATTAGAACGGTATCTTTTTCAAAAAAAGTAAACTCTATATCAGTAATAGTCCTACCTTCTTTTTTCTGGGTATAAGTAACTTCAATATCAGTAAATTTATTGATTTGTTCTATAGCAACTTTTAGAACGCGCTTTTTAAAATCTCCCATTTGAGAGTATTCATCTTCTAGCAAGCCTAATTTCTCTCTAAGATCTGCTATAGGGACATAAAGCTTACCTGTGGATCTCCAACGTATTAAAAGCTCGTACAATCGAATAGAGTAAACACTGGTAAGTTGTGAAATTTGCTTAAGTTCATATCTAGTAAATTTTTCTTCAAGCTTAATGAAAAGCGGAAGGATATCTGGCGCAAATATCAACTGCACACATGCAGCCTCTTTGACATAACCTACTTTGGATACCCATCGACTCTTATAAACTGCTTTTTTTCCTGTAACAGGATCTATTGTTTTATAAGTAAGCCTACGTTCAAATAAATTATCACATGCTGCTTGTAATGCTTCGTATGCTGATTGTCGGCCAAGCTTGAACTGTTTCATATACTCCGAGGCATGAATCGTTAACATAGTCTCGGCCGTTAATTCTTTTTCAATCTCACGGGCAGCAAGAATTGCTATTAAAATTAATCTTTGTTCTGAAAGATTTAGTGCATAGGAAGCTTCAATTAAATTATTATCTTTATAGATTACATTGCTCATATGTTAGTGCTAAAAAATTTGATTACCAATATATGGACAATACTACTTAACGTCCATAAACGGAAGTGTTTTTTTTGAAAGGAATTTGTCCATTTATGTAAGGAATCTGTCCTCTTATATAAAGGAATCTGTCCTTTTATATAAAGGAATCTGTCCACTTATTGGTAGGAATCCGTCCACTTATTGGTAGGAATCTGTCCACTTTAATTCTTTGTATTCCCCTGATATCAATAGTTACAGCTGTTATATAAATAATAAATTTAAAATATATATAAAATAATAAAAAAGAACCTTACTTGTGGATAACTTTTAAATTATTTTTTTATCACGATAGTTGATTTTTACATGAAATCATTTTACATTCCTTAAATTATTAAACTTACGTAACTTACATAAAATATGATTATATTAGTTGGTGGTGAAAAAGGCGGTGCTGGAAAAAGCTGCTTATCTCAAAATTTAGCAGTATACCTTCAAACAAAAAATAGGGATGTCCTTTTATTAGATGCAGATCCTCAAGGAACAACAACTGATTGGATAAAAGAACGTGATGATAATGATGATTTAAAAGATATTCCTTCAGTTCAAGCTTCTGGCAATATCCGCTCAGTTCTCAAAGATCTGCAAGGTAGATATCAGGATATTGTAATTGATGCTGGTGGGCAAGATTCAGAAGCTTTACGTTCTGCAATGACAATAGCTACTCATATGTTATTACCTTTTAGACCAAAACGAAGGGATTTAAAAACATTAGCACATATGGAACAAGTTTTAAAATTAGCTAAAACTGTCAATCCAGATCTTATTGCAAGAGCAATTATTACACAATGTCCAACGTTACCATCACAAGTTCAAAGAATTTTAGATGCGAAAGATGCATGTAAATCATTTGGTATAAATGCGTTAAATGCGATTACGACTAATAGAAATGTCTATGATGACGCTGATGAAAATGGCCTTTCTGTTTTTGAAGTAAATAGTGATCAAAAAGCAAAAGCAGAGATTAAAAATATAGCTAATGAATTTTTAGGAATTTAATCATGGCTGGATTAAACGGTTTAAAAAAGAAAGTTGAAATATCTCCAGAAGATCAGTTAGCAGAAGTATTCATATCTGGGGCTGAAAAAAGGGTAAGAGCTTTAGAAACCAAAGAGAAAAAATTTATTAGATGTACATTTTCTTTGAATGATGAAGTTAATCAGTTAATTGATGAACTGGTAGTTAAAAGTCAAAATGCTCGTGTTAGTAGATCAAGTATCGTTAGAATTGCATTAGAAAATTTGGCTTCAAAAAGCTCTGAAGAAATTAAAGAAATAGTTAATCAACAACTTCCGTAATAACTTATTTAAGTTACGTAACTTATGATTGTTACGTAACCTTATCTCTTATAAATTATTACTAAAATTTTTTTATAGATTTTTATAACTCATAAAATAACAAAGAAATAACTAGGCAACAATTCCCTTGACAACTTATTCAAGTTACGTAACTTATGATTATTACGTAATATTTTATCACACAAATAGTTCCTAAAAGCTTTCTAGTAGATTTTAAAAACTCAAATAAAATTAAAAAATGATTAGGTTCTTTGAACATTTTTTGTGCATTAAATTGGTTGTCATTTGATAAATAAGTTGTTGTTTTTATTAAATAAATTTTATTAACTTAGAGTTCATTTCCACACGTAATGTTATTTTTAAAGGGTCGCGACACAGCCATCGTCATTTTCTGAAAAATGAGTTTCCAGTAGATGTTTTAGATTTCTATAGTTTTTAACTAAGTACTGAATCAAGGATTTTAAACTATTGAAGATCATCTAGATATGTCGAGCCATTATCCATTGATTATTACGTTAATTTCCCATAATGGCCATTATATTAAATCAGTGTTAAAAATAAGCTTTACTTTAGTAAATACTTTAGTAACATAGCTACTAAATAGTTTACTAAATATTTTAGTAAACACTTTAGTAAATAAGGTTGAGAACGTGGATATACCAAATCATTTATCACACAAACCGATTGTAAAATTAGAAGATTACACTCAATTAGATGGCAAATTTACCAATCAAACAGATGCTGAGGGCTTGTCTATTGGTTTAGCGCAATGGAGTAATCCTAAAGAAATGGATTTGTCTGCAAAAGTCTGGAGATACACTGGCGAAAAGTGGTCTCGACAATCAGAAGAATTGCCTATGCATCGTGTATTAGATTTAGCTAGTTTGTTATGTGCTTCTATTAGTTATGCTAAGAATGAAACTTTGCCGATTTATGATGATTTTCATATCACTTTGTCAAAGAACCCTGCGTTAATTGAAGTTCTAAAAAAAGGTGTAGCTAATGATGAAGAGCATTTGGATAAATCTCTAAAAAGATTGTCTAGATATCTCAAAGCTTTGGGATATTAATTTTAGATAGTTTTCAAAAATTAGGGGTAAATAATGACAACATATTGGCATATGCAAATACATCCAGATGATCAATCATTTTCTGATGAAAATTTATATAGCATCTTAGAAAACAAAAAAATTATAGGCTTAGGTGACTGGAAGGAAGGATGAACCGTACCGGGTTTGTCGGAGACTTTTTATTTAAGTTAGGCCACCTGACCTAACGGGTTAATCTTATCATAGTACATTGCTTCAAACTCAAAAGGCGATACATAACCCAGTGCACTGTGTACACGCTTTTTATTGAACCAATCTACCCAGTTTAGTGTCGCAAGTTGTACATCTGCTAAACCTTGCCAATCTGCTTTTAAATATTCAATCACCTCTGTTTTGTATAAGCCATTCACCGTTTCAGCCAGAGCATTATCGTATGAATCACCAGTTGTACCGACTGATGCTCGTAAATTTGCAGCTTCTAAACGATTGGTATAGCGAATAGAAAGATATTGAACACCTCTATCGGAATGATGAATCACATTCTTTGGCATGCCTCGATCGTGCAATGCTTGCTCCAATGCATCGAGCACCATATCTGTATTCATCCGTGTCGATACTTTCCATCCAACAATTGCTCGTGAGAACACATCAATAACAAATGCGGTATATACCCAGCCTGAATGAGTTTGAATATACGTAAAGTCAGCAACCCACAGCTGATCTGGATGATCAGCACTAAAATTACGTTTCACTAAATCATCTGCTCTTTTTTGATCATCTCGGCTACGGGTGGTTTGTTTATTCTTACCACGCCAAACACCTTGTATACCTAGCTTCTGCATCAATCGAGCAACTGTACAACGTGCAATAACATAACCTTCACGTTTCAATTGTTGCCAGACCTTACGCACACCATATCGACCTGAACTTTCTTTCCAAATTCGTTTGATTTGCTCAGCATGATGCTCATCATGTAGATCTCGTTTCGCTCGATGTTCCCTTGCGAAGCAATGCTTCTCATCACAGAGATCTAAAGTCCGGTAATAGGTTGAAGGTGCGATAGGTAAAATTCTACAAATCGCCTCGACTCCGTATAGCTCTTTATTATGATGGATAAAATCCACCATTATTTGTGTGGGCGGTCGAGCTCCGCCTGGGCGAAAAAAGCAGCTGCTTTACGTAGAATTTCGTTAGCACGTTGCAGTTCTTTATTTTCACGTTCGAGTTGTTTAATACGTTCTTGATCTGAAAGCTGCTGTACTTTAACTGGATTTTGTTTATCCAGATATTTTTGATGCCAAACACGTAATGTTTCAGGAGTACAACCTGAACCATACTGGGTTTATCGGAGACAAATTTTTAATATCTAAATTTATGTAACTATAGATTATACCCTAAAGTTACAATCTGAAAGTTCATGAAATTATGTATCATTTAAATGATTTTTAATCATAAGTAACATGTAACTTTAGTGTTAAAGATTTATAATTTACGAAATTGTTCATTTTTATCCAATTGGGGCGTGAAAAAGTGAAAGGCCAAAAAGTAGGGTATGTCCGGGTAAGTTCTGTCGAGCAAAACACTGGACGTCAACTTGAAGGAATTGAGGTCGATCGGATTTTTGTTGACCGTGCTTCAGGTAAAAATACTGACCGACCTAAATTTCAGGAAATGTTGAACTATGTCCGGGAAGGGGACAGGGTGATTGTACATTCAATGGATCGTTTTGCGCGAAGCCTAAAAGATTTGGTCACTGAAGTAGATAAACTGGTCAAACGAGGGATCGCCATCCAGTTTGTAAAAGAAAATATTACTTTTACAGCCGAATCCACCCCGATGGATAATTTGATGCTTCAAATGATGGGTGCTTTTGCACAGTTCGAACGTGAGATCATTTTAGAGCGGCAAAAGGAAGGAATAAAACTCGCCTCTGCTCAGGGGAAGTACAAAGGTCGGGTGCATAAACTAAAGCCTGACCAAGCTGAAGCTTTACGACAAGCATGGAAGGAGGGGAAGTATCCATCGAAAATGGCATTAGGGAAAGCTTTTGGGATTAGTCGTCAGGCGGTATACCGATATTTACAAGTTAGTGAATAGCTTATTGGGATTAGCAACTAAATTTAGTTTAACTTATAAAAATCATGAAACACTGTTCGAATTTTAAGCGTGGAACATGAATAATCAATAAAAAGCCGCTCTGGTGCCCTATATTCCAGAACGGCTTGCTTTAATATAATGATATTTAAAGAGAAATATCAAGCATTACGTATAAGGTGTATTATGTTAATTTTAGGGAAATTTAAGAATCTCTATGCAATGGTTTATTCAATATTCTTTGATTTCTTATCTTTTAGGTTAATCAGAAATAGCCAATAACATAAGCCAGGAAATAGAGCCATAAAGATAGTCCATGTATCTGTATACATCTTCCACCACTCTTTCGAAATTTCTCCTGTGTGACTCCATCCAAAAAGAATAAAAAATGGAGTAGCAATAATTATAGAGGCAATACAGATAGTTAATAAATTAAGACTGTTATAACGATTTAAAAGAATTGAGAATATGAAGCTGAAAGGTACAGTCAAAATACAATAAGCCAAGTAGACAAGACCGTGCCCTACAAGAACCACTAAAATCGAGTATAGGCTGTATTCCTGATTCATTACGATAAACAGGACTGCTGTGAAAAAAAGTAGTGGTAAAGGAGAAAGTAAGAGAGCTTTTACTATTTTTTCATTTGAGTATTTCACTAATTTAATTCTCTTATCTATTCAATAAATAATAATACTATAACGATTTTATTGGTGGTTTTTTGATTCTATTTAACATAATGGCTGTTATACGAATTTCCTCCCAAAAAATTATAAATTAATAAATATTAAATACTTATAAAACCTGTTAATATTGTAAATAATTCTTATTCACTTTAATAAAATGAAAGAAAAACTCCGATGGATCATTCTTGTTGTAAGTTTAGCTTTTTTATATGGGGTTACTTACTTTATATTTATCAATACTTCTACTGGAAAGCCCATTTTTGGGGGGATACCCGAAATTTTGGCATATATAGTTCCTGCATACTTTATTACAAGCATTCTCATCGAAGTTCTACTTAATGATATACCTAATAAAAATGTAAAATTAATGCTTGGTAAAGCACTTATACTTTTGCTTTCTTTTTTAGCCTTTACAGTAATTTATTGGCTATTTTACAAAAACATCATTATTGCTAATGAGTTAGAAAACACGTTTATTGGAAAAAACTCACACTTCATTTTTATTTGGCTGATGATTTTCTTCGGTATCAAATTTGCCAACAAATTGTACTTTAAATGAATAACATGGCGCTACTATGAATCACTCATCAATAAATACTCAGAATAATCCATTAATTAAATCTTGGTTTGGATTTTCTATAGGTGCAATTTCTGTTGGAATCAGTTTAATAGCGTTGTTCGAAACTTTCACTTTAGCTAATATTTTAAGTACTTTAGGTTTTTTATGCTTTTGGTATCCTTGGAGCCAAATGACATATTGGAATAATCCAATCAAGAACTTTTTCAAAGTAGATGATCAGGCAATGACTAAGCCATGCATCTATCTAACACTGGTAGCCACAGTACTACTTATAATTTCTGCTGTTATACGCTTTATTAATTAAATCAGATAAAAAATCTAGATCTACATTTAGGCTTTAGAGTTTATAATAAGCATTATAACAAAATACCTTTAATCTTGGTTAAGCCAATGATTCCATAATTTGAATGATTGGCTTATTTCAATGGATTAGTACGCACATAACCAATTAAATCTAGCTTAACCCGGAAACTTAACTGATGTCTCTAGTCTTCTAAATTAATTTCTTATCTATAATTTATATCTATTTGTAAACATACTTGTATTTTCATTTTTTTAATTAAAATTACTGGTTCAGTACAGAAAAGTCCCTAGAACTCCTAAGCCAAATACATCAAAAAATGCATGAGCAAGCATAAAAGGGATAAGACTATAGAATCTTTGCCGGAAAATTATAAATACAATACCTAGAGTGGTGATTGCTAATGCATCAGAAATACCTTGATAGGTATGGAAACTAAATCGAATCAAAAGACTATAAATATACATTATAGGATAATATTTTTTTGAAATAAAAAATAATATACCCAAGAAAAAAAATTCTTCATAAAATCCATTTAATAATGAATAAAAAATAAAATCTACTGACCATGAAAAATCTATATTATCTGTATTAACCTTTTTTGGAAGTATTGAAAAAAAATTAAATGATAAATAGTCATATAAACTGGCAATGATATCTGCGGTTAAAATAAAAATTAATGTTAATGGTATAGTATATCTATTAATATTGAAATTAAATAATCGAAAATTAAAATGACGTATAAATAAGTAAATAGCTGCTATTCCTAGGCTTAAGAGCTCAAAACCTATTCCCCAATAATTTGCTATTTTCAAATCATATGAGCTAATTAAAGCAGTATCTCCATAATCAGATGAATTCAAAAATTCTCCTGTTGATTGGTATATTGCTTGACCAAAAAAAATTAAGGTTAATATAAAAATATCAAATAAGTTTAAAGTATTAGTGATATTTTTTTTTAAAAAAGGCATTCATTTATTCCTAATCTTCAAAGCTTAATTATTAATCTAATCATTTTATAAGAAAAATCTTCTAAGAAATTTTCTTAGAAGATTACAGTATCTTATCTAGAAATTAAGATTTAAGCCTAAACTAAAATTTCTTCCAATTTGGGGAATATATGGCAAAAATGTTTCATGGGCATAGACTTTCTGATCAAGTAAATTATTCGCTTTAAAGAATAAATCATATTCTGTGTGAGATAGCTTATTTTTATATGCTAAAGTCATATTAAGCACATTATAACCTGATGTGGCTTTGTTGCACAAACCTATCTGTAAAGGGTTTTTCAGCGATATAATTTTCAAATGAAGAAGCCTACACACAAAATCTACCGCACAACCAATTGGCCCGCATATAACCGAGCACTTATGAGTCGCGGAAATATTGCCATTTGGTTTGATCCTGCTACGCAATGGTATGCGCCATCAAAAGGCAAACAAGGGCGAAATCAAACCTACTCCGACGCAGCCATCCAATGCTGCTTAATGATTAAATCCTTATTCCGTCTGTCTTTACGTATGGTCACTGGCTTTGTGCAAAGTCTGATTAAACTTTGCGGATTAAATTGGATAGCTCCAGATTACACCACGCTTTGTAGAAGACAAAAGCATATTGATATTGTAATCAGCTACCAAAAAAGTAGCGATGGGCTGCATCTACTCATGGACTCTACAGGCATGAAGTTTCTAGGTGAGGGCGAATGGAAACGCAAGAAACATGGACCTGAATATCGTCGCCAATGGCGTAAACTTCATATTGGTATAGATGCTAAAACCCTACAAATACGAGCAGTTCAGCTTACAACCAATAATGTCAGTGATTCACAGGTGCTTGGTGATTTACTTAATCAGATTCCACAAGATGAGCAGATTAACTCTGTTTATACCGATGGAGCTTATGACACCAAGCAATGCCGTCAGGTCATTGCAGATCGGCAAGCGCATGCGGTGATTCCACCTAGAAAAAATGCGAAACCATGGAAAGATACAAAGAGTAGCTCGCTAGAGCGAAATGAATTACTTCGAACAATTAAACGTTTAGGCAGGACACTATGGAAAAAATGGTCAGGCTATCATCGTCGAAGTTTGGTTGAAACTAAGATGCATTGCATCAAATTATTAGGAGATAAACTCAGTGCAAGGAGTTTTGATAGCCAAGTGAATGAGATCCATGCACGTGTAGCAGTTCTTAACAGATTTACGGAATTAGGTCGACCACTTACCCAAGTTACGCCTTAAATTTGGCTCAATTAGGGGCGCTTTGCATTTCAAATCTTTGTGCAACAAAGCCGTTGAAGCTCGTAGATAAATACGTGTATTCATTTCTATCATTTAATCTTAATTCTGTTAGATTAATGATAATACTATCATTTAATTATCACATTAAGTCTAATGATAGAGGTTGTGTGCGATTTGGCTCTTTATCATTCAGCTATAGTCTTTTGATAAAAAAAGCATGACTAAAAGCCATGCCTTGGGAATTCGTATAACGTGTATTATGTTAATTTTAGGAAATCTTAAGCTTTAGCCAACATAATCTTCAGTTGATATTACTTGAGCATATGCAAATTCAAAAGCGGCCATTAATGTTGCATGGACATGACCAGCAGGTACTTTAACGCCATTAAATTCCAAGTCAGCTCTGGCCCTAGAATCATTTTTTTAACTTTTCATAACGAAGAATAAAAATAACTCAATGTTTACTTTAGGTTTTATACGCTTTTTCTTTTCAGGAGATAATGCTAGGATCAAAATTGGCTAACATTAAATAATCATAATGAAGGATCTTCAAATAGTTATAGCACAAGCTCTACATTCATATGAATTTGAACATATGGAGCAATCAATAAGTAAATCCATTAGCGACACTATATTGGAAATATTGGTCAATGATGGGCCTTTTGAAAAAATTGATTGTTATCTGTATTCAAAAAAAGATTCTAAAAAAATTCTAAAAAGCTCTATACACTATGTAATTGCTGTCTTAGAAAGGGCGAAGTATAGAGTACAGAAAGCTCAGCAAGATAATCTGAGTCCTTTGTATATCTGCTTATACGTGATTAAGAAAATTGAGGGCTTTATCGAATACTTATATACTAAATTTCAACTGTGAAAGCCTCCATTTAACATAATGGGCGTTATACGAAACGCATATAAAAATAGTTTTATATTTCAAAAAGTTATGCTATAAAAAATCGGGGACGCAAACCCGAAAAGCCGACTTGGAAACAAGTCGGCTTTTTTATGAGCGGTTTTGATAGTTCTTGCCAATAATTTTGTTTAAAAAGTAGTCGATTTTGCGGTTTTTCTAATATTCTCAACGTCCCAGGATCTAAAATTATCCCCATTTCCTGCGGATAAACCTGGGACAGTTTTTAGCCTATCTTGTACGCATATGCTCACAACAATTCCGGCCCTTTGCGTCTATACGCAATAATAGAATTTTCATATGATTAAGTGGTCAGGAACAGGAAGTTCCATATAATTAAAAATAAGCACCAGGATGGCGCTATAAGACACGCAAGAGCACAGAGACCTAATGTTCCAATAAAAAACCCTGGCAGGATGCCGGGGTTTTTTATTGTTTATCCTTTCTCATTTGCAAAAACAAGCATAATGCCCTTGAAATATAGACTATACTTGACGAATCACTCGTTTAAAAAATGCGAATGCATCCTCGGCCCCTTGTAACGCTTGTTGCCGCTGTTCTGATGTTAATTCTAGACCATCTAGCTGCTCTTTAAATTTGCGCCAATGTCTCATTCGCCCTTCTTCATGCGCAGCCAAATGTCTGGCTCCATAAGAATCACTTAGATTCAGCTTTTGTGCCTCTTTACACAAAATTGCTGCACCTAAATTTGAGCCCTCAGAACAGTACAGCCAGCCAATAGCCTCAAAACCACTTGGATTAGGTTGCTCCTCGACCATTGAAACTGGATTAACATTAAGATCTTGCATATCCTTAGAGATTTGCTTTAAGCGTGATAGCTGACTCAGACCTTCGATTTTATAGTTCCAATCAAGATCATCATAGATAGGCTTTAGAGTCTTCTGAAAGATATCTTGCGCTTGCAAAAACTTACTATAATTCTCAACAGAGGCAAACGGGTGCATAGATAAAACAAGCGCATCTACACTATCATGTGTTTGACGGGAATACTTTTTTAATGCTTCACTAAGCGGTAAATTCATAATAGTTCCTAAAAGTGTGTTGTTGTTAGATATGATGAGTGTGGTTGTGTTTTATGATGCTATGTTCAAGTTCCCCCTGAATTGGACAATGCGCTACTGATTTTAGCTGATTCGCTAAAACTCGTAAGTTAGACCCACCTTATAATTTCTACCAGGTGCGGTGAATCTCTCAATACCAACGCCTTTATCATCTACCATAGAGTTGACGTTTAATTCTGCCAATGAGCGTAGGCTGTCCCACGGAACATAATTGGTATTAAAGAGGTTAAATATTCCTGCTGATAGTTTTAATTGTGAGCCTATTTTTTTACTGCCATAGACATCATAGACATAGGCTGATTTAGACCTATCAATATGTTTGTAAGGCGCTATATACTCCTGATAAGGTGAATTAAAGCCATTAGATTCTAAATTAACAACCTTTGCATCATTGGGATGCTTTCTGCCTAAATACCTCAGGTTTCCTGATAACTGCCAATCTTTTTTAGAGGATTGATACCCTATACCTAACATCGCATTCAAAGGCTGAGTAGCCAGTAGGTTGGTTCCTTTATCGCTTTCGTCTTTAGCATAATTTAAATTAGCAAACACCTTGATATCGCCCTCTGTATCAACCAATTGAGCAATATCCCACATACCACCTAAGCGTATACCATACGTCTTTGCATTGCCGATATTCTTAGCGCCAATCATATTGACAGTATGAGGGGAACATACAGGCTTACCACTCGAATAGTCTTCGTAGCATCTTTCTTGTTCTTCCTGATAATTTAATAAGCTAATAAAGTCGCTATATTTCGTATAAAAACCAGTAGCTTTAAAGCTAAAATCCTTATATTCACCTCGCAAACTTATTTCATGGTTAAGTGATTTCTCAGGCTTTAGGTGAAAATTAGGCGTTAAACTGTTTCCCATCATCTCAAATGCAGAATACATCTGACTTGTCGCTGGCGCCATAAAGCCGGTAGATATTTGATACTGTGCCTGCAAATCAGGGGTTAGTTCGTAATTAACGGAGAACATTCCTCCTATGTTACTCATTGTTTTATTGTGATCAAATTCACCGTTTTCGTAGGCGATACGCACAGGATAATATTTGCTGGATTTTTCAATCCCTTTTTTATTAATCTCATCCATATAGGGCTTATAATTATAGTGGTCATACCGAATGCCAAGCACTGTATCTAGCTTATCGGTGAGGTTGATTTTATCCTGAACAGCAATATTAAATACGTCTTGTTTCACCGATGGACCAAGGAAATCATACCAAGATTCAGCTGTGCCCGAAGCAGGAATAAATGATTCCTCTAAGATAAGCTTATGATCTTTTTTTGCATACTTTGTATTTACTGAAAAAATATGCTCACCGAGTTTTTCAGTTTGTACAGGAAAACTGCTCGCTGTGATACTTAGTTGCAAAGTCTTATCTATTTGAGGACGATGCTTTAAACCATCTAGCCTGTAATTATCCGTCCCCCAATCTTGGCTATAGGTTTCTGTATTTGCAGCGGCTTTAGCCTTTTGGTAGTTTAGGCTGGTATCTATTTGGTCAATTAATTCACTGTTAGAAGGGATGTACCTATGACTTATGCCATAGCTCTCTAATTCGACGTTGTCTTTACCAATTCTTGGTGAAAAAGTCTTTCTTGAAAAGTTATTAGATAGCGTATCTGTTTTTTGCTTTGTAGCATGAAAGCCTAACCTACTCTCTTCATTCAAATGGACATACAGTTTCGCTAACGCCGCTTCTGTTTCGTAAGTCAAGGGATCAGGCAATATCGCTGCTGTATTGCTTCTATAACCCGTGCGGGGATAAGCATAGTCTGGATCATTGATAAAGTCATATGCAGGATTAAGCTTTTCTTTATCAAAACCTATCATACGATGATTTTTCGTTTCATGGCCTCTACGATGCACGTAATTAATTATTGCTTCAAGCTTATCGTTCCTTCCTGCCAAACCAAAGGATTCGCTGATCTCTTCATTGCTGCTGCTATAACCTGTTTTGGCATAGCCGCCAAGTTGACGATTAGGTTTTATTAAATCTTCTGGGTCTTTGGTTTTGAAACTAACAGCCCCTCCCATTGCACCACTGCCTGAATTAAAAGAATCAGAACCAACCTCAAACGCTACCTCAGATAAAATTTCCACATCAGGGGACAGCCGCCCTTCAAACATGTAACCATAGGCTGAAAATATCTCGTTAACTTGCTTATCTGGCAGGCTAACGCCATCTAGGTTTAACGCTACTCTATTGCCATCCACACCTCTGATAGCGTAGCCATTACTACCATATCGACCTGCATCTGACACACTTATATCAGGGTTATAACGAACTAAGTCTTTATTACTATCAATCAAGTTATCTGAAATGGTTTTGGCTGTTTTGATGTCGTCCCCTACGTTTATAGGGGGATTTTTTTTAGCATAAACAGTGATTTTGTCCATGTATAATGTCGGTAGATCTTCTTCTTTCTGCTGAATATCCGCTAAGGCAGATTGATACATTAAAGTCCCAACAAGAATACTTAATAGGGTTTTAGACCTAATTTCGAGAATAGGTATATGTATCGACTTTCTATAAGCTGAACCCTTGAGCATCCCCAATTTCCTGTAGTAAAAATTAACTACCACTCTCTTCACATCTACATTGTCGTTAAAGAAAGCAGCATTAACCATTGTTAACATTGTGCTTACACTATAAAATATTTTGATTACAATGTAAATGACAATCATTATCATAAATAGAATAAGTAATCTGAGAGGGTTTTGCTTTTTATAAAGTAGGGAGTGAAAGAGACATCTTGTGATAATAATAGGAGTTAGGCATCGGGTAATCGAGACATCCATATCGCAACAGTGATACATATCACACATGTAGCCCAAGCAAGCCATTGCCAATTATCAGAAAATCGGTAGAACAACATACCGCAAGAAAGCGCCATCATTGACCAGGCCAAATATTTAGCTTTACGCGGAATTGCACGATGCTGCTGCCAGTCAATGACCATTTTGCCAAATATTTTATGATTAAGAAGCCAGTTATTAAATTTAATGGAACCTTTGGCCCAACAGGTGGCAGTAAGCAAAATAAAGGGGGTGGTGGGTAGGACTGGAAGAACAATTCCGATTAAACCTAGTATAAAAAAAACAGCGCCTAGAATCATAAATATTAGGCGAACGAAACGGTTATGGTGCATCTGACTATGGGCTATTTCTTTCTGTAACGTCTTTTGCTGGGGAGAGGGATATATGTTGTCCATGAGAAAGCAGCTCGATAATCATGCGGTAAATACAAATTATTCAATAAATCATTAATTATCTAGCTAAAATATAGACAAATTAACAATTCCTAACTTTGCATTATAAGTGATAATCATTACCATTAACAAGAAAAGCTTAGAATTAATTGATATTCTGTGGCCAGTCCTCATCACGAACACCTCTTGTACCAGCTATGCTTTAGCCCTGCTTGATCTATACTAAAGGGGGATGAACAATTTAGATATTTAGATTCCATAGCATCTAAGCAACCTTAGTAAAATTGCACTTATATTTAGAAATACTAGATCATATAAAAACCATTATTTAACATAAAATCTCATCTACGAAATCCAGATTCAAGACATAAAAAAGCCCGACATCCTGTCGGGCTTTTTTAGATTGGGTTGCTCGTCTTGCTGATCTCGTGCTGCCCATTCCTTGCGCTACTTTCTTATTCTTGTTTTTCTGGAAACATCCTGTTCCCTATATAGCCATCATAGGATTAATGCCTTGAATTACCAATCCGCAAAATCCTTAAATCTGTGTAAGTTTTAGCTTACAAAGTTGGCTTATTTTATCCCAAGAGTTGTCCGCAGAAATTGGGGATTATTTCTGAATTGTGAACCTTGATAAATCAGGAAAAACTGCAAAAGAGAATGTTTTTTGATCAATTTTATTGGCTAAAAGTTACCGTTTTGCTTAAAAAGAAACCGACTTGTTTCCAAGTCGGCTTTTTAGGTTTTGCGTCCCAATTTTTTATAGCATAACTTTTTGAAATATAAAACTATTTATGATTACGTTTCGTATAAGCTCTATTATGTTAAATGGACATAAATCAATTCTAAAATTATCTATGATCATTCTTACTTTTACTTCAGTACTGCGGTTAGGGTGGATAGAAAAGGGCCTAACTGCTATCATTGCCCCCGAAACCCTCCAAAATAGATATCTTTCTTAATATGACACTTACGCCACCATAAGTTTATTTATCTCTTAAAACAGTAAATAACTCATCACTGTCTAGTGATGTGGTGTAGTAGCTTGTGTGTCATATATCACATCACTAGCCTTTCCTAAAATTTAAAAAAATAGGCTATTTTCATGTTATCCACTATTCGAGAACAATGGTTCTCCAATATTCGCGGAGATGTTCTTGCGGGTATTGTTGTTGCTTTAGCTCTAATTCCTGAAGCAATTGCCTTTTCAATTATTGCAGGTGTCGATCCTAAAGTCGGGCTATATGCTTCATTCTGTATTGCCGTGGTAATTTCTTTTGTAGGCGGTCGTCCAGGGATGATTTCTGCTGCAACTGGTGCTATGGCTTTATTAATGGTCACACTGGTTAAAGAGCATGGTCTGCAATACTTATTAGCAGCCACAATTTTGACAGGATTTATTCAAATCCTAGCAGGCTATCTAAAATTAGGGGCCTTGATGCGGTTTGTATCAAAGTCAGTCGTGATTGGCTTTGTAAATGCTTTGGCTATTCTAATTTTTATGGCTCAATTACCTGAACTCACTAATGTGACATGGCATGTCTATGCGATGACAATTGGCGGTTTAGCTATTATTTATCTATTCCCTTATATCCCAGTAATAGGGAAACTTTTACCCTCTCCCCTCATCTGTATTGTCCTCCTTACGCTTTTTGCCTTGTTCATTGGTTTAGATGTAAGAACCGTAGGTGATATGGGGCAATTACCAGATACATTACCTATTTTCTTACTTCCTGATATCCCTTTAAATCTTGAAACTTTAGTGATTATTTTACCCTATTCACTAGGTTTGGCAGCCGTGGGTTTACTTGAGTCCATGATGACCGCAACAATTGTCGACGATTTAACAGATACCACCAGTGATAAAAACCGAGAATGTAAAGGGCAAGGTGTTGCCAATGTCGCTTCAGGCTTCTTAGGCGGAATGGCAGGCTGTGCCATGATTGGTCAATCCATTATTAATGTGAAATCTGGTGGACGTACCCGTTTATCATCATTTAGTGCAGGGGTCTTTCTGTTAATTATGGTGGTGTTTATCAGTGACTGGCTTAAAGCCATTCCAATGGCTGCACTGGTTGCTGTCATGATCATGGTAGCAATTGGAACATTTAACTGGGATTCACTACGCAATATCCGCCAATATCCCTTATCTAGCAATATTGTGATGATCGTTACAGTCATCGTGGTCGTTGCGACACATAATTTGGCTTATGGCGTATTAGTTGGTGTACTTCTTTCTGCATTATTTTTTGCCAACAAAATTGAACGCTACATGGCAATTCAGTCCGAATTTAATGAACCTGAAAATACCCGTACTTATACGGTAACAGGTCAAGTGTTCTTCAGCTCAGCAGATAAATTTACTTCTGCATTTGATTTCAAAGAAGCACTTTCAAAAGTTGTGATTGATGTTAGTCAGGCTCACTTTTGGGATGTGTCTGCGGTCGCTGCCGTAGATAAAGTGGTCATTAAGTTTAGACGTGAAGGAACAGAAGTCGAACTGATTGGAATGAATGAAGCCAGTAAAACGTTAGTCGATAAGTTTGGTATCCATGATAAGCCAGATGCTTTAGATCGCTTAAATAGCCACTAAGAGGGATGAATTATGTCAAAAATTATTGCATGTATTGATGGATCATTAGCAACAAATACCGTTTGTGATTATGCAGCTTGGTTTAGCGATAAATTGAATTCACCTCTTCAGTTATTGCATGTCATTGATAAGCCAAAAGCGAAAGCACCACAAGATTTAAGTGGTGCAATTGGTCTAGGAAGTCGAGAAACCTTGCTAAACGAGTTGGTTGAACTGGAAGAACGTAAGGGGAAAATTGAGCTAGAGCATGGCCAAATTCTTCTTCGGGAAGCAAAAAACTATCTATTGGAGAAGTTCTCTATTGATGCTCAAAGCTTTCAACGCCATGGCAGTCTTTTAGAAACAATCATGGGAATGGAAGAGGATATTCGAGTTCTTGTTATGGGTAAGCATGGAACTGAAACCGAGCACAATTCCAGTAAAGTTGGAACCCATATTGAAAATGTTGTTCGTGCTCTTCATAAACCCGTGTTAATCACATCCTCACCGTTTAGTCCACCTCAGTCATTTTTAATTGCTTTTGATGGAAGTCCTACTGCACGTATTTGTGTAGACAAAATTGCAAATAGCCCTTTATTAAAAACCCTGACAGCTCATGTGGTATATGTTGGTAAGCCAAATAGTGATATGACATCACAAGTCACTTGGGCAAAAGAGCTACTTGCAAATAATGGTTTTGATGTCATTGATAGTGTGCTTGAAGGTGATGTTGAGAAATCTATATTGGATTATCAAGAAAAAAACGTTATTGATATGATTGTGATTGGTGCATATGGTCATTCAAAGATACGCCAGTTTTTTATTGGTAGTACGACGACCAAATTGTTATCAAGTTCTACAAAACCAGTATTATTACTAAGATAATTTTTACAAGATAAAGGGATAGTTAAAAACTATCCCTTTTTTAGAATTTCTAAAATTAACATAATACACCTTATACGAAATGCGTTATAATTATCTATAGAAATCAATGCTGTAGTTTCTAGTTTATAGCCCAATCGCCACCGAATGGGCTTTTTTTATGATTTTTCACGTTCCACGATTGTTATTTAATCAAAGTTTCACGACTTTGTTCATATCAGTTAAACAATCGTGGTTAATCATAGGGTCTAAAAAAACGGCTCCAAAAGCCCCTTTTCTCCGGTTCCTGTTCAACCTGCTCCGGCACGGGAATACGCTTATAAATACTTTGTCGATTCATCCCATAAAGTTGTGATAACTCAATAACAGATAGTGCTTTCATTATGTAACCCAAGTAAAAATCTGTATGCTTGTAGACAATAATTAATCATGTAACGTTACATCAGTATTTTAACGATAGCCAACTTTTTCAAGATAAGGATGTAATTCTTGAAACTTAGTAGGATCTTGAAGCATTTCAGCAATTCTTATTGCAAACTGTTGATAGCTTTCAGTGCCCTGAGAGTATTTCCCAATTTCAGGTAATTCCGAAAGCTTGTTAGCAAATAAGTGGCGTTGAGCATCTGTTATTCTGGAAAAAATATCTAATGTATTGGGATCTTTCTTACGTTCTATTGCTTTGTTCTGATTTCTTTTTTGTTTGAAGCTAAAAGAGAACCCAGAAATAGAGCGACCTTCTTTATGCTGTTCAACTTTAACGATGATATCTGTATGTTCATTTATTTGTTTGACTGCTGATTCAAGTACACGTCGTTTAAATGTATCTAGTCTTGGGTAATCATCTGAAGTTAAGCCAAGCTTCGAACGAAAGTCAGAAACTTCAAATATAGGAGTGTTACCGACTTCACGCCATGCTATAAGCAACTCATAGAGTCGAATGGCATATTTTCCTGTTAATTGGGTAACTTGTTTTAACTGATAACTTGTAAATTGTTTTTCTAAACGTGTAATTAAAGGGACTACATCCATTGTAAAAGTAACCTCTAAGGTTGCAGCATCATCAATATAAGAAATATTTTGAACCCATCGAGAAATTACTTTCTTTGATTTTCCTGTTTTTTCATCAATTGTTTGGTAGCTAAACTGTCTACCAAAAAGATTAGTAACTGCTGTTTTTAGGGCTTTGTAGGCGGCATGCTTACTAACATTAAATCTGCTCATATAGTCACTGGCATGGATCCGTAGCCTAGTGTTTGAATCAATCCCTGTTTTTGTTTCTCTTGCTTGTAAGATAGCCAGTAGAATTAACCGTTGTTCTACGGTATCTAAATTATAACTCGCATTAATTAAAGCATTATCTTTTACTATTAATTCACTGGTAGGCATTTGCTACACCTTTATTATACGTGGTGTTATTACACCATCATTAATCAGTGGTGTAAATAGGTGACTTTTTGGTGTGGTATATCTCTTGTATATACTATAAATAAAGGCTTACAGCAGATCTAAAAGCATTTAAAAACTTAAAAATTATTAAAAGCCTTAGGAGGGAAAAATTGCCCTTGGTTTTCGCTACGCTCAAACTCTATTGAATCTCGCTTTCGCTCGATTCGTGGGGCAATTTTTTAGATCATCCGGTTGTGACTTTGAGAAAAAGCAAAGGCAAGAGCAAAAGCAACTCGGAATTCGCTTCGCTCATAAAGCTTTTTTACTCGCTACGCTCAATCTAG